>CAZJDL010000130.1:0-9095 GCA_964544755.1 uncultured Pseudomonadales bacterium | reverse complement strand
GTGTTGCGCGGACCGCAGGGCAGCTTGTACGGCCGTAACGTGGCGGGCGGCGCGATCAATGTTGTCAGCAAAAAGCCGGGATCCGAGGCCGAAGGCTACATTGAAGGAACCTATGGCCGTTTCGATCGCACCGACATTCGCGCCGCCATCGGCGGGCCAGTCGCCGGCAAGACCGTGCAGGGTCGGCTTGCGGGCGGCTACGACGCGCGCGATGGCTACATTACCAACGCCACAACCGGGTCCGATAACCTGCGTGAATACGACAACCTGACCGCACGCGGTCATCTATTGTTTGATTTAAGTTACAATTCCCAGCTACTCTTGTCGGTGGACTACTTCAATAACGACGCGGTGGGGCCAGCGTCGCGCGAGGCGATAGTGACATCGGTACCGGTGTTGGGCGCGGGAGCCATACCGCTGGCTACGCCCAGCGCCAGCATACGAACCACCGAGCTTGCCGTTGACGGGGGTGCACAGCGCGAATTTTATGGACTCAGCGCCCGCCTGGATATCGAAACCGCCATCGGCACGGTCACTTCCATTACCGCGTTTCGGGCTGGCGAATACGACATATTCGAAGACGTCACCAGCTATGGTTTGCCGCTACTCGGCCAGGACGAAAATACCGATCAATGGTCACAGGAAGTCCGTTTGACCGCGACCGGCAGCCTGCTGGAATGGACCGCCGGCGCCTATTTTCTGGCGGAAGATATAGACCGCCTGGATATCACGCAGGCGAGTGGCCCTGACCCTGGCCAAGCGTTGTTCCCGGACCGGGCAGAGTATTCACAGGATGTGGAAACCCGTAGTTATGCCTTGTTTGGTCAGGCGACATATCCTGTTTTAGACCGCCTGAATATCACCTTGGGCGGCCGTTATACAGTGGACGAAAAAGACTTTGCGTTGGATGCCACCGGCGTTAGCTCGCCTTTTGTTAATGTGCTGCCCGAGGGTCCGTTCGCTGCCGATGACGACGATAACTTCAAACAATTTACCGGTAAGTTTTCGCTGGCGTATCAGTTTGGGGACGACTTGCTGGCATACTTCACGTTCTCTCAGGGCTATAAAAGCGGTGGTTTTAACGGAGTATCGACTACCTCGGGCGATGCGATGACGCCTTTCGAACCCGAAACAGCGGATACGTTCGAGATCGGTCTGCGCTCCGAGTGGCTGTACAACAGGCTACGGCTTAACATTGCCGCGTTTTTTACGGATTACGAAAATTTGCAGGTCTTTCAAATCCGCGACGCGGGTACGCAGTTTATCAGCAACGCTGCATCGGCAGACATACAAGGCGTTGAACTGGAGGCCCTGGCGATGCCGTTCGACGGCCTGACGCTGGTGTTCACTTACGGCTATCTGGATAGCGAATATAATAAATTTATATCCGCCGACAATAATGAAGACCTCAGCGGCAACAGCTTGACTCGCAGCCCGGAAAATACCTTTAGCCTGGCGGCGGAATATAAAATGCCATTGGGCGCTGCCAGCGAACTGCTATTTAGAGCCGACTACAGTTATCGAGATGAAGTGTTTATCTCGCCTGAAAACCGGCCGCTGGATACTATCGATGCCTACGATCTGCTCAGTGCCCGCATCACTTACCAAGCCGCCAGCAATATCAGCGTCTCCCTGTTCGGCAAAAACCTGGCCGATGAAGAATATCAGTTGCACACCTTTGACTCGGATCCGTTTGTGCGCAACAACATCGGCTCGGCGGTGTTTGCAGACCCCAGAACCTGGGGTGTTACAGTGGGCTATAAATTCTAACCGTCTAACCGACGGGTTGAGCTGGTTCCCCCTTGCTGGCAAATCATGCCAACCCGCTGCGTGGATTATTACCAATTTATTTCGTGTTTGCGTGATGCGATGCACTGCCGCAGCGTGGGCGAAAATGAAAATGGCTCTAACAGGCCCTAACAACGTTATCGCGCGGGAAACGCAGCCTCGGGCTCGCCGCCTAACATCTGCGCCCGAACTAACGGAATCTCCGGCCCCCCAAAGGATAAGAAAGTGTCGTGGAATTCTTTCCATGCTTTGCGGCCGCCGCGCTTGCGGGTCCAATCCTCACGCAAGCGCAGGATCATGAGTTTGCCCAGTGTGTAATTGAGATACGCCGGGTCATAGGTGCCGCGCGCGGCTTGCTGGCGGGCGGTTCCCACGTCTTGAAACGCTTCCTCGCGAAACAAACGTTCGGACTCTGCCACCGACATGCCGCCGGCATGCAAGCCGATGGCCGACAGAAAGCGCGCGTTGCGCAACAGCGCATTGCTTAGCTGGCCGATTTCGGTTTCTGGATCGCCGCCGTTCAGGCCGGCTTCGCGCATCATCTCTTCGGTGTAATGCGCCCAGCCTTCGGCGTATGCATAGCCGACGAAAATACGACCGAAAATCCAGTCCGAGCGCTTGGCGTGCAGGAAATTAAGGAAGTGTCCGGGCCACACCTCATGCACCGAGGTGAACAGCAAATCAGATTGTCCCGGCACGTAAGCGGCTTGTTCTGCCGCGGACCAACTGCTATCTGGTGGCGAAATATAGTAAATCGAGGGTTGGTTTTTCTCGTATGGCCCGGGAATATTGATGTAAGCAAAGTTGGAGCGTGCATACGGCGGCGACTCGCGCACCAGCGCCTCCTCGGTACCGGGAATCGACACCAGGTCTTGCTCGACCAAAAATGCCTTAAGATCTGCAAGCTGCGCGGCGGCCCCGGCAACGGCTCCCCCCTCCGGTTTTTTAGCCGCCATCTTGGCGATGCACCGCTTGATGCTTTTACCCGCTGCAAATTTTGCACAGGCGGCGCGCAGCGCCTGTTGATTGCGCGCCATATCGGCCTGGCCGATGGCCTGCAATTTGGCCAGGGAAATATCGACGCCCTCGCTGTCGCGAATCATCTGCAAGAACACATCTGCGCCCAGCGCAAAAGCGGCGGTGGCGCGATCGTCGCCGGACTTGAGATAGTCGGCCAGCGCCTGCATGGCGGTTGACGCCGCGGTAATGGCTTCGGCAAAGGCGGCTTGTGCGGCCGCATCGCCCACGTCGGCAAACGCTTGCGGTAGATCGTTTGTGAAGTATTCGGCCATGCCGCCAAAGGAAGCCACGCCATAATTGATGTAAGTTTCAGGCAAAGGATGTTGCAGGTTAGCCTGAATCTGTCTCGTCGCCGTGGGTATATTGCCGAGGAAACGTGTCAAGGACTGCAGCCTTTGTTCGACTGGCGCGTAATTGAGCGAGATATACGCGCTCGGGTCCAGCGAATCCAGTAGCCAATCGAAATAAAACGCCGGGTTGCGAAACGGCCAATTGGCTGTTTCCAGCCAAAACAGATCGCGGTCGATGCGGGAGACCAAGTAATCACGCTGATAGCGCTGTTGCGCGGTCAGCGAGTCATCGGTAAATGTCAGCGCGTCGTCGCGTTGTGCGTGCAGGCGCGCGATTTCGGCGCTGATGCCGGTGCGACTCCAATCGGGCAGTTGGCCGTCGTACTCATGGCGGCCATTCACCACCGCAAACGTCGGATGCGCGGCCAAGAAACTCTCGATAAACTTATCGACGAAGGCATCCCATTCGGTAGCCTTGCTAACGTCCGCTGCGTTGGCCGCTTTGCCAGACGCAGTGGCTGACTGCTGTGGCTGGCAGGCTGCGCACAGTATCAGTACACACATCATTGTAAGCGCGCGTTTAAGCATGGAGTTCTCCGCTGGTTAACATTGAATTTGAAGCTGCAGGCCCATGTGGCCAAAGAAGCAGGTCTTGAGTTCCCCGCCGCGCAATGCGGTATGATGCGCCGTTCCCACTCAATGTAAAGAATAGTTATGCCATCCAGGAAGAAGTCTAAAGACCCGCACGCCGAGCGCGAGGCTAACAAATACGCAGACCCAATCGCCAGCCGCGAATATATTCTGGCAACACTAAAGAAAGCCAACAAGCCGTTAACCGAGGCAGCGCTGATTCGCACGCTGGATTTATTACCGGAGCAGGAAATTCCGCTGGCGCGACGGCTGGGGGCGATGATCCGCGACGGTCAGCTCATGCGCAACCGCCGCGGCGCCTATTGTCTGATCGACAAAATGGACTTGCTGCGTGGCCGGGTGATCGGCCATAAAGATGGCTTCGGTTTCTTGCGGCTCGAGCAGGGCGGCGATGACCTGTTCCTTAACCCAAAGCAAATGCGCCAGGTGTTTGACGGCGACGTTGTGTTAGCGCGCGAATTCGGCACTACCCGGCGCGGCCAGGGTGAGGCCACAATAGTGGAGGTGTTAGAGCGCAAGCACGCGCAGATTGTCGGCCACCTGAACGGCGAACAAGGCGTGTGGTATGTCACGCCGGACGACGCCCGCATCAGCCAGCAAATATCGATACCCAAGAAAGAACGCGGCAAGGCCAGGGCCGGACAAATCGTAGCGGTGGAAATTTTGGCGCAGCCCAGTATTTCCAGCCCGGCAGTGGGTCGGGTGGCAGAAATTCTGGGTGACCATATGGCGCCCGGCATGGAAATCGACATCGCCTTACGCAACCACGAGATCCCCGTTGCCTGGCCGGCGGCCGTACTGAATGAGGCCGACAGGTACTCGGAACTGGTGGCCGAGGAACATAAAAAGCATAGGGTAGACCTGCGCCATCTACCATTCGTAACGATTGACGGCGAAGACGCGCGTGATTTCGACGATGCGGTGTATGCCGAGCGCAAGAAGCGCGGCGGTTGGCGTTTGTGGGTGGCTATCGCCGACGTATCACATTATGTGGCGGTCGGCAGCGCGCTGGACCAGGAAGCCGCCAAGCGCGGTAACTCAGTGTATTTTCCGGGCAGGGTCGTGCCCATGTTACCCGAGGCCTTATCGAATGGCCTGTGTTCACTCAATCCGAATACTGACAGGCTGGCAATGGTGTGTGAGGTCAACGTCAGCGCGGCCGGTCGCGCCGGAAAATACGTGTTCTATGAAGCCGTTTTTCAGTCGCATGCGCGGCTGACCTACACCAAGGTGGGTCGCCACATCGAAGGCAATTCCTTGCTGCCGCGCAAGGAATTGCACAAACCCGTCAATACTCTGTACGACCTGTACAAGGCATTACGCCAGTCGCGCGAGCAGCGCGGCGCCATTGATTTTGAAACGACCGAAACGCGCATCGTGTTTGGTGCCGACCAGAAGATCGAACGCATTGAGCCGGTGCGGCGTAACGAGGCGCACAAAGTGGTCGAAGAATGCATGCTGTGCGTCAACGTGTGCGCCGCGCGTTTTCTTGAGAAGCAGGAAATTCCGGGCATATACCGCGTGCATGATAGCCCCGGCGAAGAAAAATTGATCAATTTGCGCGGGTTTCTGGCCGAGCTTGGTCTATCCCTGGGCGGTGGCGCGAAACCGAAGCCGGCAGATTATCAAGCCTTGTCGGCTGCCATCGGCGGTCGGGCCGACAGGCATATTATTCAAACCATGATGTTACGGTCGATGATGCAGGCCGTCTACGCTATCGACAACAAGGGGCATTTTGGCCTTGCCTACCCTGCCTACACGCATTTCACGTCACCCATTCGCCGCTATGCCGATTTGTTGGTGCATCGCGCTATTCGTTCCGTCATTCGTTCGCGTAATCTCAGCGCTCTGGTGACCCGAATGCGCGCAGCCAAGCCGTTGGCGCGGAAAAACATTTTCCCATACGACGCCCAGCGCTTGCTGGCCTGCGCCGAGCAATGCTCGATGACGGAGCGGCGTGCCGACGATGCCACCCGCGATGTCATCGCGTGGCTGAAATGCGAATACCTGATGGATCGCATTGGCGAGGTATTCCGCGGCACCGTCAACGCAGTGACCGGTTTTGGTTTGTTTGTTGAGCTGGACGATATCTTTGTGGAAGGTTTGGTCCATGTGACCGCGTTGAATAATGACTACTACCACTTCGATACAGCCAGGCAGCGCTTGCTGGGCGAGCGCTCGGGCGCGGTTTACCGACTCGGTGACCCGTTGACGGTGAAATTGGTGGCGGTCAATCTGGAGGACAAAAAAATCGATCTCGAACCCGCAGACACCTCCGCGGCAGGCAACCGTCAAGGCAAGGGTGGAGGTCGATCTGACGCCAAGCCCCGCGCCAATAAGGGGTCGCGTCGCAAGGGAGGGAAAAAACGCAATAGCCGGCGTAAAGGCAAGCGCAAGTGATCGACGGTGAATGGATTTACGGCATCCACGCCGTTAGCGCTTTGCTTGAACGCGAACCGGAACGGTTACTGGAATTGCTGTTATTGCAGCAGCGCGAGGACCAGCGCTTGCAAGCGCTGGAAGCGCGAGCCGCCGAGCGAGACATATGCCTGCGCCGGGTCGGGCGTGATGAGTTGGATCGCCTGGTGGATGGTCGCCATCAGGGCGCCATCGCGCGCTGTGAGCCACGCCAGGCCATGCACGGGAAGCAGCTTGCTGATTTTGTTGCGGCTATCGATGGTAATCCCCTGCTACTGTTGCTCGACGGGGTCACCGATCCGCATAATTTGGGCGCTTGTTTGCGCAGTGCCGAAGCGGCTGCTGCACACGCGGTGATCATTCCCAAAGACAAATCGGCAGACTTGACCGCGCTGGTGCGCAAAGTCGCCTGCGGTGCGGCCGAGTTTATCCCGGTCTTTAAAATAACCAATTTAGCGCGAACCATGGCAGCCTTGCAGGCACAGGGTGTCTGGCTGGTGGGTCTGGCCGGCGAAGCCGAGGCCAGCCTGTACGCTATGGATTTAGACGGCCCGGTTGGGCTGGTGCTGGGTGCGGAGGGCAGCGGTTTAAGGCGTCTGACTCGCGACAAATGTGATTATCTGGCGCGTATTCCCATGCCTGGGTCGGTGGCCAGCCTGAATGTGTCGGTCGCGGCCGGTGTGTGTCTGTTTGAAGCGGTGCGGCAGCGCGGCGCTGAGAAAGCTTAGCGCCTGGCTTTGCAATAGCGTAATCCTTCGCTCAGCAAGCGCGGTTGCGCAAGCCTATAAAGTACCTGCTTAGAGATCGCTTTAACAGTTACCGTCGGCATCTGATCTTACTGGCAGTGTCCGATCAAGTAGGAACTGAGCGGCAGCTTTCCACCTGGGGCCAGTCGATGACGTGATAGGATTGCCTGGGACAGCACGCGACCCATTGCCGTCATTCAGACGCGCAAACTGCCCGGACCGATTCCGTAGAGGTTGCCAATGTCGCGAAATCTACGGATTGATTGATGCACGGTAAATTTCTGGCGATACTCGTTCTCTTGCCGATAGTCTTGCTCGGCGCGTTCTAGCACTCCCATGACGGAATAGGGCAGCGTACCTCGCGACACTTCCGCCGTCGATTGAGCTTGAGCAATTACGCAAATATACACGAACAGGACGACCCGTAGGCAGTACGGATTTTGTCGCTCAACTGGAAAGGCTCACTGGACGGTGCTTACGACTTGGTAAGCCCGGCCTGCGAGAAGGGGATTAAGTAGACAGTCCCAAATGGCACTTCCTTAAGCTCCTAGGCCGGACTAAACCGAGCGAGGATTTACGGGACACGCCGTAAATCCCTCCCTGGAGGCTCTATCCCTGGCATCCCTGCCAGGGAAGGTCCCGAAAATCCTCGCTCGATTCAGCCCTCCATAGCGCTGATCGGGCTTAAGGAAGTGATGAGATGGACGCTCCCCGTGTAACCGGCGTCACAATGCGCCAAACTGATGAGTGCGATAAGCACATTACAGTTGCTAAAGAGGAGCATCCATCATGAACCAGCATAATTTGATTGCCATTGATTTGGCAAAAAATGTTTTTCAAGTGTGTGGTATGAATGAGCATCAAAAAGTCACAGTGAATGAAGCACTCAAGCGTCATCAGTTGGCGGCGTATATCGCGCAGCAACCGCCGACAGAGATCGCCATGGAAGCCTGTTATTCGAGTCACTATTGGGCGCGCTGTTTCACCGCCATGGGGCATCAGGTGACGTTACTGCCGGCACAGCATGTGAAGCCATTCGTGCGCGGCAACAAGAGTGATCGCAACGATGCGGTGGCCATCGCCGAGGCGGCAAGGCGTCCCGGTATTCGGCCGGTTCCGATCAAAACGGTCGAACAGCAAGACATTCAGGCGCTGCACCGCTTGCGCAGCCGCTATGTCGATGCACGCAGGGATTTGATGAATCAAACCCGCGGGCTATTGAGCGAGTATGGGCTGGTGGCGGCCAAAGGACACAAAGCTTTTCTCACACTATTGCGTGCAGCGGAAGAGCCGTCGCACTCACCGTTGACGCCGTTGCTGAAAAGCCAGCTGACCTATATTCGCGAGGACTATTATCAGCTCACGAAACGCATCGGCGAACTGACGAGCCTGTTAACCCGGATTGCCCGCCAGCACCCGCACTGTCAGCGCCTGGCGAGCGTGCCGGGCATTGGCGTGATTAACGCCACGGCGTTATACAGTGCCATCGGCAACGGTAGTCAGTTCAAAAACGGCCGGGATCTGGCGGTCTGGCTGGGGCTCACGCCGCGCCAATCGAGCAGCGGGGAGCGACTGACGTCCGGTGGTATCACCAAGCGGGGTAACCGGTATCTGCGCAAGCAGTTAATTCATGGTGCCCGGGCAGCGTTGTCACGCTGCGCCGGGAAAGATGACGCGCTGAGTCGATGGGCGACCCGGTTAGCCGCGCGGCGGGGGCCCAACAAGGCCTGCGTGGCCTTAGCCAGCCGGATGGCCCGTATTGCCTGGGTACTGCTGCAGCGTCAGGAAACGTACCAGGTGAGATGAGTGAGAATACCGGCCCTTACCCTGGCCGGGTGGTTTGAACAGTGGTTATCAAGGTAACAGCACACGTAATGAATCAGCGGTTAATCCGCCCTGGCAGGAGCCTGTGAATGGTGCAGTCCCTGGAGACTGACTAAGTGTTTTAGGTGGTCAGGTGCGGATCTCATTAGGGCCCGGGGGGCGAGATAGACGTAGCCCCTCATGCGGTAAGAGGCCGGATATATGCCCGCGTTACCACCTTCTTACGTGTGGGTTAATAAGAGGATAGCTACTGAGGTACAACAAGAGAATCGTTCAGTTGAATGATTGAACGGTTTTATGGGACAGGGCAATCGGGCTTAAATTCACATGCCGATTACTCTGAGCAAGTACGCATTAT
>CAZJDL010000129.1:0-9096 GCA_964544755.1 uncultured Pseudomonadales bacterium | reverse complement strand
GCTTTACAATCTATCTTTAATGTTCAAAGGAGTGAACAATGCGAACAACACCTCGGAACGTGTCAATGTGTTTTGGACACTTAATCCAAAGATAACGTATATTTGTCTTTTACACGGTTGAGTGCTGGGAAGTTCAAACCTTTCTGGGCCAGTTCAGAGCACCGGGCGCAGCGCACAGAACGTAGACTAAAGTTCTTCTTTGATAGAATTCAGCACATCATCATGGTGCGATTTGGTTTTCACCTTTTCCATGATGTGCTTGAGCTTACCGTCTTTGCCGATAATAAACGTCATGCGGTTAATGCCCATATACTCCTTACCCATAAACTTCTTTAGCCCCCAAACGCCGTATTTATCGGCAATTTTATGGTCTTCGTCGGCCAGCAAGGTAAAGTTTAAATCGTGTTTCTCGGTAAAACGGGTCAATTTCTTGACCGGGTCGGGGCTGATGCCCAATACCTCGGTTTTAACCCTGGCGAATTCTTTTTTGTAGTCACGAATAGCGCAGGCCTGCACCGTACAGCCAGGCGTGAGTGCCTTGGGGTAAAAATACAGCACCACATTTTTCTTGCCTTTAAAGTCTTTTAAACGGACGGAATTGCCGTGTTGATCTTGCAGGCTGAATGCGGGCGCCAGGTTGCCAATTTTTGGGAAGGTCACGTTTTTACTCCTAAGCCATGCCGACGAATTATTCGCCCATGCTGCCGCAGTAAAACACTATTCGGATTCGTCTGCCAGTGTGACCACTTCGGCGCTGTCCTCGGTCTCGGCGATAGCCTGCAGCGAACGGGGCAACTTTTTCCGCGTTTTGGCGCCAAGTTTTTCCAGCTTCACGGCGCGGTCTATGAGATTACCACGGCCGTGAGTAAAGCGATTCAACATAGTGTCATACGCAGTTTGAGTGCGCTCGATATGGCGACCCATGTCTTCCAGTGATTCGAGTACCAACACAAACTGGTCGTGTAAACCGCCAGCCTGCCGGGCAATGACTTCAGCGTTTTTATTCTGCCGTTCATAGCGCCAGATATTTTGTACCGTGCGCAACGTTGCCAGCAAAGTGGTAGGGCCGGCCATGATCACGTTTCTGTCGTAAGCCCGCTGAAACAGCGCCTGGTCATGTTCAAAGGCGAGCATAAACGCGGCTTCGATCGGGATAAATACAAACACAAAATCCAGCGAACGCACGCCTTCCAATTGCTCATAAGCTTTGACGCTTAGCGATTGTATGTGCTTGTTCACCGAGCCGATATGGGCTTGCAGAAACTTCTTCTTTTCGGTCTCGTCTGCGCTGGAACAATAGCGCTCGTAGTCCAGCAGCGACACTTTCGAGTCGATGATAATGTCTTTCTGGTCAGGCAAATGGACGACCACATCGGGTGCGCGCTTACCGCCTTCCTCGGTTTTGAGATGTAGCTGCGTTTCATATTCCTTGCCCTTTCTAAGGCCGGATTCTTCCAGTACGCGCTCGAGCACCACTTCACCCCAGGTTCCCTGCGCCTTGTTGTCGCCCTTCAAGGCGTTGGTCAGATTGATGGCGTCATCGCTCATCTGCAGGTTCAGCTCTTTCAGCACGTTCACCTCGTGCAGCAGCGACAGGCGTTCGCGCGTTTCCTTGTCGTAAACATGCTCGACCTGGCGCTTGAATTGATGTAATTGCTCGCGCAGCGGCGATAGCGCGGTCTCCAGCGTTTGCTTGCTGCGTTGCTCGAGCTTTTCGCTGTTATCGTGAAATATTCTGTTCGCCAGGTTTTGAAACTCGTGTGTCAAGCGTTCGCGCGCTTGTTCGAGTACTTCGAGTTTCTCGGCGGAGCTTTGCCGTTCCTGGTTGAGCTGTGTGCTCAGGGTGGCGATATCCATTTGCGCGTGCGCTACCTGCTCCGTTTTGCTGTCGAGCATTTGCCGCGCCGCCTGCAATTGGCTTTCAATCTCGGGCAAGCGGGTGTTCTTTTCCTGCGCGACATCGCGCTGGCTGGCGGCTAAATAGTGCTCGTGTTGCTCGGTTTGCAGTACGTCTTCAACCGTATGCAGGCGCTGTTGTGTCTCCAGCAACAACTCCTTGCCGCCGCCGATCCGCGCTTCATACTGCGAGCGCGCGACTTCGAACGAATGCTCGAGATGCAGCAACTCGGCTTCGTGCTCGGCTTTTTCCTGCGCCAACTCGGCACGCAGTTCATTCTGTCGCCGCCGCGAGCGCCACAGCGAAACCGCCAGCAGCACGCACAACAGCGCATCGACAACCAATAGAGCCAGGGTATTAGCGGCCCCCAGGTCGGTCACCCAGCGCATGGCGGCTTGTGCTATTGCCGTTATACTGTCCAAGTTATTGTCTCCCTTGTAGACGCAGCGCTATTATCACTGAAAAACCTCACCCAATGTTTCATATTCCTTATACAATACGCGCCCACTTTGGAGGCCAAGTATGTTCCTGGAAGTCAAAAAAGCAGCGGCCGTGTATGTACAAAATAAAGATATGGACTACAACCATCTTGCCCCGGTGACGAGCAATTTTCGCATCAACCTGGGCCTTGTGGGGCAGTTATCCACTTATACAATTAAAGAAGACCAGCGCAAATATTCAATAAATAAAGAACAAATCCGACTGCCGGTAAATACGCGTGTCATTCATTTTGAAATGAATTACGTGCACTCCAGCCGCAAGAGCGACGATTCGCGCATCAATGAACGTTTCTATTACAAGCTTTATTTTTTACCCGAAGCGATGGACGAATACGTGCGGCTTAAACACTTACTCGACCGCCAGACGCTGCGTTAACGGCAACACCCTGTAAATAATGAAGCTGGCTCAAGAGCGTTTTTTCAACACAGGGAAACGAATATCCAGGTTTTGAATGGGATAGTTACCGACCTTACGGTCTTCGAAATAACTGCGCAATGTTTGGCTAACGACCGGAAAGGCAAGCTCCTGCCAGGGAATATCGAGCTCGTCGAATAATTGCACGTCGAGACTTTCCGGCCCGGCGGCGTACTCGTCACTGCTCAGCTCGGCCCGGTAAAACATATACACCTGGCTGATATGCGGTAAATTAAAGATGCGATACAGCGACTCGTTCTTGACTCGGGCGCGTGCCTCCTCCCAGGTTTCGCGCATCGCGCCTTCCATCGTCGTCTCTTCGTTTTCGAGAAAACCGGCCGGCAGTGTCCATAAACCATGGCGCGGCTCAATAGCACGCTTACAGAGCAGCACCTGGTCACGCCAGGTCGGTAGCACGCCGACAATAACGCGTGGGTTTTGGTAATGCACGAAACCGCAGGCATCGCACACGTAGCGTGGCCGGTCATCCTCGTCAGGAATTCTGTGGCTGACACTTGCACCGCACAGGTTGCAAAATTTGATCATAGGCCCACTCTACTACCCGCTACGACAGCGAGCGATATTGCCCGCACTGAAACACCAGCGGCGCTTCTGATTCGTTGCAGCTAATTGCCAACACCTTTCCCAGCATAATAATATGGTCACCGCCTTCATAACGCTCGCCCGTGTCACATTCAAATGATGCAATACAGTGTTTTAATATCGCACAGCCCGAAACACCCATTTTGTATTCGTCGGCGGCCAACGCATGGTCGCCTTCTTTGGCGTAGTGATTCGACATGTCTTGTTGGTCCAGCGCCAGTATATTCACTGCAAACCGGGTGGTGGCTTCGAGCGCATCCCAGGTGTCCGCATCTTTTTGCAAACTCCACAACAATAGCGGCGGATCCAATGATAGCGACGAAAACGAGTTGACGGTGACACCAAATGGTTTGTAGCCTGCGGGATTGGCAGTAATGATCGTCACGCCGGTTGCAAACAAACCAAATGCGTTTCTTAATTCAATTTTATCGAATTTCATATAGCCACTATTCCTATTGTTTTTTTTGAATTATTCGACCCAACGCCGGGCCGCGGCTGCATCGGCCTTCCGGGCGTCGACCCAACGGGCACCGTTGCTTGTGATTTCTTTCTTCCAGAATGGGGCTTGCAGTTTCAAATAATCCATAATATACGCACAGGCTTCAAAAGCAGCGTGGCGGTGTTCGCTGGCGACGCCGACATAGACAATACGATCACCCGGCCTCAACCGCCCTACCCGATGAATGACGCGCGCTGCCGTGACCTGCCAGCGCCGCTGCGCGTTTTGTAGAACCTGCAAAATGCTTTTCTCGGTCATGCCGGGATAGTGCTCCAAGTGCATGGCGGTCACAGTCGAATGCGCATTGCTGACGCGCACAACGCCGACAAAATTTGCCACGGCGCCGATGTTATCGCTCTGCCGCAGCAATTGCTCGTTCTCCGCATCGACAGAAAAATCCTGCTGCTGCACCGTTACCGAGAGTGTCTGCATTTAGCCTCCGGTTACCGGCGGGAAAAACGCAATTTCATCGCCGGCTTGCAACGGGTGCGACCAATCAACCACTTCCTGATTCACTGCGACGATAATATTGTCGGCAAACAGACTGGCACGCCACCGTTCGCCGTTGGTGTCCACCAACAGTTGCCGTAGTTGCGCCGCAGTCGTGACACTCTCATCAGCAACGCTCATTGCGGCCGTGCCGAGTTGTTCTCGCAGTTTGGCGAAGAATAATATCTTGAACACTAATCTTTCCCGGAATCTGCAGGCGCTACCCAATCGCCCGATTTTCCGCCTTTCTTTTCCAGCAAGTGGATTTGCTCTATGCTCATGCCACGATCCACCGCTTTACACATATCGTAGACGGTGAGTGCGGCCACCGACGCTGCGGTCAGGGCTTCCATTTCAACGCCGGTTTTGCCATCCAGGCGACAGACTGCTTCAATATACAGGCTATTTTCCTCCGCGCGCGGCTCAAGGATGACCTTCACCACGCTGAGTGCCAAGGGGTGGCAAAGGGGGATCAAGTCACTGCATTTTTTTGCCGCCTGTATGCCGGCGATTCTGGCAACCGCCAGCACGTCACCTTTTTTATGCCCGCCTTCCACAATCAAGCGCAGGGTTTCTGCCTGCATGCATACGGTTGCGGTGGCGCGCGCTTCGCGCGCCGTTACGGCTTTGTGCGTCACATCGACCATGTGAGCATTGCCAGCGGCGTCAAGATGGGCAAGCTTATTCATGCATTAATTTCTAGGTAAATCATGGTATAAGAGTGATATTTTAAACCATAATGGCAAGGATATCCTTGAAATAATCCGCCGAAAGTTGCCGCGCGGAGGCTTCAGGTTTTCGTCAAACAGGTGACGCTAGTGTAGTGTATTGGGAGTTAGTGCAGACAGTCATCGGTCTAGAAGCTGGGATCACGTCATTTGAGGTGGCAGCACTAAATTGTACTAGCATTTTTGCACAACAACATTGCCCACCGAATAACCCGCACCGAAAGAACAAATCACACCGATATCGCCGGTTTGCAAGTCGTTCTGATACAAATGAAACGCGATCACTGAACCGGCCGAACTGGTGTTGGCGTAGCGGTCAAGAATGATCGGCGCCTCTTCGGCGCTGGCGTCACGGCCGAGCACGCGTTTGCACACCAGATGATTCATGCTGAGATTGGCCTGGTGCAACCAAAAACGCTTTACCTGTGCCGCGCTAATATCCAGCTCCGCCAGATGCTGCTCGATATGCTCAGCCACCATGGGGACAACTTCTTTGAATACCTTGCGGCCGTTTTGCACAAACAGCTTGTCGGGCTTACCGATGCCCCCCTCGTCACCCCGATTTAGAAAGCCAAAATTATTGCGAATATTATTCGAATATATGGTGCGCAGTTTGGTGCCAAGAACCGTGAACGCGTCATTTGTACTGCAGGTAGCATCACTTTCGACGATTACCGCGGTGCAGGCATCACCAAAAATAAAATGGCTGTCACGGTCGCGAAAGTTCAAGTGGCCAGAGCATATCTCCGGGTTTAGCAGAAGGACCGCGCGCGCAGCACCGCTCTGTATTGCATTGGTCGCCGCCTGAATAGCAAACGTGGCCGACGAACAGGCAACGTTCATATCGTAGCCGAACCCTTCGATTCCTAACGCGGCCTGTACTTCCACCGCCACCGCCGGATACGGCCGTTGCAAATTGGAGCAAGCCACAATCACGGCGTCGATATCGCTGGCCTGTTTATTCGCCGCGCTCAGCGCCTGATCGGCCGCCGCTACCGCCATTTCACACTGGATTGACTGTTCTTCGTTAGCACGCTCGGGTAAATTCGGGTACATACGCTGCGGGTCAAGAATGCCATCGCGATCCATCACAAAGCGGCTTTTTATACCCGATGCCTTGTCAATAAACCCGGTGCTCGACTCCGCCAGCGGCTCTAGCTCACCGCTGGCAATAGCGGTGGCATTACGCGTGTTGTAGTCGTTGGCATATTGATTAAACGCCACCACCAGCTCGGCATTGCTAATCGATTGCGACGGCGTATACAAACCGGTGCCGCTTAGCACTGCATTATTTCGCTTCATTGCTTAGGTGTTACCTGTGACGGATGAGTATAAAGTGCGATGACGAGCCAGTCGCACGCATGATACCACCTTCGACTTGCTGATTTCCGGGATTGTTGATTGGCCGAATAACGAACATTGTGGCGCCCACTATTTCACCGTTAACAAGGCCAATATACTTGTTTAACCCGACGCAAAATGGCGCTGCACCGCTCTCCGTGAGAAGCCTGCTTTGCTGGCAATTTTGGAGGAGCTGGCTGACGCAAAACCGCCATCTTTGATCAGCGCGACAACCGCCTAGATAATACTGTCTTGCGTGCGCCTGCTCTTCGCCGCCTGCTTGCCCAGTTTTTCGACGGTGACAGCTGCAGCCTTAGTTGGCACAGCCGGGCGCCTGTTACTATTGCGCAAATTCAGTTTCAGTGTTGTAACACGCGGCGCACTGTACAGAAATTAACAATTAAACATTTTGCTAGCAACTTTTTATTGGGGCTAGTGTGATGTTCTGCGGGAGGAATCGTTTGATGAGCCATTTTCCAAAACAAATAGTGAACCTGCCGCCGTTCGATGGCCCATTCGATGCATTCAAGCTTGCGGCAAAAAATTGCGACGTTCTGTTTGCGTCATATCCCGCGCAGACTGATATTGCACCGCACCGTCACGACACCGATAATATTGGTGTTATCACTCAGGGCCAGCTCAGCCTTACCGTAAACGGCAGTACCACGCATTACGCTGTCGGGCAGTGGTACCACGTTGCAGCAAACGTTGAGCACTCCGCTTACTTTGCCGAAGACACTTCGGAAATAGAGCTATGGTTTAAAGCCGGTTGAAGGCTTGTTTGCGCCTGAACGCGGCATTGCTGCGAAGCGCGCCAAACTACCCGTGTCAATATCTCCGTCGCGACTTCTCCGCCATTTTAGCTACACTAATAAACTCATGTTTGATCGACGGGAGAATCAGTAGTGCAGAAAATAATCATTGCCTTTTTGACGCTTGGATTGCCAATAGCGGCTGGCGCGGCGGAGTCGGATCATTGTTTCGACGTAGTGCAAGAGGGGCAACTTTTTAGCGCGCGCGCCGACCGCGAATGGGAACAAAGTGAAAAGTTTCTGAACTGGCAGTGCGCAACGTCTTTTCGCAAGCACACGCAGGCGCTGAATATCGGGCTTAGCGCGGGGGCACTCGTTTACGGCGTGCCACTCAAGCAACGCGGCCAATGGAAAAAATCGGAAGTGATGGCATGGAAGGACGAAAATTGCTCGATGAAGGCGCGAAAAAAGCATATTGATGCCGCCACTTTCAAGTTTATTAAAAGTGAAGCGCCCGAGTTGCTGGCAAGTTGGGCAAATTGTATGGCAGAAAGATCGACGCCGGCCGAACTGAGTTGCTCTATCAAACAAGTCGGCAATCTTGCCATATTCAGCGCAGCGCTTAATAGTGCGACCGCGGCCAGTGCTACGCCCGACACCGCCGACGACATCCAGGCAACCGACGATGCGAACATAAACGCCGCCAGCGTAATCGGCTGGCAGATCGCTGGAGGTACTTGCTACCCTCCGCTCGCGCGAGAAAGTCGAATATCAGAAACCGCAATACAAACCAGTTGCGCGGCGGACGTAAATTCCAACCTGGTTGTTATGTTAGCAACGGATCGTGGCAGCTGCTGGCAGACTGTGGAAACAGAAACTTCAAAAGTGGTTATTGACGGTAAGACCGTTTTGCAAGATAACACGACCTACGAAGCCGATGTAGTTCAGTTCACCCCGACCGCGGAACTGGTAACGAACGGTTTTGATCTAGTGGTATCCGCCAAAAAAATCATAAAGATTGAGGGCGCTGCAAAAATTACCTCATTCGAGGCAGATAACGCACGTGCCGCTGGAACGGACGGGCGCAATGCCGGACCTATTGTCATCAGAACACCCGCGGTGGAAGGAGAGCAACTGCGAATATTCAACCATGGCGAAGACGGCATTGCCGGAGCAGTAGGTGCAATCGGTAAAAAGGGGGTGCGCGGCAGCCCGGGGCGCGCGGGATCCGACCGTGGCATGAAAGGCTGCGTAGGCAGGAAGAACGGTGGCAAGGGCCGCAAAGGAGGCCACGGTGAAAGCGGCACCACAGGCGGCGACGCAGGCGACGGCGGCCCGGTTACCATCTCGATAAAAGCCAAGCAGTTTAGCGGCAATTATGACAGGTTTGTTGCCATTCAATCGCGGCTCAATCCATTTACCAAAAAGGAATACCGTTGCAAGGGTGCCTGCCCGGGTGCTGCGGGACCCGGAGGGGTTGGTGGCACAGGCGGCGAAGGTGGTACTGGCGGTGCTGGCGTGCGTGGTGCATGGCCTTGCGGAGGGGTTAGCCCTGGAACCAAAGGCAAGCAGGGTGAGCAAGGAAAGCCGGGCAAACACGGCAAAGCAGGCCAAGCGGGATCGATCTTGATTATATGACCGTCGTTGCGACTTGCGGCGACGAGGTCAGCGTTAACGACTTTAGGCTGAATACGCTTATTTCACGTTTTGTAATACGACACAGGCATGTACTCGACGATCACTGAAGATTCATTTCAGGCGAACACGGACATGGTAGACGGGCATGCAGGTCGCAAAGCCATTGACACCGAGACGAGTGTTAGCGCCACAGTAAACCCGCAGGTATTTGCCGCAGAGTAAAACGACGACAAA
>CAZJDL010000128.1:0-9305 GCA_964544755.1 uncultured Pseudomonadales bacterium | reverse complement strand
AATTTTTCACGGGGGATAAGCACCGTATAATGGGTTTCGGCCAGGCACTAACTAGCTCACCCCACTTATTCCTGGACATAAAAAAGGGGCCTGCATGCAGGCCCCGTTCGCATCCATTCTTGACGACATTCCTTGACGTGTACAGCTTCCTTCGACTTGATTCCCTTGCTTTGCGTATCCCTTAACCGGCGCTTCCTTTTCCTTGCACTTCTTGTGCTTTCCGCTTCCCTGAACGCGCGCTTCCCGTTTGCGCAAGTCGCATCCCGTATGGGTACGCGTCCTTGCGCAGTGAGCTTCCTAGCATCGCTATTGAAACGCAATTTACGACTATTAACAATGACTCTAAAGCGCTAGTACTTTCGTATTACGTAGCGCCCACAGACCAGTGGATAAAGCATAAGCCCATGAGGCCACCACGCTTGGTTTAGACAACGGCGGCATCACCGATAGTGGCAATTTCCGCTTCTATGCGGGCGAGAAGATGGTGTATTTTTGCGGTGCGTTTCTGCACTGCAGCTTCGCGCAGTTCCGTTACCAGCGAGCGCAGCGGCGACATACCAAACAAACCACAAAGGCCCGCCATTTCGTGTATTTTGCCCCTGAGTTGCTGCTGACTTTGATCGCCTTCCAATAACTTTCTCAGCTGTTCCGTGAGCGTCATCAGCTCTTGTTGCAACGCGGCCGGTGAGGTCTCCGCACTGCTAAATATGCTCTCCGGGAGATCACTGGTCGCAATGGTCTGGCGCCCAGAAAATTCACAGATTGCCGATAATAGCGCTTGTTCGTCAATCGGCTTATGCAGGATGTCTACCGCGCCGGCCTGCAACATGTCTTCCTGATCCTTGGCGGTGAAATCGGCGGTCAAGGCAATAACCGGTACCGGTCGGCGGTTTTTCCTGGCGCGCTCAACGATTTGCCGGGTCGCCTCTACACCGTCGATCTCCGGCATATGAATATCCATGAGCACCAGGTCGCAGGCTGTTGCAGCAAAGCTCGCAATCGCCGCAGCGCCGTTAGCCGCCTCTATCACCTCGGCACCAAACAGCTGTACTATTTCCTTGATCAATTTGCGATTAAAGCGATTGTCTTCCGCCACCAGAATGGTCAAACCCCGCAGGGGTTGTTGCACCGGCTGCTCAACACCAGCGTCTTTTGGCGGTGTATGCGCGGCACCCGAAATTAACTCCAGGGTGCCAAGCATGCGTTCGCGCCGTACCGGTTTCGACAAACAATACAGCGGTGCGAATTCGCGCAGCATATTTTCCGGTACATGCGATGCTACATCCGCCGTGCTGGCTAACAGCAATATCGAGGCGCGGTGTTGAATACGTATTCGCGACAGCAATTCCGCCAACTGAACAACTTGCAGCTCGGCAACATTAAGCCCAAGCACAACTAAATCAAAACGATTGTCCTCCCTGCTCAGCAGCTCATGCACTTGCGCGATGCTGCGCACGGCATACACATTCGCGGTAAAACGAGCGAGCTGCGTGCGCTGCGAGCGGCGCGACCACGGGTTGCTGTCGTATAACAATACCCGCAAGTTACTGGTCGGCAGCACGGCGATATTTTCCTGTGACTCGGGGTCTGCAATTTTGAGCCGCAAGGTAAAGGTCACCTCGGTGCCTACATCAACCGTACTCTCAATTTGTATGCTGCCACCCATTAGCTCCACCAGCTGTTTACAGATCGCCAGGCCGAGCCCGCTGCCGCCAAAACGGCGCGTTATGGTTTCGTCGGCCTGCCGGAACGGATGAAACAAGCACGGAATAATAGCGGCGGCTATGCCCGGGCCGGAATCCTTGACTGAAAACAGCATCTCGGCCCTATCATCACCGATAGACTCCAGCGCAACGCGCAACACCACTTCGCCCTGGGCGGTAAACTTGATCGCATTGGATAACAGATTGCTGATAATTTGCTTGATGCGAATCGAGTCACCCCGCAGCTTCGTTGGCACATCAACTTCGACAAGTTGCACCAGCTCCAGCGATTTTTCGTGCGCGTTGTTGGCGTGCATGGCAATCAAGTCATCCAGGCTTGCCTCCAGATCAAACTCGGCCTCGTTTAGTTGCAAGGCGTTGGACTGCAATTTTGCGAAATCGAGAATATCGTCGATGGTGGCCAACAAAAAGTTGGACGCCTGGATAATATTGCGGCTGTATTCGCGCTGGTCGTCGGCCAGTTCGGTGTTGCCGAACAAACGCGTGTAACCGATAACCGTGGTTAACGGCGTGCGCATTTCGTGACTCATGCGCGCCAGAAAGTCGTCTTTCGCCGTCAGCGCGGCTTGCAGTTCATCGCGCGTGTGCTCCAGCTCTTGATTGCGGGTGGACAGGTTTTCCATTGCCGAACGCAATTGGCTGGTAGCACGCTCAACGCTGAGCTGCAATTCCTGCGTCGTACTTTGCGACGTGTTGGCCAAACGGTTGACGACACGCGCCAACGTTCTGGTTTCCGGCGGCCCGACTTCGGGTGCGCGCTCATCGGCGTCTCCGCTTTCAATACGTTCAACTGTTCTCGTCAGCTGCTGAATCGGGCCGGCGATGCTTTGGCCCATACGGGCGGCCAACAATGCACTTAATGCCAAACCGGCCAGCGCTACCGCCAGGCTGGTGAGAATAATATTGCGTTGCCTTGCCAACAGCCGCTGCTCGCTGACATCCAACACAACCCAGCCAAGCAGCACCGGCGCAGCGCCGTCACGGTCTTTACCCGTGGGATCTTCAAAGTCTGTAATGTTCTCCTCGGCCAGCATAACCGGGCGGAAGAAATACCGATGGCCGTCATGCGTCACCGGCGGCGCCAAAGAATTGTTCAACACGCGCAGTCGCGCCAGCAGTTGCTCTGGCAATTGCATGTAGCGGCTGCTTACCAGAATGCTGCGCTCGCTGTCCAGAAAAGCCAGCCCATGCACGTCGGGCGAAGTCGCCAGCGGCGCGGACATCAACGCGCTCAGGCTATCCTGATCACCGGCAAACATGTCGAACTGAGCGCTGGCAGCCAAATATTCCACGGTCGCCGTACCGAATTGCTCAAGCTCGTCGTTCAAATCATTGTGCCGTGTCTGCACCGAGAACCAACTCAGCGTAATCGTGATGGCTAACAGAGGAATGGCTGAAATCAGAAACAAACGCGAACGCAAGCCCAATTGCGACAAGGCCGTGTTCATTGCGCCGCTGCCTCGCGCCGGCGCGGGGGCGTGCTTACCGGATTTCCCACAACAACCGGCAGAGGTATGCCGACTGCCTTCGCTACTGACCGGTTCAGTTGCACAGAAAATTCTTCAGCCGTATGCACCGCGTTGGGGACGGCAGGATCGACTATCCGTTGTAATAGCAAACGGCTGGCTGCACGCACAATATCGTCGGCAGAACTATACACCGACGCAATGGCGCCAGCTTCGGCGTAGCGCTTCGAAAAAGCAATCACTGGCACGCGATGCCGATAGCTCAACTGCAATACCCATTTTGCCACCGAACGATTAAACGCGTGCCGGTCTGGTAGCACGATAAAATAGTCCACTCGCTTGAGCACCGGTTGTATACCACTAATGGGGTTGTCCGATTGCTTGAGCTTAACCAACTCAACCGCAACGTCAAACGCCGCGGCGCAATCTCGAACTTTCTCCGCGTAGCGCAAAGAAGATGGCCCCAGCAGCACACCGACGCTTTTTGCCTGCGGCACCAGCGTCGCACCGAGTTCAAAATAGCGCCTGATGGGTTGCTCCAGCAAGATGGCCGACACGCCAGCACTGATAGCCGCCCGTTCACCGCCGAACAGGTCTTTTGTTATGCGCCGGAAGCTGTCATGCGTAATCAAGGTGCTTAAGATGTGGTTTTTTTTGAAGTTCGCATAGGCGTAATATGCGGCATCGGTACCGACGGTAACAACCAGGGTGTCAACGTTATCGATTGCCGCGACTGGCGCACCGCGCTCGATAGCCGCCATATCAAGCACCACGGCAGGTATTTGGGCGCCGTATTCCGCCCGCATCACTTGCAACATTTTCGTGTGAATCTCGCGGTAAATGCCTTGATCGCTGTTGACGACGAAAGCGAGCCGAGGCGCCGCAATGGCCGTAGCGCTATTTGCAACGCTGGCAAAGACACTGTTGGCGATCACCAGGGCACCTAACAAAACGAGCCGCCTGTAGCACCACAAGGGACAACGCCAGATTGTGTTGTCGCGAATGTGTGGTCCTGTCACATCGAATTCCCTTCGCTATCCGGCCGGCCTAATGCTCGACCACTACGGTAAAGCAAAACCCACTGTTAAAAACCAGCGTCGTTGAAAAATATTCGAGTCCTGATACTCAAGAAAGTCATCAAAAACATTGTGCCCCAGCAGTTCAATCTGACCACTGGCGTTACCGAGTTGGAAATCATAGGCCAGGCGCAAGTCGACGCGCTCATGCTGCTCAACGAAATCGCCTTCCAACCATTTCAGATCCGACAGGTAATACCAACTAACACTGACGCTTAATTGCGGTAAAACTCGGTGACTCAGCAAAACGCTAGCGTTATGGCGCGGCAATTCGCGACTGAGCGCTCTAACATCGAGCGGTTCGAAACGCCTGACCCGCTGGCCGTCGAAGTCTGTGTAAGCATATTGAATGCTGAATAGCGTGCGATCATCTGCCTGCCAGCGCAATTGCCCATCAAAACCCTTGGTAGTCCAATTTAATGCGTTGGTAAGTTGCCTGCTGTCGCCGTCCAACCCTTCGGCCGCAACAACGACACCGGTGATTGCATCGTCAACTTCTGTTCTGAACAGGCGCAGGTCCGCCGTCAGCCGATCATTAAAAAAGCGGCCAATATAACCCAGTTCGTATTCCGTCAGGGTCGTGACATCGATGCCCTGCGGTCGCTGGTTGACGCTATCGATCACGACGCCGTCGCTGAATCTGATAATCTGCTGTTGATTTGCCTCGAGTATCGACGGCGTGCGATTACCTCCTGTCGCCGCCAGCCGCATGATGTGGCCAGGCCTTAGCGTCATATTCAAGCCAACTCGGGGCGAAATATAAGTGCCAACAATATCATTGTGTTCCAGCATGAAGCCAACGTTGGTCGCCCAGCGTGTGCCGAACTCGGCGGCCCAGTTGGCAAACAGCCGGTAGCCAATTTCTTCCTCTGTCGCATTGCGGTCTAACAGATCTTTACTGCGCAGCCTATCCAGGCGCGACCCAAGCCCCCAAACGAATTGCTGCTTTTTCGAGAGATTTAAACTGTGTTGAAACTCCAGGTCATAGCGCTCGGAGAGCGCGTCATCAAGACCGGTGACAATGAATTCGTCGGCGTGGCCATCAAACAGGTCGGGGATACTGACCCCCAGTGGCGCCAGTACGTCAGCCAGAAAACCCAGCTTGAGTACCTCGTCTACGCGCAGACGATTGTGATACAACTGCAGTTGCGTTTCAGCAGCGGAGTTGAGGCTATGTTTCCACACTATTTGCTGGTAGCTGCTGTCGAATTCGCGGCTGCTGAAACCCTTACGCTCGTGTTCGTCAAGCACGGAACTGAGGCCAAAATCGGGAATGGCGACGTTACTGCCGCCCAGGCCGAGACGCAATTCAACACTGTCGTTCAGGCTGGGAGCCAACATGGCTTCCATGTTGGCGTGCAGCGCTTCGTTATCATCGATCACGCGCTTGCCGCGGTTTGGGTCACGGCGGTCAACGGCCGGGAAACCAGCATTGTTGCGATAGCTGACGCCGAGCGTGTAATGCGCCGAACCTAGCGCGCCAGTGTGGCGCAAGCTGGCATTGCGTGTGTGCAAGTCACCGATGGTGCTGTTGAAACGCGTACCGCTGGCTTGTAACGGCGGCACAGTGATGATGTTGATCGCGCCAAGGAACGCGTTCGACCCATAGGCGGGCGCGTTGGAACCACGCACCACCTCAATGGACTGAATATCGTCAACGGTGATACCCAAAGAACTCCATTCAACGGTGGAAAATATCGGCTCGTAGACCGAGCGGCCATTGATCATCACTTCGAGGTCGCCGGGGAAATCCAGCGTCAAACCACGATTGGTCACGCCAAATTGATTGCCCAGCACATAGTAAGACAAAAAACCAGGCACCAGGCCAAATAGCTGCGCAATCTCGGTCGCACCTGACGCCGCTATCATCTGCCGATCGATAATGGTGATTGCGGTTGGTGTTGCCGTTATTTTTTGCTTGAGTCGGGTGCCGGCGGTCACGATTGGAATATCACCAAGCAGGTCGGCTTCGTCCAGGTAGGCATCCATCGCCGCCGGTTCTGCGCTGACTGCTAGTGGCACCTGCACCATCACCACCAGCAAAGCACACGCATACCGTACCAATACACCTGATTGACCCATGAGTCGTCTCTTATTTTGTTTTGCTTGTTGCAAGCAGGTATTTGTCAGGGGCCGGTCTAACGCATAGACATAGCAGTGTCGGCCAGCAGGCCCAGCTGTTGGCCGAGTATGCCGGCTTGCGTGCGATTATCCAGCCCCAACGCACGCAAAATAGCGCTGACGTGCACTTTCACGGTATTTTCTGACAGTTGAAAATCTCTGGCGATCTGCTTGTTCGATTTACCGGAACTGATCAGCGTCAAAATTTCCATTTGGCGATCGGTGAGCTTGCCGGTCACGACCTCCAAACTGGGCAGCGCAGGCAGGGCACCGGGGTTGAGTGCAGCTTCGGCGCTGGCACGCATGATCTCTATGGGTATGAACACACCACCGTCGAGTATGCTGTCAATGGCGCCAAACAAGGTATCTTGCGCCGCCGATTTCGGCACAAAGGCCGAGCAGCCTAAATCAATGCATTTGCGCACGTGCGCCGGGTTTTCCGAACCGGACAACACTAACACGGGTAAATCAGGATCGGCATCACAGAGCTTACGCACAAACACGAAAGCGGCTTCGCCGGGGATAAACAAGTCGATGATGGCCAGATCGAAGCGCGTCTGCTCGATCAGCCCAAGCGCCTCTGCGCCGCTGGCGGCTTCAACAACGTCGATGCCGGTAAAACGGCTTGCCAACATCTCATGCAAGCCGGAACGTATTAGCATGTGATCATCAACGACTAACGCGTGCATGGCTTAACCGCCTTCCTTACGGTTTGGCCTGAACAACAGGCTCTTTTTACAAGCGACTACTATCTTACAATTCACCGCAAAAGCCTATAATACATAAGTATTAGTTTATGTTTAAAAGTTACTAATCACATACAGGCCGCCAGTGGCCAGATTTAACCTTATCCTGCAACGAGCCGCGGCGGGAATTTGTCAAGTGAGGTTCTATATCGATGACACCCGCCAGAGAAACCCCGTTCCAGCCGACCCGTGCGTTTAAAAACCCGCACCTACAGTCGTTTCTTGCCAGTGCCGGCCCGCGGCGGCTGGTGGTGCAAAACGCGCCGCCCAATTGCTTGCAACGGCCGAGTCGCACATACTCGATTGCGGCGACGGCGTGCGTCTCATGGGCGACTACAACGCCGGTACCGACGCCAGGCGCGGCCTGGTGATATTGATTCACGGCTGGGAGGGTTGCGCTACGTCGTCGTACATTGTATCGGCAGCCAATGCACTGTATCGGCAAGGTGCCAGTATTTTTCGATTGAACTTGCGCGACCACGGCCCTAGCCACCATTTGAACAAAGAGCTGTTTCACTCCTACCGGCTGACGGAGGTGGTGAACGCGGTAGCCGCCATTCAGGCGCAATTTGCGCACGCAAAAAACTATCTGGCGGGTTTTTCGCTCGGCGGTAATTTCGCGTTACGCGTGGCGGCACAACACCACGCTGGCATAAAGCTGGATCGCATCATGGCTATTTGCCCGGTGGTCGACCCGTGGAACGCCATGCATGGCATAGAGCGTGCGCCGTGGGCTTATCGCTGGTACTTCACTCGCAAGTGGAAAAAATCGCTTGCCAAAAAACTGGCGCTTTTTCCCGAGCACGATTATGGCGCGACGCTAAAATCCGCACGTTCGCTGTCCGACCTGAACGGCTATTTTGTGCCTAACCATACGCCGTTTGACCATCCCGAAGAATATTTCAATGCCTACGGGGTGAGCGGCGCTGCCCTCACCGCACTCGATGTCGACACGCACATTTTGATGAGCGAAGACGACCCTATTTTGGACGCAGCCGATTTGAATAAAATTGACGCGCCGGACAAGCTCCACATAGAATTGCTGGCGCACGGCGGCCACTGTGGTTTTCTGACTGATTTTCGCTTTAATAGTTGGGCAGATCAAAGGCTTACGGAGTTATTCAAATAAACGTTGAGCGCACGTAATCCCGCGTCACGACCGAACTGCCGTCTTCGGTGGGTAGCGCCCATCATCCTAGTACACTGTAACGTAATGCTCTCACTCTATAAGAATGCCGCTGACTGGCGCAGCGCAATAGCGTCTTGCATGGCTAACACGCGCTGCGCTTGTTCGACGTGCAGATTTTCCACCAGCTTGCCGTCGACCACGGCGACGCCCTGACCGCCTTGTTGCGCCTGTCGCCACGCCGTCATGACTTTGCGCGCATGGTCAACTGCCGCCGCAGCCGGCGCAAACACTTCGTTGGCGATCGCAAGCTGGTTGGGATGAATCAGCGTTTTGCCATCGAAGCCCAGCGCCTTGCCCTGCTCACAAACCGCGCGCAAGCCGGCTGGGTCTGTTACGTCCAAATGCACACCATCCAAAATGTCCAAACCATAGGCGCGCGCGGCAAGCACGCATTGGCTTAACAACGGAATAATACCCAGCCGCTCGGGATCGGACGGCAGGCGCATGTCTTTGGCCAGGTCTGACGTACCCATAATCAAAACCGTTAGCATGGAACAACTGGCGGCAATAGCGGCAACATTCAGCACCCCGTGTGGCGTCTCTATCATCGCCCATAGTTCGCATTGCTCTACACCGCTGTCGCGCAGCAATTCTACCAGCGCATCAACTTGCGCTGCCGACTCTACCTTCGGCAGAATCAGCGCATGCGGTTTGTGCATGGCCAGCGCGGTCACGTCGGCCCTGCCCCACTCGGTGTCCAACGGGTTTACACGCACCGCGATCTCACGCGAACCGTAATCGTTTTGCAATGCTGCGCAAACCTGCTCCCGCGCGGCTTGCTTGGCAGCGGGTGCAACCGCATCTTCGAGGTCAAAGATCAAGGCATCGGCGGCAAGCTCACGCGCCTTGGTCAGCGCGCGCTGATTGGAACCCGGCATATACAACACCGAGCGGCGCGGTTTTATTTGCAACTCAGCCTCCTAGGAGACTGTCCGAGAATAGAAGCCGTAGCGAGGGAAAGCTGATTTGAGTCACATTTTTCC
>CAZJDL010000127.1:0-9448 GCA_964544755.1 uncultured Pseudomonadales bacterium | reverse complement strand
TTATTCGTTACCAGCGTCGCATCATAAACGGATTGCAGCGCCTGCCTTAAGGCTTTATTCCGGGTGATGCGACCGGCACGGAAATTCAGGCTGTAAAAGTACATGCAGCCATCCAGGAATTTGCGTAACGGTAAACCCCTTTGCAACGCATCGCTTATCGACTCCCGGGCCAAATCGTTGGCGAAGGCGATGTTGTTGTTTTTGAATAAGTTGAGGGTAGCCACGGAGTCGGAGGTAATATAGGGAATATCGATAGCGCCAATGCGAATATTCTTTTTATTCCAATAGTACGGGTTTTTGCGCAATTTTAATGACGCTCCGTGCACCCACTCGGTCAGCTCGAACGGACCGTTAAACAGCATGTCTTTGGCGTCGGCCGCATAGCGCGCGCCACGCTGTCGGTAGAAATCCTTGCGAATCGGGTAAAACGCTGGAAAAGCCGTCATACTGACAAAATAAGGAGTCGGCGCTTGCAGCTCAACTTTTAGGGTAAAATCGTCCAGCGCCTGCACGCCTAATGATTGAGGTGCAAGTGCACCACGAGCAATAGCAGCGGCGTTCTTTACCGGCTGCATGATAAACGCGTATTTGGATGCCGTCGCGGGATCGACCAGCGTTTGCCAGGCAAATACAAAATCATGCGCGGTGACCGGCTTGCCATCACTCCACTCGGCGTTTTTGCGCAAATAAAATATGACACTACGATCGCGCTGGCGCCAGCGTAGCGCCGCCGCAGGTACTATTTCGTTATTGGTCCCATAGCGTGTCAGGCCTTCCATTAAGTGCGTTAACAAGAAAGAACTCACCCGGTCCGAGGATTTTACGGTATTTAAGCTGGGCGGCTCGTAGCGAATGGCCAGACTTATTTTGGAGTTAGCAACATCGACGCCGGATGCGGCAAACGAATGCGCGCCAACCGACAACAGTAACACGCCAGCAATTTGGAATAGATGGTTGCGCTGCATGGGCACGGATTATCCTGGGAGAAATGCACGCAAGCAAGTAGAATAACTGTTTTGTGAGCAGAACCACAACGCGTGTCTGAACTGCGCCAAGATTTGCAAGCCGCCACGCTACAGTGGCACAACAACGGCACGCCGGTAAGCGCCGAATTCAAGGATATTTACTTTTCCACTGACGATGGCTTGGCCGAGAGCCAGTATGTTTTCCTGCAACAAAACCAACTGCAGCAGCGCTGGCGCGCACCAGTCGAATCGTTCAGCATCGGCGAAACCGGTTTTGGCAGCGGTCTGAACTTCCTTCTAACACGCGAACTGTGGGAGCAACTGCAACCGGGCGCCAGCCGCTTGCACTATATTAGCGTTGAAAAACATCCTATGCGCCGCGCCGACTTGCAGCGAGCGCTCAAGCTGTTCCCGAGCCTGCATCAATACGTTGATGAACTTATCGCGCAATACCCACCCATCGTTAGCGGCCACCATGTGCTGCACTTCCGTCGGCATTCGATCACGCTGCATCTGCTATTCGGCGATGGGGCGAGTATGTTGCGGCAATTGCTCGTTACCGATGCCAGCGGGTTCGAACAGCCGCCGGCGGCGAGCGTCAACGCCTGGTACCTCGACGGTTTTGCGCCGCGCACTAATCCAGCGCTGTGGTCACTCAAGCTATGCAGTATCATCAGCCGGCTAAGCAAGCATGGCACGACGTTAAGTACGTTTAGCGCGGCCGCGAGTGTGAAGGAGAACCTGCTAGCAGCCGGTTTTAATGTCCATAAGACTGCGGGCTTCGGCCGTAAGCGCGATATGCTGACGGCGGTATGGCAGCACCCACCCGCGATGCCAACAGCCACGCAACCGCGCACAATGTACGATTTCCCACGGGCGCTTTGGTATGTGAACGCCAACGGCCGCAACCGAGGCACCACAGTGGCGGTGATTGGTGGCGGCATAGCCGGCTGCTGCGGCGCGCTGAGCCTCGCCCGCCGTGGCTTGCGCGTGCAACTGCTGGAGCAAGGCCCGGAGCTGGCCGTCCAGGCTTCCGGCAATGCACAGGTGGCGCTGTATGCACGCTTGTCACCCTTCACGTCGCCGCTGAACGATTTCTCATTGGCCGCCTACTTTTATGCGTTGCGCTACTACCAAGAGTACTTTCCGCACAGCGGCCAACAATGCGGGCTGCTGCAGCTACTGACAACGGTGGACGAGCACAAGGCGTATACAGCGCTGCTGCAGCAATGTAACGACAATGCGTTAATGCGTTATTACGACCGCGGCCGGGCATCTGCTACCGCAGGTATTGATATCGCCAAAAGTGCGGTATTTTTCCCGCAGGCCGGTTGGCTACGACCGCAATCCCTGTGCGCGCGCCTGGTGGACCACCCGAATATTCAAGTACGGTTGAACACCGCGATGCGCGAGTTGACGCAGGAAGCAGGGTGCTGGCGACTGGCTGACGCCACGGGTCAGCCAGTTGCGGAGACAGAAAATGTGGTCATCGCCATGGGTCCGCGCAGCAATGCGCTACCAGCCACGGCATTTCTGCCACTCAAGGCGATTCGTGGCCAGGTCAGCTATGTAGCGGCAACCAAGACGAGTGCTGAACTGCGCAGCGTGGTGTGCGAACGCTCGTTTATCATGCCCGCGCTCGACGGTCTGCACACCGTTGGCGCGAGCTATAATCTGACTGCGACACATACCGAGCTCAGCGAGCAGGAGCACGACAATAATATGCGACAGCTCGCCGCCCTGCTCCCTGCCGCCATAACCGCTGCTGCTCCCACGCCACTGCAAGGACGCGTCGGCTTTCGCTGCGTTGCGCCCGATTACCTGCCGGTGGTCGGCCCGGTACCGGACCCGGCGGCATTCAGGCGCGATTACGCCGCGCTTGCAAAGGACGCCAAACAGACCATCTCCCGAGTCGCGCAGCCTTTGCCGGGTTTGTATATCAGCAGCGCCTACGGCTCGCGAGCCTATTGTTTGGCGCCACTGTGCGCGGAATTGCTGGCCAGTCATATAACCGGCGAGACGGCGCCGCTGCCAGCTTACGTGACGCGGGCACTGCTGCCAGGCCGCTTTATCATGCGCAAAATCATCCGTGGCAGTTAGCGTCGATCTGCGGCTGGGACTTGCTCTCACCTGCCTATGCCTGGCCGCCACGGGCAGTGCCGCCGCCGCACCAGCCGCAGACCCGCTCGACTACGAAATTGTTAACACTTACCCGCACCGGCAGCATGCATTCACCCAGGGGCTGTTGTTTGACCAGGGATACCTGTGGGAGAGCACCGGTCATCACGGGCGCTCGTCGATCGCCAAAATCCGGCTACAAGACGGCGCCGTGCTCGCCAGCCAGCGCCTGCCGACGCGCTACTTCGGCGAAGGGATTACCCTGTTCAATGGCCGCCTGCTGCAACTGACCTGGAAAGCGCAAACCTTGTTTGTGTATGACGCCGCTACGTTGAAAAAATTATTCACTTTGCCTTACCGCGGCGAGGGCTGGGGACTCACACACAACGGCGAACAACTCATCGTCAGCGATGGCAGCGCCCGACTGCAGTTTCGCGCAGCACACGATTTCAGCCTGCAACGTAGCGTAGCAGTGCATGAAAACAACTTGCCTATCAACAACTTGAACGAGCTGGAATGGGTGGGTGGTCTGATTCTGGCTAATATCTGGCAATCAGATTGGATAGTGGTCATCGCTCCAGACAGCGGCGCGGTCGTCGCCAAACTGAATTTGGCGGCGCTGCGCAAAAAACAAGGCCGGCGGGCTGGCGTGCTGAACGGTATCGCCTGGCGCCCAGACACGCAAACCTTGCTGGTCACCGGCAAGTACTGGCGCACACTGTATGAAATTCGCTTGTTCCCGAGCTTGTCACAAGTCAAGTATTGTGCCGCGAATGCTTGTAATCACGACGTAGCGCCATAAAATATCACGCCCTTCATTCCAATTCCGCTAACGGTCATATTATGAACGCACATCCCGCTTTTACGCAGCTGCATAGTCACGCCATACCGGCGCTCAATCTCACCCTGGAACAGTACGAGCATAAGAAAACCGGCGCCAAACACTTTCACTTGGCGGCAGACAAGAACGAAAACGTGTTTCTGGTGGCGTTACGCACCGTCCCGCACGACTCCAGCGGCGTGGCACATATTCTTGAACATACCGCGCTGTGCGGCAGCGAACGTTACCCCGTGCGCGACCCGTTTTTTATGATGACAAGGCGTTCGCTGAACACCTTTATGAACGCCTTCACCAGCAGCGACTGGACCGCCTACCCGTTCGCCAGCCAGAATCGCAAAGACTTTGACAATTTACTCAACGTGTATCTCGACGCGGTATTTTTCTCCCGGCTGGACCCGCTGGACTTCGCGCAGGAAGGCCATCGGGTCGAATTCGCCGAGCCGGACAACCGCAACAGCAAGCTGGTTTTCAAGGGCGTTGTGTTCAATGAAATGAAAGGCGCGATGAGCTCCATCAGCAGCATTTTATGGCAAACGATGAGCAAATACCTGTTCCCCACCACTACCTACCATTTTAACAGTGGCGGCGAACCCGACTGTATCCCCGATTTGAGCTATCAACAATTGCGGTGCTTTTATAAAAGCCATTACCATCCCAGTAACGCTATCTTTATGACCTTCGGTGATATCAGCGCGGCGGAACAGCAAACCAAGTTCGAAGAGCTGGCGTTACACCGGTTTGACAAACTCGACGGGCAAATTTCCGTAGCCGATGAAAAACGCTACTACGCGCCGCTGCGCGTCACCGAAAACTACGCAATCGATAATAACGAGACCGAAGCCAAAACACATATCGTTATTGGCTGGCTGCTGGGTAAGAGTAACAATTTGAAAGATGCACTGGAAGCGCGGCTACTCGCCAACGTATTACTCGACAACTCCTCCTCCCCCTTATTGCACGTGTTAGAAACCACCAAGCTTGGCAATGCGCCGAGTCCACTCTGCGGGTTGGAAGACTCCAACCGCGAAATGAGTTTTATGTGCGGCATCGAAGGCAGCGAGGCCGATCGAGTGGATGAATTCGAGGCACTGATCACGACAACGCTGACGGACTTATACAGCAACGGCGTTGCCAAATCACAGCTCGAAGCGGTACTACACCAGCTCGAATTGCAACAGCGCGAAATTGGCGGCGATGGTTACCCGTACGGGCTACAACTAATTTTGGCGGCACTCGGACCCGCCACCCATCGCGGCGATCCGGTCGCCGTGCTGGACATCGACCCGGTACTGGAGTATTTGCACGAACAGATCAGCGATCCTGACTATATAAAGCAGCTGATTAAAAAACTGCTACTCGACAACCGCCACCGGGTCACATTGACGCTGCAACCCGACCCTGACGTGAATGGCGCGCGCGAGGCGCAAGAAACACAAAGACTGGCGGCGATAAAAGCCGCTATGAGCGCGCAAGAGCAACAACGCACCATTGAACTCGCCAGCGCACTTGAGCAACGCCAACGGCAGCAGGACGACGCCAGCATTCTGCCCAAGGTCACGCTTGCGGATGTGCCCGGCGATACAGCGGAGCACCCCAGCAGCTCGACAGTAGCCGGTGCTGTGCCGTTGACCTTCTTTCCGCAGGGCACCAACGGTCTGGTATACCAACAGCTTATCTTGCCGCTACCGCCACTGGACGACCAGCAACTGGAGTTATTACCGCTGTACACGCAAATGCTCTCCGAGTTGGGCGTGGGTGACAAGGACTATCTGGCAACCCAGGCCTGGCAGGCCAGCGTCTGCGGCAGCATACACGCGTACAGCACATTTCGCGGTGCAATAGACGACGAACAACAAGTTGATGCTTACCTGACCCTGTCAAGCAAGGCATTAGCACGCAACCTGACCGCGATGACGGAATTGATGCATGCCACCTTTAACAATCTGCGTTTCGACGAGCTGGGTCGCATGCACGAATTGATTGCGCAAATCAGCACCCGCCGCGCGCAAAGTGTTACCGGCAACGGCCACGGCCTGGCAATGCTGGCTGCCAGTAGCGGCATGAGCCCCTGCGCCGCGCTCGCTCATCGGAACTCGGGACTGCCGGGTATTCAGTGGCTAAAAAATCTCAGCAGCTCGGCGAAGATGGAAGATTTGGCCGCGCAGTTCAGCACACTACACCAGAAAGTGCTGCAGCAGTCACGCCAATTGCTGGCCATCGCAGAACCCGCGCAGCAACAGGACATTGAGCAAACCGCACAGAATTTTTTCCAGGGTGGCAACCTCGACCAACGCATAGCCCTGCCAAAAATACGCAGCGCTTGCCGGCAGGCGTGGCAAACAGAAACCCAGGTAAACTTCTGCGCCAAGGCATTTCCCACTGTCTGCGTTGAGGACGACGACGCAGCGCCCCTGACCGTGTTGGGCGGGTTCTTACGCAATGGTTATTTACACCGCGCAATTCGGGAACAAGGCGGCGCCTACGGCGGCGGCGCGACTCACGACTCCGCTAATGCCTGCTTTCGATTCTATTCGTATCGCGACCCGCGACTGCAAGAGACGCTGGCTGACTTCGATGCCTCGGTAAACTGGCTGCTGGAAAACAAGCACGAATCACAGGCGCTGGAAGAATCGATTCTGGGTGTCGTTAGCAGTCTCGATAAACCTGGCTCGCCGGCGGGAGAAGCCAAGCAACAATTTCACAGCAATTTGTTTGGTCGCACCCACGCGCAATTACAAGCATTTCGGCAACGCGTTTTAGGTGTGACGCTGGCCGACCTGCAGCGCGTGGGCGAAGACTATTTATTGAATACCGACGCAAGTGCAGCGATCATCAGTAACGAGAAAACCTTACAGGAAAATGGCACCTGGCTGAGTGAACAGAACTTTGATATGCACGAGATCAGCTGAAGGTGTCTGCCGGTCGGTACGTCAAAAAAACAAGAGAGTCAGCGGCCGCAAAAAGTAGTGTACTTACAGGACAACAGACATGCCATGATCCCAATCAGATCGACCCGATACGCGGGTAACACCAGAACCGGTGCTGGAGAAACGTACACGCCCCACATTCAACCCGACCAGGAGGCCGATGCCTGCAAGCACGGCGACCTCGGTGCGCTGGTGCAGCGTGAGAAACTCTACGGTAATCAACATAACTAAAATACTTCACGTAAGGATCACCGTAAATCGGCTTGTAGAAACTTCGGCACGTAATTACTGAACCAGATATTGCGGAAAATCCTTCGTTTCTTCACACCCTACCTGCTCCATAACCTTCTGTAGTTGAGTTTTTAAGAGTGAAATAGTGTGGTTGCCTCCTTCTTCACCAAGCGCGGCCACACCATACATAAAAGTGCGGCCCATAAAGGCGAATGATGCGCCGCTGGCCAGAGTTCTGGCAACGTCGGGACCTGAACGCATGCCACTGTCCATCATTACCGTTATTTGATCTCCGTATTTTTTCGCTATTCGAGTGAGGGGTTTTATGGTCGATTCCGCCGCATCTAATTGCCTGCCCCCATGATTGGACACGGTGATCCCGTCCAGGCCCAAACGAACGGCCTTCTCGGCATCGGCCTCGGAAGCCACACCTTTCAATACAATTTTGCCTTTCCACAGGTCTCGAATGGGGGCTATTTTCTCTTCATCCAAGCGCTTGCAAAAGACTTGGTCCATAAATACACCGAGTTCTTTTAAGTTCAGTTTTTTATGCATATAGGGCTTCAGCACCTCAAAATTGGGTTGCCCATATTTAAGGGTCTCCATGGCCCACCAGGGCTTCCCGAAAATCTGAAGTATATTTTTGACGGTCATCTTGGGGGGCATGGCGAGGCCATTTAGGATTTCTTTTGGACGAAAAGCGGAAGTAGGCACATCACACAACAACACCAGAACCGGACACCGAGCGGCTTCGGCTCGTTTGAGAATATCGTCCCTTACACTATTTTCTGCCGGATGATATAACTGAAACCAGGCTCTCCCATCGGTCAGTTCGCTCGTTCTTTCAATACTGGTTGTGGTCACCGTGCTTAAAATAAAAGGGATGTTGTGCTCAAAAGCGGCTTTTGCCAATATCTCAGGAGCATTGGGCCACACAAATCCCTGCAGCCCTACCGAGGATATCCCAAAGGGAGCATCATAGGTATGTCCAAATAATTCCGTTCGCATGTTGGCGCCGCTATACTTGTCTAGATAACGCGGAATCAACTCCACTTCACGAATTTCCGAGGTGTTTTTATGCAGATTCACTTCCTCATTACATCCACCCTCCAGGTACTCAAAGACGAATCTCGGAATCCGTCTTTTTGCTCTGCTTCTAAGACCCTCAACGGATGGATATCTGGAATTGAAAATTATTTCTGCTGTTCTTCCCATAAGTAGCGTTTATTTTTCCTGAGATTTGCTCAAAATCACGAATAGCCAAGGATCTCCCATGCTAGGCAGTCATAGCTCAAGGCCTTGAAAAAACCCACTTACCTGACCGGCCTCCGTCAAGTAAATCTCTCGGAATATTAGTGCATTTAGGCCTGGATTTCCAGGGCTATCGGGGCCGGCCGCGCCATTGGTTGTACTTCTCAAGATCCTTGATCCGACGCACCTGCATCATGTTTTTTACCCTGCCCTCGAAGCAGGTCAGGCAAGGCATTTCATCTCGTATTCATCAAATCTTATACAAAGTGGTGAAAAATGTTGTCGGCAAGCCTCACAAAGCGTTGGCAACACCGCGTGCACACGAATGTTAAGTATAACGGTATGAACAGCAGTACGGACAAACGGCCCCGTACAACGGTTGGGAATCGGCTTGGCGATGACAGGACATCGGTGGCGTATTCGGCTCGCATGAGTTTCGGCGGCAGCCCGAACGAAACAGAACTAGAGCTGTAGTAGACAGAACTGTTTCACCCATTTGTGCTGGCATCGAAGTAGCGGCTTGGCATCCAGGCGGTCGGCAAGCTGCTGGGCTTACTGGAAGTCGGCAAGCTGCTGGGCTTACTGGAAGTCGGCGCTGGCGAGAAAGGCGTTGCCGGCCATCTCAAAGGCGATACTCACCTGATCGAAATAGCGTGCCAGCCAGTGATGGCGACTGAAACGGCCTTGCAGACGAAACGGCGCACGGATGCGCACCCGGACTTAGCGGCGGGATTCATGTTGACGGATGAACTCGATGTCCAGCCCCATCTCAGCAGCGATTCGTGCGGCATTGGCGCGCCAGCTCATCGCGCAGTGCCAGTGATCACCACACGACCATAACAGGAAATCACGCCAGCAATTATATCTTGGTGGCGCTCGACGAACGGGTATATGGTAATTATTCTATTCTCGATGTGGCTGGGAAGGGGGTAGAATACGGCGGTTCTTGGTTCCGGCTATGGCAGGCTAGGTGAATCAAGTTTTAAAGACGGTTTTGAAGCGCAAGAAGCCGACCGGGGCGTCGCTTGGCGACCCGGCCATACGCCAGATTTGACACAACTCCCCAAATCCCCAGATAGAGGTTCGTCAGCACTCCAAGGGCCGCTGAATCCCTC
>CAZJDL010000126.1:0-9770 GCA_964544755.1 uncultured Pseudomonadales bacterium | reverse complement strand
CCATTAACCTGAACGAAACACTCCGTTCAGACTCATTCTAGGATTGGAATAGACTATATGCGCCGCCGCGGCTTATTCCGTGCGAGAATGCCGAACAGGTATTTCAATGGAAACTTAAGGTGACTGCGGCAAAAAACAGAGACCTGTCTACTTTATTAGCGCTGGTACAGTTTGTATTACCGTATAAAAAACAGCTCGCGGGTGCTATTGCTGCGCTGATCTTTACCGCGATGATAACCTTGTCGCTCGGTCAAGGCGTAAGAATGCTTATCGATCAGGGCTTTGTCGAGCAATCCGTCACGCAGTTAAACCAGGCTATCCTGTTTATTTTGCTGCTCAGCGCGCTGATGGCCGGCGGCAGCTTCGTGCGTTTTTACCTGGTTTCCTTGTTGGGTGAACGCGTCAGCGCCGACATTCGCAAGGCGGTGTTCGATCACATTATAATGCTGCACCCCAGTTATTTTGAAACCAATCTCAGCGGCGAGATCATGTCGCGTCTCACTACCGATACCACGCTACTGCAAACGATAATCGGCAGCTCGTTTTCCCTGGCCTTGCGCAGCTCGCTGACGCTGGTGGGCGCGTTTGTGCTACTGTTGATTAGCAACCTCAAACTCACCATGATTGTAGTGGGTGCTGTACCGCTGTTGTTAGTGCCGCTGCAATTTTATGGACGCCGTGTGCGCGCTCTGTCGCGCAAAAGCCAGGATTCCATCGCCGACGTGGGCAGCTATGCGGGCGAGGCTATTCAGCATCTCAAAACCGTGCAAAGCTACACCCAGGAAAAGGCAGAAATTACCGCCTTTGGCAACGAGGTCGAAAAAGCCTTCGACCTCGCACGGCGCCGGGTCAAACAGCGCGCAGTTTTAGTCGCGGCGGTGATCGTATTGGTGTTCGGCGCGCTGGCCGGAATACTGTGGGTGGGCGGCAATGATGTGCTAACAGGTCAAATGAGTGTCGGCGAGCTTGGCGCGTTTATCTTTTACGCCATTATGATGGCGGTCTCGGTTGCAAGCTTGTCTGAAGTGTATGGCGAGCTGCAACGCGCGGCCGGTGCAACCGACCGCTTGCTCGAGCTGATGCGCGTACCGAATGTCATTACAGCGCCGGCAGCAAACCAGCGCGGCAGCGCTACGCTGGAGGCGACCGCCAGGTTTGATAAGGTTACTTTCTGCTACCCGTCGCGGCCCTCGCAACCTGCCCTGCGGGATTTTTCGCTGCATATTGAGCAAGGCAAAAGCCTGGCGCTGGTTGGCCCTTCGGGTGCAGGCAAAACAACCGTGTTTGAACTATTGCTGCGGTTTTATGACCCGCAAAACGGCACCGTTACGCTAGGCAACACCGACTTGCGGCAGCTCGATCCGCAGGAGCTACGCGCCGAGATGGCTGTGGTTGCTCAGCAGCCGGCCTTGTTTTCGGCCGATGTCGCCCGCAATATCCGTTACGGCAAACCCGGCGCCACCGATGCCGAGGTCACTGCGGCAGCCAAGGCCGCGCACGCGCATGAGTTTATTATGCAACTGCCCGACGGCTACGGCAGCTACCTGGGCGAGCAAGGCGTGCGCCTGTCGGGCGGCCAACGGCAACGCATCGCAATCGCCCGCGCCATATTAAAAAATCCGCGCATATTGTTGTTGGACGAGGCCACCAGCGCGCTGGACGCGGAAAGCGAAAATCAGGTGCAACTGGCGTTGCAGGAATTAACGCAACGGCGCACCACGGTGATTATCGCGCACCGCCTAGCTACCGTGTTGCACGCCGATCAGATCGCCGTGCTGCAGCACGGCCAGGTGGTCGCGCTTGGCACGCATACTCAATTGTTAAGCCGTTCGCCTCTCTACAAGAAGCTGGCGAGTTTGCAGTTTCGTGAGGAACAAACGGCAGCGTAGAGTCAGTTATTTAACGCGCGATATTCGCGACCTGTGAGAGCGACTTGCGTCGCGAGTCACGGTATGCGCTGCTTCAGCCCAGCGCTACCGACTTTGGCGGCTCATCGACCTCTTTAAAACGTTCCTCCGCCAGCTGCTCGGCGATATTCTCCGGCGTGTCGGCTTGCACCGCCGCACGTTTAAATACTTCGCGAAGAGTGTCGCCTATGTGGTTTACGTGCGAACGAATTTCCTGCGCACTTGCACCGCGACGCAGATAGTGCACATCAATAATGCCGCCGGCGTTAATCACATAATCGGGCGCATACAAAATTCCGCGTTGCTGCAAGGCCCGAGCATGGCGCGGCTCAGCTAATTGATTATTGGCCGCCCCGGCGACAATTGTTGCCTGTAGTTCACTGATGCTCTGGTCGTTGATACTGGCGCCCAGCGCGCACGGTGCAAACACATCGACCGGCAAGGAGGCAATATCATTGCAGGCAACCGCGGTGGCCTGCAAGCTCTGCACTGCCTTGTTCACATTCCTTGCGTTAATGTCGGTTACCCATAGCTCGGCGCCGGCAGCGGCTAACAATTCCGCCAAGCGGTAACCGACGTTACCAAGACCCTGAACGGCGACCTTGATACCGGCAAGATCGTCGCGCTGCAAGCGCTGGCGCACAGCCGCTTGAATACCCAGAAAAACGCCATAAGCCGTCGAAGGAGAAGGGTCGGCGCTCATTGCCCGGCCGGCGCCATCTAACACTTGGGTCACGGCGATATGCTGGCAGTGGCGCGCCATAACCTTTAAATCATCGGCCGTCGTGCCGGAGTCTTGCGCAATCACATATTGACCAGCCAGGCTTTCAACTAAACGCCCCATCGCCGCAAACAACGCGTCGGTCTTATGTATGGCGGGATCACCTATAATCACCGACTTGCCACCCCCTAGCGGCAAACCGGCAAGCGCTGCTTTATACGTCATGCCACGCGCCAAGCGCAGCACGTCTTCGAGTGCGGCGGGTTCCGATGCATAAGGATACATGCGGCAACCACCCAGCGCCGGCCCCAGATTGGTGTTGTGAATCGCGATAATGGCTTGTAAGCCTGACTCGGGATCGCAACCAAATACAACTTTTTCGTGTTGATCAAACGCCGCTGCAGAAAATACTGACATCACTTGCCCTCCTTAGGCTGCCATTTCGACAAGACGCACCACTTTGTCACTGCGACCGTAAAACTGGTCGAGCAATACATCGCGTTTGCGTTTTACTCGTTCAATACTCGCCAGCTTCACACGACCGTAGCCGCGAATTTGCTCCGGCAGCGTGGCGATGTCTACCGCAAACTGGTAGTTTTCCGCTTTCAAATCGCTTAATAGCGTGTCAATTGTTTGCGCATAATCGTTGATTAGCTGGCGCTCTTCTTTGCGTTCAGCGCTATAGCCAAAAATATCCCAGCGCGTGGCGCGCAGACCTTTCAGTTTTGCAAGCAGCTTAAACACGGTGCGTGTGGCCTGCGGGAATTTCCGTTTGCGTAAATGGCCGCTGCTTGGGTCGCGCCTGGAGAGCAGCGGCGGCGCCATGCTGAACTGCAGCGTGAAATCGCCTTCGAACTGGCTGTGCAAACGCCGCATAAAATCGCCGTTAGTGTACAAACGCGCCACGTCGTATTCGTCTTTGTACGCCAACAGCTTAAAGTAGTTTTGCGCCACCGCATGGGCCAATTTAAGTTCCGCCGTGTCGTCCGTTTGCATAATAAACCGCTCGGCCTTACGCACTTTCGCAACAAAGTCCGAATAACGCTGCGCATAAGCGGCGTCTTGATATTCAGTCAGAAAATTCTCACGCCAGGCAATGATATCATCCAGATCAGTCAGCCTTTTTCGTCTGGCTTTATCGGTTTTTGCAAGGCGTTGCACCGCGGCAAGATCGTTCGCCGCACGGCGGCCCCATAAAAAAGCCTGTTGATTAAACTCGACGGCCACGTTATTCAGTGCAATCGCCTGTTCAATTGCCTCGGCGGTAACCGGGATCAAACCTTTTTGATACGCATAACCCAGCAAAAACAGATTACTCGCGATGGAGTCACCCAACAAGGCGGTGGCGATTTGGGTGGCATTAACAAACTCGGCCTTAGACTCGCCGACCTCATCGCGCAAGGTTTGCTGCATTTCGGCGCCCGGGAACTCGGCATCCGGATTGTGGATAAACTCTGCCGTAGCCGATTCGTCGCTGTTGACGACCACATGCGAACGCTTGCGATGCAGCTTCGCCAGCGACTCATCGGAAGCCGACACTACCAGATCACAACCCAGCATCAAGTCGGCGTCGCCAGCCGGTATGCGCACTGCGTGAATGTCTTCCTGCTGCTTGCCAATGCGTACGTGGCTAACAACCGCGCCAAATTTTTGCGCCAGGCCGGTTTGATTCAACGTCGAACAACCCTTACCCTCAATATGCGCAGCCATCGCCAGAATCGCGCTAATGGTCAGCACCCCGGTACCACCCACGCCGGTGACCAGCACATTCCACGGCATGTCGATAGCGGGCATCGCCGGGCTGGGCAGATCAGGCATGCTGCTAGCGTTTTGCGCCGCATTGTTTTTGCGCAGCGCGCCGCCGCTCACCAGCACAAAGCTGGGGCAAAAGCCTTTGACGCAGCTATAGTCTTTATTACACGCGCTCTGATCGATCACGCGTTTGCGGCCCAGCTCGGTTTCCTTCGGCAGCACCGACAGGCAATTCGATTTCACGCTGCAGTCACCACAGCCTTCGCACACGTCCTCGTTGATAAACACGCGTAGCGAAGGGTCTTCCATTTGACCTTTTTTACGCCGCCGGCGCTTTTCGGCGGCGCAGATTTGATCGTAAATAATAACGGTAGTGCCGTGGGTCTCGCGTAGCTCTAACTGAACGTCGTTTAAGCGGTCCCTATGGCCGACTGTTAAGCCGTCAAAGCGGGGAAAGTCGGCGGGGTATTTATCCGGCTCGTCGCTGAGCACCGCGATGCGCTGTACGCCCTCGCCGCGTAACTGATAAACCAGTTGGGCGACCGTTAGGGTACCGTCCAGAGGTTGGCCACCGGTCATCGCCACGGCGTCGTTGTATAAGATTTTATACGTGATATTGACGCCGGCGGCAATCGCGGCGCGAATGGCCAATAGGCCGGAATGAAAATAAGTACCGTCGCCCAGGTTTTGGAAAATATGTTGGGTCTCGGTGAACGGCGCCTGACCGATCCAGGTGGCGCCCTCACCGCCCATTTGGGTGAAAGTTTCGGTGCGGCGGTCCATCCAGGTGACCATATAGTGGCAACCGATACCCGCCGAGGCACGGCTGCCCTCCGGCACCACGGTGGATGTGTTATGCGGACAGCCGGAGCAGTAATGCGGTTTGCGCTCAATCACTTTGCGCGGTTGTGCCAGCGTCTCTTCTTTGGCGGCCAAAAACGCGAGCCGTTTGTTAATCGCCTCGCTTTCGTAAAAACGGGTAATGCGCGCGGCAATCGCGCGAGCCACCATGGCCGGGGTCAACTCACCCAGATTGGGCAACAGGTCGGCGCCTTTTTCGTCGTACTCGCCAAAAACGCGCGGCCGCTGGTCGACCGGCCAGTTGTACAATTGGCCGGTGAGCTGATCTTCGATGATGGAACGTTTTTCTTCGACGACTAATATTTCTTCCAACCCATTGGCAAACTCGTGCGTGGTCACCGGCTCCAGCGGCCAGCTCATGCCAACCTTGAATACGCGCAAGCCGATTTTAGCAGCGAGGTCGGCGTCGATGTGCAGATCATCCAGCGCCTGCAACACGTCCAGATAAGACTTGCCGGTGGTGATAATGCCCAGTCTTGGCCGCGGACTGTCTATCACGATTTTGTTAAGGCGGTTAACGCGGGCGAATTCGCGGGCGGCATAGATTCGGTATTTATTCAGAATACGTTCCTGCTCCAGCGGCGTGCTCGGCCAGCGCCCGTGCACTCCTTCGGGCGGCAGTTCGAAGTCTTCCGGAATAATAATTTGCACGCGTTGCGGGTCGATCTCGGCCGAGATGGCGGAATCCATATTCTCGGTGATCGCCTTTAAGGCAACCCAGCAACCGCTGAAACGCGACAGTTCCCAGCCAAAAACACCGAGGTCCAGCACTTCCTGCACATTGGATGGACTTAATACCGGAATGGATGCGCCGATAAACATATGCTCGCTTTGGTGCGGCAGGGTCGACGATTTGCAGGCGTGGTCATCACCAGCCACGGCCAACACACCGCCATATTTTGCCACCCCGAAAGCGTTGCCGTGCTTGATCACATCCATGCTGCGGTCAACGCCGGGACCCTTGCCGTACCACATGGAAAATACGCCGTCGTATTGCGCGCCCGGAAACAGATTGACTTGCTGACTACCCCAAACAGCGGTCGCGGCCAGGTCTTCGTTTACGCCGGGTTGAAAATGGATATTATGTTTATCGAGATGCTTGCGCGCTTGCCACAGCGCCTGATCCACGGCGCCCAACGGCGAGCCGCGGTAGCCGGAAATAAACCCGGCGGTATTCAAGCCCGCTTGCTCATCGCGCTGATGTTGCAGCATCGGCAGCCGCACCAGGGCTTCGATGCCCGTCATATACGCGCGCGCCGTATCCAGCGCGTATTTGTCGTCGAGTGAAATTTTTGCCAGCGCCATGTTTCACCTCAATGTAGTGGTTACTATCTGCTAGTGGCCGCGCAATTTTTGGCTGTTAGTGTTCGCGACTAAAGCCGCATCCATAAGTTATTTGCCCTGCGATGATGGCAACCTTAGTCACCCATCGAGCCGCTAAACAAATAATAGTCATTTTAGAGCGAATTTGCGTTTCTTATTAACGTATAATTGCAAAAATGACGAATGATTTATTCGTTTATGCAGGCCAACAAGGTATTTTTATGCCAATCGAGTTAAGTAGTACCGATATTGAGCTGCTAAAGCTGCTGCAACACGACGCCAGCCTCAGCACGGCAGAGTTGGCCGAAAGAGTGGGTATGTCGCAATCACCGTGCTGGCGACGCATCAATCGCATCGAGCAGGAAGGTATTATCAAACGCAAAGTCGCCCTGCTCGACCACGATAAGCTGGGCATGGAAGTCGTTGTTTTCACCACGGTCAATCTCTCCACCCATGGCCGCACCGCATTACAAGAATTCGAACGCGAAATTGTGAAGTTTCCGGAAGTGGTTGAATGTTACACGATGACCGGCAGCATGGACTATATGCTCAAGGTAGTAACCCGCAATATTCGCCACTATGAAATTTTTATTCGCACCCATTTGGCGCAAATACCCGGCATACGTGAGATGCATTCCAACGTCGCGGTCACGCGTATTAAAGACACCACCGAGTTACCACTGGATACGCAGATTCGCTAAAGTCGGAGAATCACGCATGGGCGATCAGATCGCTCCGCGGCGAATCTGGTCCAGTTCAATCGACTCGAACAAGGCCTGAAAATTACCCTCGCCGAAACCTTCATTCCCTTTGCGTTGAATAAACTCGAAAAAGATGGGGCCGATGACATTGGTTGAAAAAACCTGCAGTAAAGTGCCCTGCCCTTCGGTAGGTGCGCCATCGATCAGTATGCGGCGGGCGCGCAGCGCCTCCACGTCTTCGCCGTGACCCGGCAGGCGCTCATCGATCAAATCGAAATAGGAGTCGGGAGTGTCTTGCAATTCAATGCCGCTGGCTTGCAGGCGGTCGACCGTTGCATAAATATCGTTGGTGCCCAGTGCGATATGCTGAATACCCTCACCCCGGTACTCGTTAATATACTCGACGATTTGCGACTTGTCGTCGCTGGATTCGTTAATAGGGATGCGAATTTTTCCGCACGGACTGGTCATGGCGCGGCTGACCAGCCCGGTTTGCTGACCTTCGATATCGAAGTAGCGGATCTCGCGAAAGTTAAAAATGCGCTCATAAAAACCCGACCATAGATCCATGTTACCGCGGCGTACGTTGTGCGTCAGGTGGTCAACATAAGTTAGACCGGTGTTTGGCGGCACGTTACGTTCATCTTCGCTGATGGGCTCGAAGTCGATATCGTAGATCGTCTGGTCGCCGTAACGGTCAACCAAATACAGTCGGCTTCCGCCTATGCCTTCGATAGCAGGGATGTTCAGCTCCATCGGGCCAGGAGTGCCGGCTACGGGTGTAGCGCCTGCGGCGATGGCACGCTGATACGCCTTCGCAGCGTCTTTAACGCGAAACGCCATCGCGCATGCAGACGGACCGTGTTGCCGCGCAAACTCTTGTGCGAAGCTGTCGGGCTCGGCGTTAATAATAAAATGACAGTCGCCTTGCTTATGCAGCGTCACGTTCTTTGAGCGGTGTTTGGCAACTGCCGGAAAGCCCAGCTTGTGAAAGAGTTGGCGCAGCAATTCGGGGTCGGGTGCCGTGTACTCCACAAATTCGAAGCCGTCGGTACCCACCGGGTTGTCAAATAAGTCACTCATTGTGAGCCTCTCCTCTGTGTGCCAAGGCGATGTCAACGTGCGCAGGTTACAACAAATTATATCGCCTTAAATCAGGTTTTTTCTCCTTTTTTTTGGTCGCTAAATGCTATATTTGGGCGTATTCTTTCTACTATGTGTCAACTATAGGTGGATTCTTGCTGTGCAAATTGAAAAAACGGACGCTTTGATATTGCGGGCGCTGCAAGCCAACGGGCGCATGTCGAATGTGGAACTCGCCCAGCGCGTGGGACTGTCGGAATCGCCGTGCTTGCGCCGCGTGAAACAACTGGAAGAAAACGGCGTGATCAGCCGTTACTTCGCCGAGCTCGACCAACGGCAACTGGGTCTGGAGGTCACCGCTTTTGTGCAGGTCAACCTCGACCAACGGTCAACGGCGGAGACCGACAAGTTTCTCGAAGCCGTGAGGAAGGAAGAGCATATCACCGAGTGTTACGCCACCAGCGGTGATCATGACTACTTGCTAAAAGTGGTGGCGCGCAATATCGACCATTTCGGCGAGCTGAGCATGCAGCGCATTTTGAAATTTCCGGCGGTGAAAAACATCGTGTCCAGTTTTAGTCTGCAGGAAGTCAAGAATAGCCGGACTCTGCCGATTTGTCGCACCTGAAGCCGCTCCTACCGGGAGTGACGCGCTAAGTTGTGGCAGCGATATCAAGCGCAAATGGTATGCGTAATACTACTACTGTTTACTGTTGTTCCAGCACGTAGTCGGATTGTACGTAACCCTCACCCCGGTCGGTGATTACCTTGTACCAATCCCCTTGCCGGGCGATGTAGCGGATACGGCTACCGGGTCTGACCAGCATCAGGTAGTCAGCGCCGGAAGAGGGTTTCATCTTGATCTCACGGGGATAGTAGCTGCCGGTGATTGTGACCCAGCCCGAGCCGGTGGCAGGTTTCGCTTTACCAGCATCGGGCGGACCATCCTTCGTTCGCGTAGCGAGTTGACCCACTGAAGCACTGGCGGATGCTGCGGCCTTGGGGCGCTTTTTAGGAGTCGGAATGTCGTTGCGGGCGCGGGCAGCTGGTTTCGGCGGCGGAGCTCTTTGCACGTCGGCAGCCGGTTTTGCCAGCAGCAACTTGCCGGGAACGCGAATTTTCTGGTCTATCCGCAACGCGTACGGGTATGCCAATTTGTTATGGCTCGCAATAATATCCCAGTTTTGTGTGGTACCGGTGGTCGCCACGGAAATACCGCGCAATGTGTCGCCGGGTACGACAACATAGACCCGATCTTCAACCAGTGTCGATTTAGGTGCTGACGCCGTGGATTCAGACTTTGCAATCGGATCCGTTTGCAATGGGCCGCAAGCGCTCAAACAAAGACACATACCAATTTGTATAAAAAACAAACGTTTTATGTTACTGCATTCCACAATATCTAATCCTGCAAGGTAGCGT
>CAZJDL010000125.1:0-9792 GCA_964544755.1 uncultured Pseudomonadales bacterium | reverse complement strand
GTTCAGGTGGCAACCTTCCCGTGGTTTGGGTGGCAACATTCACTGGTATACGCATCGAGCGACAATCCACTACATCAATATGCATGCGAGAATCATTGGCAGATCATCGATGTCGCTACAGCGACAACCGACACCAGTACGGCGTCCGCCTAGCCCTCAAGCCTGCGGTGTTTGAGATTGTCACTTTTTTCAGGTTGCCAACTCTACAATCGGGATGCCAGAATCACTGCTTGGTGGCTGGATTCGGCTACACTTCGTCGACCGGTTCGCAGTTGCCCCTGTAGCCATTTTGCGCGGCCAACAAGCGAAGTGCGTTAGTGGCCTTGCTTGGCTGACACAGAATGTTGAACGCCCTCCAAGTTTTTCGCGCCCAACTGCGGTTTCTAGGTTCAACGCAATGCTTCTTAGTCATCGATGATCGACTCAAGCGGCGGCGGCCAGAGCAAAATTGATGAACACTTTCCCGTTCTCAATTTTGGTCGAAAAAACATGAGCGCAACCTTTGTCCGCGCCTAATGCTTCACCACTGGCGAGGTCAATCTTCCAGCTATGCAAGGGGCAGGTTACCGATGTTCCATGCACGATGCCCTGCGATAGTGGCCCCTGCTTGTGCGGACAAGCATCTTTTATCGCAAACACTTCATCACTTGATGTACGGAACACGGCAATGTTCATGGTATCGGTTTCAATAACGCGCGAACCCAGCTGCGGTATATCTTCTAATGCGACGACTTCTACCCAGTTATCACTCATCATGGTCTCCAAAAACTTCTCGTCTCTTTGCAACTGCGTTAATTAATTTGTGGCATTCACAGCGACAACTCATTGAAAAAACTAACCCTGTTATGCGGTGATTTTTAATGGCACAAATTCATGTGCTTCTGCGCCGTCTACACGCGCTTTCCACGGGTCAACCTGTGCGAACGACTGGCTAAACTTGAAGCGCTCATGCAGTGCTTTTCGTGCTTCTTCGTCGTCTACAATGACGTCTTTTATGTAGCTAAATCCAATGCGCTCTATCCATGGTGCGGTACGTTCAAGATAATGCGCTTTTTCACGATACAGTTGGGTAAAGGCAGCGGCGTATTCCAGCACTTCTTGTTCTGTTTTAACCTTGCATAAATAGTCCGTTACACGGACTTTTATACCGCCATTACCACCGACGTGTAATTCGTATCCCGAATCTACACAAACCACACCGAAGTCTTTAATGGTGGCTTCAGCACAGTTTCGAGGGCAACCAGAAGTCGCTATTTTGTATTTATGCGGCATCCATGAACCCCAGGTCAGTTCTTCAAGTTTAATCCCCAAGCCGGTTGAATCCTGTGTGCCGAAGCGACACCACTCCGAACCAACACAGGTTTTAACGGTACGCAGTGCCTTGCCGTAAGCATGGCCGGAAACAAAGCCCGCGTCGTTAAGGTCGCCCCAAATGCCTGGCAGATCCTGTTTCTTAATACCCAGCAAGTCGATACGTTGACCGCCCGTGAACTTAACGGTAGGTACGTTCCACTTTTCAGCGATACGGCCTATATCCATTAGTTCTTTCGCTGTCGTTACGCCGCCAAAGATACGAGGAATAACGGAGTAGGTACCGTCTTTTTGAATATTGCCATGGGCTCGTTCGTTGATGAAGCGTGATTGTGCATCGTCTTTATAATCAGCGGGCCAGCGCGCTAATAAATAATAATTCAACGCTGGACGACAGGCGGCGCAGCCATCGGGAGTTTTCCAGTTTAGAAACCCCCTGACCGCGGGCATGGTTTTTAATTCTTGTGTTTTGATCGCGCTAATCACTTCGTCGTGGCTGCTATCGGTGCAGGCACAAATCGGTTTTTTGCCGGCTGACTCTGCATAACCCGCGCCGACGGCTGATGCCAGAATGGATTCCACCATGCCGGCGCAGGAGCCACAGGAAGCGGCCGCCTTGGTCTGCGCCTTTACTTCATCTAAGGTAAATAGCCCGTGTTTGCTGATTGCCTGGACGATGTCGCCTTTAGAAACACCGTTACAACCACAAATTTCCGCATCATCTGGCAACGCTGCTGATCGCGTGGCTTCACCATGACCCGCATCACCTAAATCATGCTGGCCAAATAGAATAGATTTACGAAAATCTGCGACATTGGCAGCATCACGCATCAGACTAAAATACCAGGTGCCATCCATCGTATCGCCAAACATCACGGCACCTTTGATGACATTGTCTGTTAGCACCAGTTTTTTGTAGATGCCACCCGCTTCATCGTGAAACTCTAGTATTTCATCGCCTTCCTGTTCGTTAAATTCACCCGCTGAAAACAGGTCGATACCGGTCACTTTCAACTTTGTTGATGTCATTGAACCGATATAGCGGGCACTACCAACGGACGCCAGATGGTTGGCAGCTACTTTTGCTTGTTCGAATAATGGTGCGACCAGGCCATAACACGCATTACGATGTTGCACGCATTCGCCCACGGAATAAATCTGTGGGTCGAAGGTTTGCATCGTGTCATTAACCACGATGCCTCGTTCGCAGTAAATGCCGGCTTTTTTTGCCAGCGCAATGTTCGGACGAATACCTACCGCCATGACCACGAGGTCAGCATCAATTTCGGCGCCATCAGCAAACTTCACCGAACTAACGCGCTTGTCACCAACCAACTCCGCCGTTTGCGCTTTCATCATGAAGGTCAAGCCGCGACTTTCTAACGATGATTTTAATAATGCCGAGGCAGGTTTATCTAACTGCATTTCCATCAATGAATCGAGTAGATGCACGACCGTGACATCCATACCCTGTTTCATTAAACCGTTCGCCGCTTCCAGCCCTAACAGACCGCCACCGATAACAACGGCTTTTTTATAGTCTTTTGAGGCCTGCACCATGGTGTCGACATCGTAAATATCACGAAAGCCTAAAACACCTTCTTTATCGGCACCGGGAATTGGAAGAACAAAAGGGTTAGAACCCGTCGCAATCAACAGACGGTCATAGTGAAATTCTTTGCCGCTTTCAGTAATCACCGAATTTTTAATACGTGAAATTTCTGCCACCGCATCGCCAGTAACCAGGGTAATGTTATTTTCTGCATACCATTCCAGGCTATTGAGAATGATGTCGTCAATGGTTTGCTCGCTCGCCAACACTGGCGATAACATGATGCGATTGTAATTAGGGTGCGGCTCGGCGCCGATGACCGTAATGTCATAATAATCACTGCCACTTTCATCTGTTGTATTGTGTTTGAACAGTTCTTCAATGGCGCGCATACCCGCCATACCATTGCCGACTAAAACCAGCTTCTCTTTCATCTGTAACTCCGAATAACAACGCTTAATAAGGTGACGAGGCAAAATACGCGCCATTTGTTGGCGCGAGACGAAAACCGTCAATAGACGGGTATTCGCTATAAAAAGCGCACACAGTTCTTTTTGCGCCGCACTAACCTGGTGCAAAGATGAAGAATACCGCACCGTTATGTTTCTCTGCTTCTTCAAACATTCGACCCGAAATAAACAGCCATTCCCCCTAGCAGTGTAAATTGTTACTTGGCACGAGTTCTGCGCACTTGGCACGAGTTCTGCGTTAGGCGTTATAGAAAATCACTTGGGAACGACTTGGGAACGAAGAGTATGTCTAGCGTTAATAATCTAAATATTTTTTCTTTCAGCGGAAAGTCTCGCATCCTGCACTTGTCGTGGTTTGCTTTTTTTCTGACCTTTGTTGTCTGGTTTAACCATGCACCTCTGCTGATCGCCATCAAGGAAAGCATGGGCCTGTCAGACCAGCAGGTTAAAATGCTGCTGATCCTAAATGTGGCGCTTACTATTCCTGCTCGCATCATCATTGGCATGCTGGTAGATGCTTTTGGACCACGTTTGATCTATTCCTTGCTGTTGTTTGTTTCCAGCTTTCTGTGTTTCTTTTTTGCCGTCGCAGACACCTTTGAAATGTTGGCGTTGGCGCGGTTTCTGATGGGTTTTGTTGGTGCCGGCTTTGTCATCGGCATCCGTATTGTCAGTGAATGGTACCCTGCCAAAGAGGTAGGTTTAGCGGAAGGAATCTACAGGGGACTAGGCAATGCTGGCTCAGCCGCTGCAGCCATTAGCCTGCCAGCCGTCGCCGTGCTGATCGGTGGCGACGATGGCTGGCGTTATGCCATTGGGCTTACGGGCGTGCTAACGCTGATTTACTCGTTGGTGTACTATTTTTCAGTGACCGATACACCTGCTGGCTCAACGTACTTCAAGCCAAACAAAACAGGTGGCCTTGAAGTCACCAGCAAAAAAGATTTTATTTATTATCTGCTGCTGAACATCCCGATGTACGGTGCCTTGGCCTTATTAACCTGGAAGGTATCGGTGCTAGGCTTGTTGAGTGACAGCGCTGTGCTCACCATATATGTGATTCTGGCCTGCACATATGCGCTGCAGTGCAGACAGATCTACAAGGTAAACGCGGACATTTTCCAGCACGCCGTGCCAGAGTTGCATCGCTACAAGTTCAAGCAAGTCAGTATTTTGAGTCTCGCCTATGCCGTTACCTTTGGTGCTGAACTTGCCGTGGTCTCGATGCTGCCCCTGTTCTTCCTGGATACTTTTAACACCTCTGCCATCGTGGCTGGTCTATTAGCGGCCACCTTTGCCGGCATGGATATTATTTCCTGCCCTAGCGGTGGCTGGCTCAGTGATAGATTTGGCCGCAAGAAAACATTGATCGTACTGCTTTCGGCCTTAGTCGCTGGGTTTTTATTAATGAGTCAAATTAACTCGGAGTGGCCCATTCTACTCGCGGTTATAGTAACGATGGCATGCGCCTTCTTCGTTAGCTCCGGCGCGGGCGGTGTATTTGCCGTTGTTCCTTTGATCAGGCGCCGCCTCACCGGGCAAATCGCCGGCGTGGTTGGCGCCTACGGCAATATAGGTGCAGTGCTGTTTTTAACGGTATTGTCGTTTGTCTCCGCGCAGACTTTCTTTCTGGTCATTGCTGGCACGGTTGCCGTAACGGTTCTCGCCGTACTATTTTTAGAAGAACCGGAAGGCCACATAGCGGAGATTTTGCCTGACGGCACGGTGCAGATGATTGATGTAAGCTAAGCAGCCGTCACACAGGGTCGCCATAGCTAGTCATCATATGAGTGCAAAATTATCCATTAGCCTGGCGCAAAGTTCAGACAAAGGCGTTAAAGAGCGTAACGAAGACTTCTACGGCGCCTACATTCCCGAAGACTCCACACTCGACAATAAGGGTATTGCCTGCGCCATTGCCGATGGCATGGGCAGCTGTACAAATGCCCAGGAAGCCAGCGAACACTGTGTTAAAAGCTTTCTCCACGATTACTTCAGCACGCCTGAAACCTGGTCGGTTAAATCCTCTGGTGCAAAGGTTTTAACGGCGATTAATAACTGGCTGCTCAGTAATGGTGACAGAGAACACGCGCACGGCATGGTGACCACATTCAGCGCGGTCGTATTTAAATCAACTACGGCGCATATTTTCCATGTTGGCGACTCACGGATTTATCGTTTTCGCCAAAACGATAAATCGGCAGACCTTGAACAAATCACCACTGATCACCGCGTATGGATATCCGACCAAAAAAATTACTTGGGCCGTGCTATGGGTATCGACACTCATCTGGAGATTGATTACAAAACGCTGGCCGTTGCCGTAGGCGATGAGTTTTTGATGACCACGGATGGCATACATGACTATCTTAGTGATCAGCAGCTAAAAGAGCATTTGACCGCTGACAGTAGCATTGAAGATAAAGCCATTAAAATCATGCAGCACGCGCTGGATTCAAAAAGCCATGATAACGTCACTTGCCAGATTGTTAAAATTAAAGCCTTGCCATCGCAGGATGCCAATGAGGTATATAACGAATTAACACGCTTGCCCTTTCCACCGCATCTCGGTCCGGGTATGACCATCGACGGTTACGAGATTCTCGATGAGGTGCATGCCAGTACTACCTCACAGCTCTACAAGGTTCGTGACACGGAAAACGGCAAACTATTTATCATGAAAACGCCATCAGTTAACTACTCTGATGACCCTGCCTACATCGAACGTTTCTACATGGAAGAATGGGCGGGAAAACGCATACTGAGTGACGCGGTATTAAAAATTATTGAACAACCTCGACAACGCAATTTTTTATATTTCATCATGGAATATATTAACGGCATCACACTAAAACAATGGTCGAAAGAGCATCCATCACCGGATTTTGAACAGGTTATCGATATCACCAGCAAAATCATCAAAGGCTTGCGGGTGTTTCATCGACTGGAGATGTTACACCGTGATTTAAAACCCGAAAACGTGATGATAACCACTCATGGCGTGGTGAAAATTATTGACTTTGGTTCGGTAAAAATTGCCGGCATACAGGAAATAGGCACGCCGGTCGAACGCATCGAACTACTCGGTACAAAAAACTACACCGCGCCCGAATACCTGCTTGGCATGGAAGGCAGCAATCGCTCGGACATCTACTCACTGGGCGTACTGGTTTATCACCTGCTGACTGGCCATCTTCCCTATGGCGACAAGATGTCACGCAATTTAAACTGGCGCACATTAAATAAGATCAAATACGAATCATCGATCAAACACAATCCAATGATTCCACTGTGGATGGATGGCGCCATTCACAAAGCCGTAAATAAAGACTCGCGTTTGCGTTACAGTACTTTTTCCGAGTTTTTGTTTGACCTTACTCATCCTAAAGAAGACTTTATGGGGCACGCCGTGCCGTTGTTAGAACGTAACCCGATGATGTTCTGGAAAATATTGTCCGCTGTTTCGATAGTGGGCAACTTCATCTGGCTATGCGTATTTTTCGCATAAAATAATCTTGGCATATACTTTCCCGCTGTTTTTCAACAAATAAATCCATGCCCATAGATCAATTGATCACTCTCTCTATATCCGGTACTGCCCAAGGTGGGTTGCCTGGTAAGCGTGCGCGCTCAACACCGTTAGATTGATTCTGATAAAATATGTAACAGAATCACCGATAAACTTGGAAGCCGTGATGAATTTCTGGGCTTGGCAATTGGTGGATGGCCAGGCTATGGGAGAAAATGTGGTATGCGATACTTGTTACTTAGCATTGCGGCGTCGCTTTACCTGCTGGTATCCGACGTTAGTGGTTCTTCCGGGGAGAAGCACATAACTGGTGTAAAACCCGTCCCACCGGTAATCGTAGTAGATGGTTCTTCCGGGGGGGAGCACATAACTCCTCCGCCGGCTACCAGCGCCACGCCTCGGCTCGAGCCCGGGCCGCATATTGACTTCATTGTCGGTTTCGACGCATTAAACCCCAAACAAGCTGCGCGGGCCAACTCGTTGTTTGCCGAGGCCGTCACCGCAGGCCGGCGCACAACGCGGGTTCAGCTGGATTGGAGTGTTCTCGAGCCGCAGCCGGGGGTCTACGATACTGCGGAGCTGAAGGAGGCGCTGGATTTCGCTTCCCAATCGCGGCAATCCGTCTTCGTAACCGTTACCACGCTCGATACCGGTGAGCTGACGATGCCAGCGGATCTCGTCGCCGCCGACGGTCGAACGGCTGCGGCTGGGCTGACACTCGACGGGCCGGAAATCACGCGCCGTTTCCGCCGGTTTTTGGACTGGTTGGTGCCCGAAATCGCCGCCTACAAGGTTTGGGGGCTGTCCCTCGCCAACGAGCCCTCGACGAATTCCGGCACTATCAGTGAGCAGGAGATTGTCGATTTTCTCACTCAAAGCGCCGACTATGCGAAAACTCTCGATACGGATCTGGCAATTACCGTCACTCTGGCATCGGCTACAGACCCCGCTCAGAGGTCATTCAGCGACGCTGTCATGAAGCATTTGGATATTGCAATGTTCAACTACTATTGTCTCGACTTCGATGGCTTGCAGGCGACTGATCAGGCGCGTTGGGCCAGCGATTTGGATGTGATGATCAGTGCGGCTGGCGGCCGGGATATCTTTTTTCAAGAACTCGGCTGCCCGGTCGGCTACAGCGATCTTGGCGGAACCAAATCGCCGCCGCCGGAAGCCATCGGCGCGACGCCGCGGATTCAACAGGCATTTTTTCAGTACATGATGGATCAGCTGGTGGCCCGGGATCAACTGCGCGGCGCCAGCATATTTCAACTTTTCGACTGGTCACCGAAGCTTTCTCGCGCCTTTACGCAATTTCTGATTGACCCGCGTGAAGATGGTAGTCAGGCCACTGCCGCTGCGTTGCAGGAGTGGATGATGACGGTAGGTATGTGTCGATGGCCTGATGGTGTTTGCCGCGAGGCCTGGAATGTCTACCTTGACGGGGTTGCCAGGGCCGCGAATGTTCGCGCCACACTAGCCGAGTAACGAGTTAATAGTAGGGCATGAAGCAACTAACACCGGCAACAGATCCAGGTTCGCAACTCGCTGATTTCAGATAGATGATCGGCTGACAAATCCGGGTTAACTTGCCAGCCATTAAAAAAAGGCGCCAGAGCGCCTTTTTCAAATTTCCTGCTTGGATCCAGGTATTTCTATTAGTACTTGTACCCCGCCTCAAACAAGGTTTCCTGGGCAGAAGGCTGGGAGCCTGCAACATAGTTACCGGTAGCCGCTTCAGAGTTTGCTTGTGCTCTTGCCAGCAGTGCTTTTTGCCCCGCAGCAAGATCTTTTCCCTGCCAGCTTTGCAGGCAAGATTGTTGCAATGCACGGCCATAAGAGAAAGTCACGCTCCACGGGCCTTTGCGCGCAATGCTGTTCATGGTATTCAGATAGACCGAAGCATCTTCTTCCGTCAGCCCCCCTGAAAGAAACATAATGCCTGGCACAGCAGCGGGCACACAACGATCCATCGTTTGCATCGTCATTTTTGCCACCGCTTCTGATCCCGCTTTGTTGGCGCAATCAGCGCCGGAAACCGTCATCGAAGGCTTCAACAAAGAACCTTCCAGCAACATACCATTTTCCGCACAGGCTTTGTATACCTCAGTCAGTACACGCTCTTGCACTTCTGCTGTACGCTCGATGCTATGGTTGCCATCCATGAGTATTTCAGGCTCTACGATCGGCACAAGCCCTGATTCCTGCACTGCCCTGGCGTAGCGCGCCAAGCCCCAGGCGTTTTCCTTGATGGCAAGATCGGTGGGGCACCCATCAGCAGTAATTTGCAGCACCGCACGCCATTTTGCAAAACGCGCACCGCGCTCATAATACTCAGCTGCACGCTCTACCAAACCCTCTAAGCCCGTACACCAGGTTTCTACTTCATGCGCATCAGGAAGCGCACGCAACCCTTTGTCCACTTTGATCCCGGGAATAATCCCCAGCTTGTTCAGCTTTGAAACCATAGATTCACCATCCAGGTGGTCTTGATACAAGGTTTCTTCATAAAGAATTGCACCACTAATGAAATCACCTAAACCTTCCGCCGTAAAAAGCATGCCACGGTATGCCTGGCGATTCTCTTCTGTGTTTTCAACATTAATGCCCGCAAGACGCTTGCCGATTGTTGGCGTGGATTCATCTACAGCAAGTAAACCTTTACCCTTGGCAGCCATTTTATTAGCTGTATCTCGTAGTTCGTCTTGTTTATCAATCATTTTTTGCTCTCCATCGAGGTTTTAAAAAATACGTAGTCGAAGTTTCATTCATTAAGCCAGGCGTATTCCAGTCTAATATTAGTGGTATCCATGTGCAGACATTCCTGCCCGCGCAGTATGCATGGCATCGCTATGACCCTCCCAGCCGGAAAGGTCACCTTTGGCGAATGTTACCAGATCCCCGTCGCACGCGGTACCATGAGCTTCAAC
>CAZJDL010000124.1:0-9793 GCA_964544755.1 uncultured Pseudomonadales bacterium | reverse complement strand
CGGCAGGATCAGGTGATGAGACCGACGCCTTATACCTCAAGTCTGGGATCAAGAAAGGCTGGCTTGACTTTGGTGACACGGCTTTCTACGGCGAGTACGGTCTCTACACCGACCAATTCGGTTTGGCCAGTGTTGACGGCGTCTCCGGTTCTGAAATCACCCGTATTGGTTTCGTTGCCGAGCAACATTTTGGCAGCAGGCTGATCATCTATGGCAAGTGGAAACAGCTTAGCCTTGATGTAGACGGCACGGCTGCTGCTGACGCATTGTATAGCGGCGCAGAGGATCTGAGCCTGATAACGGCGGGTGTGACTTATCAATTCTAGGCTGTATTGATCAACTGAAAGGGTTTTACTGAGGGCATCAAAAAGGCCTCTTCGGGGGCTTTTTTACAGCACTAAGGATTTGGCGCCAAAATATGCTGAGCGCCAATGCCCTCGGTGGGCAGTCCAAACGTCATTCATAATACAACCGGGCCGTCATTCGTCATACAGCATATCGGCTGCCTGGCTGGATATCTTCTCGCGGCGTGAAGGTGCCGGTCTGATAAGCGAAAGTAAACGATCATAAATTTGTGGATAGGGGCAACCGCAAGCCAGCGTTAGAGGTGACTCAATTTTTCGGCGAGTTGTTCAGCCAAAAAATTCACAAACAGTCTGACCTTGGCTGACAGGTGTCGATTGTGAGGATACACTGCCCAGACACCCGTATCGGTTGGATCAAATTCTTCCAGAATCGTCTGCAGCGTGCCTTGCCGGAGCTCTTTTTCCAGGTAGTAAGAAGGTAGTTGTACCAGTCCCAGACCCGTCAGTGCGGCATGGATTAACGCGCGGCCATTGTTGCTGCGCCAACTGCCCTCGACCTGGAGGTCGAAATTTCGGCCACTTTCTTGAAAGCGCCATGTCGATAACGTCCCTACCAGGCAGTTGTGATTGACTAAGGCATTGATACTTTTCGGCTTACCGTAGCGCTCGAAATAGCGGGGAGACCCACACGTGAATAACTTTCTACTGCAGATACGCCGGGCTATGAGAGATGAATCCTTGAGTGTTCCAGCACGTATCGCTAGGTCATAGCCTTCTGAGATCAAATCGACCAGTCGATTGGTGAAGTCCAGTTCAACGGCAAGCTCGGGATGTTGGTGCATGAAGCTGAGGGCTGCAGGGGCGATAAATCGTTCGCCAAATACGCCGGCCACAGTAACTCTCAATCGGCCGCGGGGGGTCTCTTGTAAGTCGATGACGGCTTGCTCGGCATCTTCCAGCGTATTCAGAATGTCATGGCAGCGGAGATAAAACGCCTGTCCGACCTCCGTCAGGGAGACGTTACGGGTAGTGCGAATCAATAGTTGCGCATCCAGACGGTTTTCCAGCCCGGTAATCTGCCGGCTGACATGAGATTTTGACATGCTCATATGGTCAGCAGCTTTGGAGAAGCTCTTGTGCTCGGCAACGCGGACAAAGGCTTCGATGCTTTCCCATCTGTTCACAAACGCACCATAATATATTGTTGCAGATTAGAAACAGTGTTATTCAAAATACACTGTTTATCTCTATGCAGCAATTGAATATAATTTGGAGTGTCATTAAATGTACCAGATTTCAGAGGAATTAGCTTGAAAACACGTGCAGCAGTAGCATTCGGCGCCGGCAAGCCACTAGAAGTTGTCGAAGTCGATCTAGAAGGCCCTAAAGCGGGTGAAGTGCTGGTTGAGATGAAGGCCACCGGTGTGTGTCATACCGATGCATTTACCCTGTCAGGGGATGATCCTGAAGGTGCGTTCCCGGCTATCCTGGGTCATGAGGGTGCCGGTGTTGTTATGGAAGTCGGCCCGGGGGTAAAGAGTCTCAAGCCGGGCGACCACGTTATTCCGCTGTACACCGCGGAATGCCGTGAGTGCGAATACTGCCTGAATCCTAAAACCAATCTTTGTCAGGCGGTGAGAGCCACTCAGGGACGTGGTGTCATGCCCGATGGTACGAGCCGCTTCTCGCTGGACGGGAAGCCACTACTGCATTACATGGGATGCTCGACTTTCTCAAATTACTCGGTGCTACCGGAAATATCTTTGGCCAAAATACGTCAAGACGCGCCCTTCGATAAGATTTGTTATGTCGGTTGCGGGGTAACCACTGGCCTGGGGGCGGTAGCATTCACCATGAAAGTGGAAGCGGGGTCAACCGTTGCTGTTTTCGGTTTGGGTGGCATTGGCCTCAATGTTCTGCAGGGCGCCAGGATGGTTGGAGCGACACGCATTATTGGGGTTGATCTGAATGCTGCCAGAATACCGTTGGCGAAGAAATTCGGTATGACCGACTTTGTCAATCCTGCTGAAGTGGATAATGTAGTGGATCATATTATCCAGCTGACTGGCGGCGGTGTGGATTACAGCTTCGAATGTATTGGCAATGTCAACGTGATGCGTCAAGCGCTGGAGTGTTGTCACAAGGGGTGGGGTGAGAGCTGCATCGCCGGTGTGGCCGGCGCCGGACAGGAAATTTCTACCCGACCGTTTCAGCTGGTCACCGGCCGATCATGGCGTGGCACCGCGTTTGGCGGCGCCAGAGGCCGTACTGATGTGCCACGTATCGTTGACTGGTATATGGAGGGCAAGATCAATATCGATGATTTAATTACCCATACCATGCCGCTGGAAGACATTAACAAGGCGTTTGATCTGATGCATGCGGGCGAAAGCATTCGTTCCGTAGTGCTGTATTAATGGGTTATATTTTGTTCGTTTACGAGGCGATGGAATCATAACGCTTGGCCAGCGTGTTGTTTGAGATGCAAGACTAAAGGCGTGTTTGATGTACCTGTGCAAGTTGGCCGAACAGGGTTCCTTTTTTAAACCACACAGGAGTTAAGCAGACATGACAATTCCAATTCATCCCGCTGTTGATAATGGCGTGCAGGTAGGTAGCGACGCTTGCAGCGGTGGCACCCTGAGTTGCAAATGCAGCGACAAGCCGGTAACGGTGTCGGTAGCGAGTCAGAGCGCGCACAACCATGTGTGCGGTTGTACCAAATGCTGGAAGCCCGAAGGCGCGCTGTTCTCACAGGTTGCCGTGGTATCTAAGGACAGCCTGACCGTTACCGCCAACGTCGATAAGCTGGCTATTGTCGATCCGTCGGCGGCGATCCAGCGTCATGCCTGTCGTGACTGTGGCGTGCATATGTATGGTCGTATCGAAAACAGTGGCCACCCGTTCTATGGCCTGGATTTTATTCACACTGAATTGTCGGCCGACAACGGTTGGTCCGGCGCTGAATTCGCTGCCTTTGTCTCCTCGATCATCGAATCGGGCACCCAGCCGGAGCAGATGGATGAGGTGCGTGCGCGCTTAAGCGAACTGAAACTGCCGGCTTATGATTGTCTGTCGCCGGTGCTGATGGACGCTATTGCCACGCACACTGCGAAGGCTGCTGGTGCGCTCTAGGGTCTGTAGGCTGCCAAGGACGAGATCACCATCATCGCGCAGGCAAGCGACGCTGTTTTTACTGAATTGGAGGATTTGTAGTAGTTGACCGGCGGCCTGGTGATGGTTTTCCTCCGCCTGCAGTTAAAACACCAGGCCGCCTTTTTCCCATAGTTGAAGAGCATTGGTAAGTGTGAGGCATTTTTTCGTCATTAAGCAGCCAATCGCTGTTCTGCAAGTTTTTCTTCCGTGGGACTGCTCGCCGACAATCCCGGGTAAGCTCGATGACATTGCTACACGTGTATCAGAGCCGCATGGATCGGTAGTCGATTTATTCGTTGAACTGGCGAGTGATTGACCGTGGCGGATATTCGTGTCGCGACGAGGGGGGGTGCCTGCTGGCACTGATGAAGTAGCGGATGCCGGTGAACTGAATTCCGTTCGGCACGGTCTAACGAAGAATGACCACGACAAGGGTTATAATAGACGTGTTACAAGCTTTAACAACGGTACGGTGGCTATGAGCCAGGCGAGCACGCAGGCCGACGCGAATTTGGCGCACCTCGTTCAGCGCCACCGCGAGCGCCCCGGCGCCTTGTTGCCGCTGTTGTTGGACATTCAGGCGCAGCTGGGCTACGTGCCGCCGGACTGGGTGGCGAACATTGCCGACGGTTTGAATCTGTCGCGCGCCGAAGTGCACGGTGTGATCAGTTTTTACCACCACATAAAGACCACGCCTCCGGCGCGTCACCATGTGCAGATTTGCCGCGCCGAAGCGTGTCAGTCCATGGGTGCGCGGCAGTTAGAGGCATTTGCACGTGCGCAACTGGGTATCGACTTTGATCAGATGACGGCCGATGGCGAGGTTGAGCTGGAACCGGTGTATTGTTTGGGCAATTGTGCCTGCGCGCCGTCGGTCACAATCGATGGTGTGTTGCACGGTCGTGTTAGCGAGAAAAAGCTATCGGGCCTGTTCGACCAAATGACCGGCGCCGCCGGAGGTGAGTCGTGAGCGATAGCACAACCGCGGCGGTCAAATTGTATGTGCCGGGTGACGCATCGGCGTTATCCGTAGGCGCTGATGCGGTGGCACGGGCCATCGAAACAGAAGCCACCAATCGTGGCATGGCGATACAGTTAGTGCGTAACGGCACGCGAGGTATGAGTTGGCTAGAACCGCTGGTTGAAGTCGAAACCGGCACGGGCAGGGTGGCTTACGGGCCAGTAGAGGAGCAAGACGTCCGCCAGCTATTTGAGTCTGGGCTGTTACAAGGGGGTGAACAGCACCCGCTGTATCATGGTAAAACGGAAGACATTCCATACTTCAAGGCGCAACAACGCCTGACCTTTGCCCGTGTCGGGTTGATCGACCCGCTTTCCCTGGCCGAATACCAAAGCCACGGCGGCTTCGCTGGCTTACAACGCGCGTTGAGCCTGAGCCAACAAGAGATTGTTGATGAAGTGAAAACCTCGGGCTTGCGCGGCCGTGGCGGCGCGGCGTTCCCCACCGGCATCAAATGGCAGACGGTGCTGGACGCCACAGGCAAACAATCTGCGCAAAAGTACATCGCGTGCAACGCCGACGAAGGCGACTCTGGCACTTTTGCCGACCGCATGCTGATGGAAGGTGACCCGTTTACCTTGATCGAAGGCATGCTGATCGCTGCGCTGGGTGTCGATGCGACGCAAGGCTATATTTATTTGCGCTCGGAATACCCGCATGCGCAGAAAACCCTGCAAGCCGCGATCGAAATGGCTTATGCGGCGGAGTATCTCGGCAGCAATATTTGTGGCAGTGGTAAACGCTTCGATCTAGAGCTGCGCATGGGCGCTGGCGCCTATATTTGTGGCGAAGAAACCTCCATGCTTGAAAGCCTGGAGGGCAAGCGCGGCATGGTTCGCTTCAAGCCGCCGCTGCCGGCCATTGAAGGGTTGTTCGGGCAACCCACGGTGGTTAATAACGTGATTTCCCTGGCATCGCTACCGATCATATTCAGCAAGGGTGCGGACTATTACAAAAGCGTCGGCCTGGGTAGATCGCTGGGTACATTGACGATTCAATTGGGGGGCAACGTACGCCATGGCGGCTTGATCGAACTGGCATTTGGTATCACCTTGCGCGAGTTAATGGAAAACTTTGGGGCGGGTACTCGCACCGGTAAGCCGGCGCGCGCGGTGCAGGTGGGTGGGCCACTGGGCGCGTACTTGCCCGAATCGCAATGGGATACGCCCCTTGATTACGAAGCCTTTGCCGAGATCGGCGCCATGTTGGGCCATGGCGGCGTGGTGGTGTTTGATGACAGCGTCGATCTGGCGCAACAAGCGCAGTTTGCCATGCAGTTTTGCGCCATAGAATCCTGCGGCAAATGCACACCGTGTCGAATTGGCTCGGTGCGCGGCGTTGAGACTATCGAAAAAATTCGGCGTAACGAAGACCGGGAAGCCAATTTGATCGTGCTTGAGGACTTGTGCGATACCATGCGCGACGGCTCGCTGTGCGCCATGGGTGGCCTGACGCCATTGCCGGTCAAGAGTGCGCTGCAATACTTCCCACAAGACTTTGGCGGCGACGCCGTTCAAGCGGAGGGTAAACACTGATGCTAACGTATTTTGATCCACAAGTTGAGGCCTGGGAAAAAGACTACGGTACACCGGCGCGCCACTCTGATGTTGCGGTGACGCTGCATGTTGATGGTAACGCTGTAACGGTACCGGCAGGCACGTCGGTCTTGAGGGCCGCCGCCGAGGCGGGTATCAGCATCCCCAAATTGTGCGCTTCAGACAATCTCGAAGCGTTCGGTTCGTGCCGGCTTTGCGTGGTGGAAATTGAAGGCATGCGCGGTAAACCGGCCGCGTGTACCACGCCGGTTACCGAGGGCATGGTGGTACGAACGCAAACTCCGGCGGTAGAAAAATTGCGGCGTAATGTGATGGAGCTATACATCTCCGACCACCCGCTCGATTGCCTGACCTGCCCGGCTAACGGCAATTGTGAGTTGCAAGACATGGCCGGGGCGGTAGGTCTGCGCGAGGTGCGCTACGGCTTTGCCGGGGACAATCATCTGGTCGCAGAGAAGGACGACTCCAACCCGTATTTTAGTTTTGATCCGACCAAGTGCATCGTCTGTTCGCGCTGTGTCCGTGCCTGCGACGAAGTGCAGGGTACGCTGGCGTTGACCATCGCCGGGCGTGGTTTTGAGTCCAAAGTGGCCGCCGGTCAAGACCAGTCGTTTATGGATTCAGATTGCGTATCGTGCGGCGCGTGCATACAAGCCTGCCCGACGTCGACCTTGATGGAGAAACAAGTCATTGCCGTTGGCCAACCGGAACGCGCGGTGATCACGACCTGCGCTTACTGCGGTGTGGGCTGTTCCTTTAAGGCGGAAATGCGCGGTGACCAGGTAGTGCGTATGGTGCCGTATAAGGGCGGGCACGCCAATCATGGCCATTCCTGCGTGAAGGGACGCTTTGCATTTGGCTATGCGACCCATCAGGATCGTATTACCAAGCCCATGATCCGTGATGCTATCGACGAACAGTGGCGCGAAGTTGACTGGCCGGAAGCGATCAGTTTTGCCGCCGCAAGGCTGAAAAGCATACAAGCCAAGTATGGTATTGACAGCGTCGGCGGTATCACTTCCTCTCGCTGCACCAACGAAGAGAGCTATCTGGTGCAAAAAATGGTGCGCACCGCGTTTCGCACCAATAACGTGGATACGTGCGCGCGCGTTTGCCATTCGCCTACCGGGTTTGGTTTGAAGGCAACGCTGGGTGAGTCCGCCGGCACACAAACCTTTGATTCGGTCATGCAGGCCGATGTGATCCTGGTCATGGGGGCCAACCCTACGCAAGCGCACCCCGTATTTGCATCGCAACTCAAGCGTCGATTGCGGCAGGGAGCGCAACTGATTGTTGCCGACCCCAGGGCGATTGAGTTAGTGAAAACGCCGCATATAAAAGCGGCTTACCACCTCGCTGTGCGACCCGGCACCAATGTCGCGTTCATCAATGCGATGGCGCACGTCGCGGTGACTGAAAATCTGCTCGATGAAGCATTTATTGCCGATCGCTGCACCAGCGACAGCTTTGCGAGTTGGCGCGCGTTTATTGCCGAAGAACGGTTTTCGCCGGAGCGCTCTGCGGAGATTACCGGCATCGCCGCCACCGATCTGCGCGCCGCCGCACGATTATTCGCTTCTGCACCGAATGCCGCGATTTACTATGGACTGGGTGTGACTGAGCACAGTCAGGGCTCCACCGCGGTCATGGGTATCGCAAATCTTGCTCTCGCTACCGGGAACCTGGGTAGAGAGGGTGTGGGCGTTAATCCGTTGCGCGGGCAAAATAACGTGCAGGGCTCGTGCGATATGGGTTCGTTTCCGCATGAATTGCCCGGTTACCGGCATGTATCGGACGCTACGACACGGCGGCTATTTGAGGCGGAATGGGGAACTCCGCTCGATCATCGGCCCGGCCTGCGTATTCCCAATATGTTTGATGCGGCAGTGAGTGGCACTTTTAAAGGGCTGTATTGCCAGGGCGAAGATATTGCCCAGTCGGACCCGAATACGCAACACGTCGAGAGCGCGCTGCGATCACTCGAATGCCTGATTGTGCAGGATATCTTCCTTAACGAGACCGCAAAATTCGCGCACGTGTTTTTGCCGGGCGCATCGTTCCTGGAAAAAGACGGCACATTCACCAATGCCGAGCGGCGCATCAACCGTGTGCGCAAGGTGATTACGCCATTGTCCGGCAAGGCAGACTGGGAAGTTACCGTGGATCTTTGCAATGCTCTGGGTTACCCGATGGACTACGCACATCCCTCTGAAATTATGGATGAAATCGCGAGACTAATGCCCACCTTCAGTGGCGTTAGCTACGCCAAACTGGACGAGTTGGGTAGCATCCAATGGCCGTGTAATGCCGACCATCCCGATGGCACCCCCATCATGCACGAAACCGATTTTGTCGGTGCCCTGGGTAAATTTGCGATTACCGAATACATTCCGACCACCGAGCGCGCCTCGCGCAAATACCCCTTGCTGTTAACGACCGGGCGAATTTTGTCGCAATACAACGTCGGTGCGCAAACCCGCCGCACCGCGAACAGCGAGTGGCATGCCGAAGATGTGTTGGAGATACATCCGCATGATGCGGAAGAGCGCGGTATCAATGAAGGCGACTGGGTGGGCGTGACCAGTCGGGCAGGTGAAACCGCCCTGCGCGCGACCATTGCCGAGACTGTTCAACCGGGTGTCGTTTACACAACCTTCCACCATCCGCTCAGCGGTGCTAATGTTGTGACAACCGAGAACTCCGACTGGGCGACCAACTGTCCCGAGTACAAGGTTACCGCGGTGCAGGCAGTCAAAGTCAGCCGGCCGTCGGAATGGCAGAGCCGCTATCGACAATTTTCCGAACGTCAGGTAGAGCTGATGGATGGCGGACGACACGTCAATTAGAAGCGCAGGCAGCGTTGTGCATTTTTATTGCGGGCTGGTTTTGCTATGAGCGAACATGAAATAGACCGCCTGGTAAGGATGGCAAATGACATTGCTGCGAATATAGCGCCAGGCAAAGATACCGAAGCAGCCGAGTTGGTCGTGATGCAGCATCTCAACAAGTTTTGGCCGCCGTCGTTGCGCGAAAAAATAGTGCAGAATTTGGACGCAAGAATTGCCACATTGCACCCGGTAGCTGCTGGGGCTGTCAGGCGGCTTGCCGCGGCTTGCTAAACTCGTATATTTTGCAGCCCGGGTGATCAAAAAATTGAACGAGTACGGAGTACGCGGAATTCCCGGTTTTTCCCTGCAGTGAATTGCCCGCTTCTCGGTTAATGCGCTGCCGATAAAACCAGCTGTACAAGGCCAAAGACGGCAAACAAAAAAATCACGGTAAAGATGAGCCCTATCGCAATAAACTGGCCGGGTTTTCCCCGGGTAAAGTCTCGTTTCTTATTAGCTTTCGATTGAACACCGAACGCCGCTGCCAATACACTGCACGCCACCTCCCATAGCGATAGCGGTTCTTCATTGTGTTCTTTCACCATGTCGTTACTTTCGGTGTTCTTCATATGTTAATTTGCATCCAAAACTGACTCAGGTTTTGCATTGAATGAAGAGATTTTTTTAGAAATTTTATCACTCCTACCACCGTGTTTCTGTCGCCATATGGCGACAATAGTAGTGAACATCCACCAGATTATCCTATCTTAGGTGTTGTCTTTAAGCGACAGTCCAACCCTTTTGTCACTTTTAAAAACAAGCTAACACACTGATACACACAAGTAAAAAAATATTGGCACAAGACATGCCCGCTTCATTAGTCCCGTTTAAGGTTGAAACCACCGCCTTCAGGCGGTCAGATTTATC
>CAZJDL010000123.1:0-10004 GCA_964544755.1 uncultured Pseudomonadales bacterium | reverse complement strand
TAGCTAGCTTTTGACGCGTCAAAATATTGTCACAACGCCTGAATTACGGCGACAGTTTACAAAATAGCGCCAGCCCATAAACAGTCAAAAACTTTCCACGCTCCATTAAGGTTTTCGCAGCACCCCTCTGACCACAGCCCATTGTTTGCTATCTACGAACACAACGTTGAGGTTATTGTCACACAGGGGAAATTAGCTGCAAACTGCCCGTTGCTGGCGAAATACGCTTCCATCAAAATATCTACCGCTATCTAACGTATTAAGTATATTTCACACACCACTGATAAATTTGTGCAACAAGAACCCACGAGTATTTGTCCAAGTCCGGCTTGTTGGGCGAACGTGGGTAACGGGTTAGTGCAACTTCATTCCTCTACTCCGGACACATATCTGTCTGCGTAACGATACCTGCCTTTTCTGTGGTGTAACACTCATCAAGTAAGGAGCAATAACAAACTTCGAGCTCTAGATCCCAACGCTCTTCGTTCAACTTATTCCACAGCTCTTTGCTAACGTCGCTATAATATATCTTCTGAAATTCATATTCCGACTGACCAGGGATAGTACTATCTACTAGCGGACTAGAGAAAAGACCGTCTTCGTAAACTTCCTTGTTGGGGTCGAGTTTCGATTTAAAGTTCCGCCACTCAACTTCGCAGCATGCGTTGAAAAAGTCGGATGGCGAAGCATATTCAGCATTTTGATAGTTGAATGAAACGTTCCTGATTACCGCTGGTCCTACGCCAGCATTTGCCAGCTTGAAAGTAATGGCTTTTCTGTCTTCTTCGTCGTCATAGTTCCCATGGCTGAACTGTATCAACGGCATCGTCATTGCTTTAACTTGCTTCTCAGCTGAAATAGCCTGTAAATACGTCGCGTAAAAAGAAGCCCCCGAGATCAATATGGCACTGACGGCCAAAACGAAATTGAGCCTTTCCGATGAGATTTTTCCACTTATCATTGATCAATCCGCTGAGTCATAAAGCTTTTGAGCCTGCTCGTTATCCGTAGCCCTTGGCCACTGAAGCCTTAATCCCGATGAAACGCGCCCGTCGCACCAAAAAACGTCACAGGCTTCCCGCTCACACCATGCTACCGATTACAACTGACTCACGAAACACCCCGCAAAAATAATTAGCCCCTGCCGCCTTGACCCGCCGCGTGCAATCACCGATGCTTCGTAACGACACGGCGTACCGAGGCGCACCCAGTAATGCCCGGCTGTTACGGCACTATAAGGATGAACAATATGCAAACAAAATTTTCCGCGCGCTGCGCCGCCATCTTGCTCTGTCTTGGCCTCGCTGCGTGCGGCGACAATGAGGATGATGCGTCTGCGGCAAAGGATGGCGCCTTCGCGTCAACCTATAAACCGTTACCATCAACGTCCACCCTCATTAGCAACGCAACGATTTTGACCGGCGCTGGTGAAAAATTAGACAAGGCTTCCGTGCTCATCAAAAACGGCAAGATCGCCGCACTGGGCAAACGTGTTGGCGCAACACGCGCTACCACCAAGATTGATGCGCGAGGTAAGTGGGTAACGCCGGGCATAATCGATGTGCACTCGCATCTTGGCGTTTACCCTTCACCTACGCTAGCGGTCGCGCATGAAGACGGTAATGAAATGACCGACCCAAACACGGCGCAGGTTTGGGCGGAACATTCCGTGTGGCCGCAGGATCCCGGTTTTGTCGCCGCGCTGGCCGGCGGCGTCACCACACTGCAAATCCTCCCCGGTTCGGCTAATTTGTTTGGCGGGCGTAGTGTGACCTTAAAAAATGTGCCGGCACGTACCGTGCAGGCAATGAAATTTCCCGCTGCACCGTATGGTTTGAAAATGGCCTGCGGCGAGAATCCCAAGTGGGTTTACGGTAGCGAAAAGAAAGCGCCGATGACGAGAATGGGTAACGTCGCCGGTTACCGCGCCGCCTGGATAGCGGCAGCCGACTATATGAAAAAAATGGAGAAACATGCCGACGATGATGACGACGAAGACGCACCAACGCGCGACTTGCAACTCGAAACCTTAGCCGGTGTTTTGAAGGGTGAAATACTGGTTCACAATCACTGTTACCGGGCCGATGAAATGGCCACCATGATTGATATCGCCAAGGAGTTCGGCTATAAAATTACTGCGTTCCACCATGCGGTGGAGGCTTACAAAGTTGCCGACTTGCTTGCCGAAAATGAGATCTGCGCGGCGATGTGGGCCGACTGGTGGGGCTTCAAGATAGAAGCGTTCGATGGCATTCGCGAAAACATCCCGCTTGTGGACAAGGCCGGTGCTTGCGCCATCGTCCATTCAGATTCTGAAATCGGCGGCCAACGCTTGAATCAGGAGGCGGCGAAAGCGATGGCTTCCGCACAGCAGGCCGGTGTCGAAGTGACGCCCGGGCAGGCAATGCGCTGGCTTACGCTGAACCCCGCCAAGGCACTCGGTATTGATAGCCGGACAGGTTCGCTGGAAGAAGACAAAATGGCCGACATAGTCATCTGGGACGGCGATCCCTTCAGCGTGTACAGCAAGGCTGAAAAGGTGTTTATCGACGGCGCGCTGGTTTATGACCGCGACGACCCGGCCTTGCAACCGAAGACAGATTTTAGCGTGGGTATTCTTGGAGGGGTGCAATAATGAAAATACAATGTCTTATTTTGCTCTGCACTCTTATGGCCACTATCACCTGGCAAACCAGTCACGCACAAACGATTGCCATCACCCACGCGACCGTGCATACCATGACGGCAAACGGCGTGCTGGAAGATGCCACCATCATTATTCGCGACGGCAAAATCGCGGCGGTGGGCAAACACGCGGCAATACCAGCCAACACCAGAAAGATCGATGCTGCCGGTAAAATCGTTACGCCGGGACTGTTCGACTCCTACAGCTATTTAGGCCTGGTAGAAATAACGCTCGCCGAAGAAACCGTCGACAACTTTCAGATCGGCAAGCGGTTTTCGGCGGGTTTCGATATTGCCGATGCCATCAATCCGCGTTCAACGCTGATCCCCATTAATCGCATCGAGGGTATTACCCGGGCGCTGGTCGCGCCGGCGAGCACGGAAGAAGGCAGCCATATCGCCGGCCTGGGCGCGGTGATACATTTGGGCGGCAGCGACGATTATCTTGACCGAAGACGCGCTGCGCTGTTCGCCGACATCGGCGAATTCGGGGCCGCTCTGGCCGGTGGCTCGCGCGCGGCGGCCATCCTGCAATTACGCGAAGTATTGCAAGACGCGCAGGATTATATGGCCAACAAGCCTGCCTACGAGGCGCGCGAGCGGCGCGAGTATGCCGCCAAACGGCTGGACCTTGAAGCGTTGGAGGATGTGTTGCAGGGCAAAACGCCGCTGGTGCTGAACGTCAACCGGGCCAGCGATATTGAAGCCGCGCTGCGTCTGGCGCGTGATTTCGAGCTGCGCCTTATTGTCGCCGGTGGCGCCGAAGCCTGGCTGGTCGCCGCCAAAATCGCCGCCCAAAACGTACCGGTCGTGCTCGACCCTATGCTAAATTTGCCAAGCCGTTTTGAAACGCTGGGTGCACGTCTCGACAACGCCGCTCTGCTACACAAAGCCGGCGTGACCATCGCATTCGCTACCGCCGAGTCGCACAACGCGCGTAACCTGAAACAGGCCGCCGGCAATGCCGTCGCCCATGGCTTGCCGCACGAAGCCGCGCTGGAAGCGCTAACGGTTAACCCCGCGCGCATCTACCATGTGGCGGACAACTACGGCAGCGTAGCACCCGGGATGGACGCGGATATTGTGATTTGGGGCGCCGATCCGCTGGAAGTCACAACCTTCGCCGAGCAGGTTTTTATTCGTGGCCGTGAGATGCCGATGGTAAGCAGGCAAACCCTGCTGCGCGATCGCTATCTGGAACGCGATGATTGGCCTGCCGCGTATAAAAAATAATTCCGAGGGTAGGCTCCAGAGCACCTGTTTGACTCTACATTCGGGCACTGCACGACGCTTCAGTGTGTTTGACACAACACCTGCAAAGCTCTAGAGTGCCCGCCGGTACCAGGTGCCTGCCGCAATGCTGAAATGCATTTTCTGGGCAGGTTAAATGGGAAGTGTGGTGATGCTCTTGCGTATCCCACCGCTGCCCCCGCAACGGTATACAGCCAAGTGCTCCATCAGGCCCGTATTGATGGAGCAAAAGAACTGTGAGCCCGATACCTGCCTGGACACACGCAACGATGAAGCGGAGGGCTTCATTAAAGGTTGCCTGGCGCCATCCTGGCTCTGCGTTTCCTGAACCCCCTCCCTTAGTCGCCACGTTTTGGCTATTGAGGACCATCATGAACAAATTTTTATTCTTCACCGCGCTGGCCATAGCCAGCTCACCCCCCACCCTGGCCGACACCGGCAACAAGCTCGAAGAGCTTATCGTAGTATCCTCCAGAGTGGAGATGCCGCTGCGCAGGGTCGGCACTTCAGTCTCCGTTGTTACAGGTGACGAAATTCGTGCTCGCGGCTTCAACTCATTGTTTGAAGTATTGCGCAGCCAGCCCGCCATTGCGGCCAGCAACAGTGGCGGCGCCGGCAGCGCAACATCGTTGCGCATTCGTGGCGAAGAGGGGTACAGAACCCGCGTTTTCATAGACGGTATCGATATTTCGAACGCAGCCGGAATACAGATCGGCCCCAACATAGAACACTTGCTGAGCGCCGGCGTGGAGCGGGTAGAGATACTGCGCGGCCCGCAGGGATTGATGTACGGCGCTGATGCCGGCGGGGTGATCAACATCTCTACGCAAACGTCCAGCCAGGGGCTGGATGGCACGCTTAGTGCGGAGGGGGGTCGCTATGGCACAGTACAAACGAGCGCCAACCTCGGCGGCGGCAACGATGCCGTGGATTTCAATATTTCGGCGGCTGATTTTGGGAATGACGGGTTCAGCTCGCGTACGACTGATACCACGCTGGATGATGACGACGGCTATGACAACACCACGCTGCACGCGCGCATCGGCTGGAACGTCAGCTCGGACCTGAGGCTCGAAATCGCAGGCCGCGACGTCAGTAGCGAAAACGAGTACGACGATTGCTTCACTGTCGAAACATTTGCACCCTCCAACGACTGCGACAACGACTTTGACCAGCAAGCCTGGCGCGCTCAGGCTGACTACAGCGCCGGCCGTTTCACGCACCAGCTCGCTTACACGGGCAACGAAACCGATCTCCAGTTCTTCACCGAAGGCCAATCCAGTTTTGGTGGCGACGGCGACCTGCGGCGCTGGACGTACCTGGGCAGCTTCACCGGCAGTGATGCCATGCGCCTGGTTTATGGCGTCGACTTGCAAAGCGAGTCGTTCGACGATGGCTTCTTCGAGCGTGACAGAGACCAGAACGGCTACTACGTCGAGTACCAGGGCAGATTTGCTGACAACGTGTTCCTGACTGCCGGCGCACGTTACGACGACAACGATGACTTCGGCACGCACACGACGTACCGGGTCAGCGGCGCCTATATCATCCCTTTCAATTCCAGCGAACTCAAACTGAAAGGCGCCTACGGCACTGGTTTTCGCGCACCCAGCCTTTACGAAATTGCATACAATAGCAGTTCACTTGCCACTCTACCGGCGTTTGGTACAACGCCAGCGGAAGAAGAAAGCGAGGGTTTCGATATTGGCCTCGCCTGGTCCACAGACAACGGCCTTTACCTGGAAGCAAACTACTTCGACCAGTCAATAAGCGACGAGATTTTCTTCGACCTGGTGAGCTTTTCCGGTTACCTGCAAGACAGCGGCACAACCGACTCGCGCGGCATCGAACTGGCCGCCGAAGCCGCACTGCTCGAAACACTCAGTGTTAGCGCCAATTACACCTATAACGACACAGAGAACGCCTCGGGCTCTACGCGCATTCGCCGCCCAAAACACCTCGCCAACCTCGGGCTCAATTGGCGCCCGCTGGCCGCCAAACTGGTATTAGGCCTGAATGTGCGCGGCTCGTATGACGCCGAAGACATCGACGGCGCCGCACTCGACGATTACGAGGTGTTAGACCTGAATGCAAGCTACGAGATAGTGCAAGGTCTGCAACTCTACGGCCGGGTAGAAAACCTTCTCGATGAAGACTACGAGGAAGTTCCCACCTACAATACGTCTGGCGCCGCCGCCTACGCAGGTGTGCGATATTCGTTCTAGGAGGCAGAAATATGACTAACGCTGGCGACGCGGCGAGCCGCAAGAATGCCAAACACAAGAAAGCGATGGCGAAGCAAAAGAGCAAGGTCGATGCCAACATCGAAACAGCAGACGAGGAGCGTGGAGTCGCCATTCTCCTCACTGGCAACGGCAAGGGCAAGTCGACTTCAGCGTTTGGCATGGTCATGCGGGCGCTGGGTTACGGCATGAAAGTCGGCGTTATCCAGTTCATCAAAGGCGAACAACTGTCGGGCGAGGAAATTTATCTGCGCGACCATTGCCCACAGGTCGACTTCCACCAAATGGGCACTGGTTTCACCTGGGATACCCAGGATCGCAGCGCGGATATCGCCGCCGCGATCAACACCTGGAAACTGGCCAAGCCCATGCTTGAAGACAACAGCTATGACCTGGTGGTATTGGACGAGTTGACCTACATGATCGCCTACGACTACCTGCCGGAACAGGAAATTATCGACGCGATAAGCGCCAGACCACGACAACAAAGTGTCGTCGTTACCGGCCGCGGTGGCGGTGCCGCCCTGCCGAAGATTATGGATACCGTCACCGAAGTGAAAGAAGTCAAACACGCATTCAAAGCTGGCATCAAAGCGCGGCGCGGTGTCGATTTTTAGTGACGCACCGTAGGTGCATCCGCAGATGAATCGGCGGTATGACACCCACGGGCCAGCGCTTTCCGGCTGGTGCGACGAATGAAAAGCATGTCCGATCACGCAGCAGCCAGACGCGTAATGCTCGTACTTTGGCTGCTGCTACCGGGCGCCGTGCTGCTGGCCCTCAGCAGCGGGGCCGTGCGCATGAGCCTGGGTGACTCCGTGGGCGGGCTGATCGCCACGTTGCGCGGCGACGTTGCCAATCAGGCGGCCGTAATTATCGGTCAGATACGTTTGCCACGCGCGCTGCTGGCCGGGCTCGTGGGCGCCATTCTGGCCATGAGCGGCGCCGCCATGCAGGGCTTGTTTCGCAATCCTCTGGCAGACCCCTCTCTCATCGGCGTCACCGCTGGCGCGTCGTTGGGCGCCAGTATCGCCATCGTCAGCGCTGGCGGCATGCTGACTGGCTTTACCGGGATCACCCTGGTGTCGGCCGGCGCTTTCGTCGGCGGCCTGTTGGCCGTAATTTTGGTTTACCGCCTGGCAACCTCCCCCACCGGTACGTCAGTCGCTACCATGTTGCTGGCCGGTATCGCTATAACCGCATTGGCCGGCGCCATCGGCAACGTGCTGGAATTCCATGCCAACAACGCGGTCTTGCGCCGCATTAGCCTGTGGCGCATGGGTGGCCTGGACGGCGCTGACTACCAACGGGTTTGGGTGGCGGCGCTGGTGGGCCTGCTGGTATTTACCGTGCTGCCACGCTTCGCCACGGCACTCAACGCATTGTTGCTCGGCGAGTCCGAGGCGCGTTACCTCGGCATAGACATCGACCGAATCAAGACGCGCCTGGTCGTCGTTGTGGCGATAGGCGTAGGAGCGTCAGTCGCGCTGGCCGGCACCATTGCCTTCGTCGGCCTGGTAATACCCCACATTGTGCGCATGTTGATAGGGCCGGATCATCGCCAGCTGCTACCCGCCTCTGCCCTGGCCGGCGCAGTGCTGCTGTTACTGGCAGACACGCTGGCTCGCGTCGTCATGGCGCCCGCCGAGCTGCCGGTGGGTATTGTCACCGCCATGCTCGGTGTACCATTCTTCGTTGCGTTGCTACGCCAACGCGGGCACTACGGAATGCAGTAATGGCGGCGCTACGCGTAACCTCTGCTTGCGCCGCCCCCTGGGGCGAGGCGTTGCTGGACAATATCGAGTTTGAGCTGGCGGCGGGATCTGTGTTGAGCATTATTGGCCCTAACGGCGCGGGCAAGTCCACCCTGCTGCATATGCTGGCAGGTGGCATACCGTTGTCACGCGGGACGGTGACACTGGGAGGAGAGCTGCTGCCGGAGTGGCCGCGGCTACAAAAAGCCAGGGCTGTGGCCGTGCTACCCCAACACTCAACCCTGAGTTTCCCCTACACCGTGGAGGAGGTCATTCTACTAGGCCGCACTCCCCACCGCAGTGGCGCTCGAGCCGATCGGCAAGTACTGGAGGATGTGCTGCGAGCGACCGATATCCTCTGCCTGCGCAATCGCCTCTACACGCAGCTCTCGGGAGGGGAGAAACAGCGAGTACAACTCGCCCGCGCGTTAGCCCAGGTATGGCGAGCTGAAGACAGCCCGACGCGCCTGCTACTGTTGGATGAACCCACCACCGCGCTCGACCTGGCGCATCAACAAATGGTACTACAGACAATACGAGAACTGACTGACGGCGGTTGTGCTGTGGTACTGGTGGCGCATGATTTCAACCTGGCGGCGGCGGTAGCCGATGAGATTATGGTGCTTCACCACGGCCGGCAGGTTCTCACGGGTACGCCGCGGGAGGTGTTGACCGAGTCCATGTTCCAACAAGTGTTCGCAGTCGGCGCCCTTATTGGCAAACACCCGAGCAGCGACCGACCGCTGGTGATACAACCATGAAACACCTGCCACCGAGCGGCGCCCGCATACGCTGCGGCCTCACACTAGTGTTTTTCTGGCTGCTTGCAGCGCCCGCCCCCGCTGAAATCAGCGTCACCGACTTTGCCGAACGAACCGTCACGCTGCAGTCGCCCGCGCGGCGCATCGTCGCTCTAGCGCCTCATATCGTCGAAAACACGTTTAGCGCCGGCGCCGGCGATCGTCTGGTGGGTGTAGTCAGCCACAGTGACTACCCGGAGGCGGCGCAGCGCATCGCCCAGGTGGGCAGTTACCAGTCATGGAGCCTGGAGGCCATTGTCAAACTCAAACCCGATCTGGTACTGATGTGGTCTTCGGGTAATGGCATGAAAACCCTGCCAGCACTGGAAAGACTGGGGTTAAATGTATACGTTAGTGAACCGCGCCAAATACAAGATATTGCAGCAACCATACGCGCGATTGGCAAGCTCACGGCTACGCAAACCAGCAGCGAACAGGAAGCACAGCGCATCGACAACAACCTGGCCGAACTCGCCACGCAATACCGTGCTGAAAAACCTGTGTCGGTGTTCTACCAGGTCTGGCACGAGCCCCTGCAAACTCTTAACGGCGACCACCTGATCAGCGATGTGATCGAACTGTGCGGTGGATACAACGTCTTCTCCGACGCCGCTTCCCTTGCCCCCAAAATCAATATTGAATCGGTATTAAGGCGCAACCCCGAGGCGATTGTCGCCAGCGGAATGGGTGCGGCAAGACCCGAATGGCTCGATCGATGGAAAGCCTACCCCTCATTGACCGCAGTACGCAACGACGCGCTGTTCTTCGTTCATCCCGACCATATACAACGGCCCACGGCCCGAATTTTGCTCGGTGCCAGAGCACTATGCGAGCAGTTGGCGTCTATGCGCGAGCGTGAGCAAGCTCACGACTAGCTCGTATTACGCCGTGGTAATAGCAGATCCCAGCTAGCTCCAGCCAAGCCGGCAATCGCGGCAACGGTTCCGGCATTCGACAATACTGCTCCCATCGTGCTCACAATCGTGGGCCGCTTGCATATTCTGCGTGACCGACTGCTCGCCTATGGCATTTAAGGTAACGATCTCACGTTCTCCATGATAAGGTATCATTTTGACTTATTTCCCCAAGACGCTGTTCTCGTAAATGGAGAAACGTTTTTATAAATAGTTTCTTATGCGAGTATACTCAAGTATTTTCACCGGGGATATATATCAAAGTGACGCGTTATAACACGTCACTTTGATATTGAATAAACTGTTAGGCATCTATATGGAACCATTGAAGCAAGCTGCTAATTACGACAAAATAGC
>CAZJDL010000122.1:0-10019 GCA_964544755.1 uncultured Pseudomonadales bacterium | reverse complement strand
CCAATAAGGTGACCACGAGTTTTTCGAATCTCCCATGCACATCAAGCTTTTCATATGAATCAAGAGGTGCACATCTTTTTCGCGCCCAACTGCGGTTTCTAGGATGATTCATATCGAACTCGTGCAGGCTGATAGTGTCCGATCCTGTCTAATGGGACTAATGATAGCCCGTGATGCTCACTCATAACCTTAGCTCGATCAAACTATGCCACACATTTAGCCGCAATCATTACAGATGGCACGCTTTATAACCCCTTGGATGGAAGTCTTCAGTTTTTAGACTATTCTATTTAACAATGATTTACGTTTTCACGACTCTCGTAGATAGACGATGAATAAACTAGTCACCATTTTCAGCAGCGTTCTCGACGCCTTTATCGCGCCGCAATACCTGGCATCCAGCGCGGATAAAGTGCAATCGCGTGCGCTGGTGGGCTTGCTGCTGGCGAGTGTTTTTAATTTTTTCGTTGTCGCTTTTGGTATGGGCTTATTTTACCCGTTTACTGTCGCAGGCAAGCAAGTGGGTGCACTCGCTTGTTTAACAACGATAGCGGGCCTGACCCTGGCGCTACTGCTTGTTCGCTATACGCGTTGGCGCTATGCGGCGACCCACTTGCTTATTCTTTCCGTGTATTTTCCGATTGTGTTGGCGGCCGGTTTGACCGGCGGCATCGACAGCCCGGTTGCGCCGGTATTGGTGTGGATGCCAGTCATTGCGGGGTTTTTGTTCAACTGGAAGCTCGGCTTGAGTTGGCTCGCGGTCGCGGTATTGACCGCCGTGGGTTTATTCCTGGCGCCGCGCCTTGGCATCGAGCTGGTTTCTGTCGTGCCAGCGTCCAATATGGCAAAATTGCATTTTGCGATGCTGATTTTCAACCTGATCGGCATCGGCGCTTTCATCATTGTCTATTCCCTCATCAACTACCATGTCGTGAACGAGCTATCCGGTCAACGCCGCGAATACGAACGCCTGGCTAACTATGATGTGCTGACATCCTTGCCCAATCGAATGAACTTTCACACTCAACTCGAGTTGGCGATTCAGCAGGCTCGGCAGGACGGAGAAAAAGTCGGTCTGTTGGTGATGGATCTGAACAAGTTCAAGTCAATTAACGATACCTACGGGCACAGCGTTGGCGACGAACTGCTGCATCACATGGCTCGCCGCCTGATCGAACACGTGCGTGACAGTGATTTCGTCGCACGCCTGAGCGGTGACGAATTTGTCGTTATTATGGAGAATGTCTCGCGGCCGGATGACGTGTCCGCCAAAGCGCAGTCGTTGATCGAAATCGTTGAGCAGCCGTACGCTCTTTCTGTCGGCAGAGTCAAGTTGGGTGTGAGTATCGGCGGTGCGGTTTATCCCGATCAGGAGGTAGAAGAAGCTGCGCTTTTCTCGCGCGCAGACCTGGCGATGTTTTATGCCAAAAAGCACCGGCTGGGTTTTTACATGGATGTGTTACCGTCGAACGACGAAGATTATATTACCCAGATTAAGTCGCTCAGTGCGCGCCAATCGGCGTAGCCTGCAGCCCTGGGATAGCAGCCCAGTGCGGTTGGAAAACAGCCACAGGTTAAAATATTGGCGCGCAATTCCTGACGCATAAAGTCAGGCGTCAGGAAACGGACCCCGTCTTTCGGTAACGGTCAGTCGGAAGGATCACTCATCGGTGCGAGAGGTACGGCTCATAAATAAAGCGAATGCGTAGTAAATCGCAATAATAGTCCATAAATAAAACAATATCGTCAATCTCCCTGCGCCGCGTTAAATGCTACAGTACGGCAACTGTCAGCAATGAGGTTTTAGCGTTATGGCCAATCAGGTTCCGCTGCTTATTAACGGTGAGTTTCTGTCCAGTGCGAGCACGCACAAACTCGACGTCATCAACCCCGCAACGCAAGACGTGTTGGCCGAAGTGCCGTTTGCGACCCGCGATGAGATAGAGCTGGCAGTTGCTGGTGCAAAAAATGCGTTTCAGACATGGCGGCGGGTCGCGATACCCGAACGTGCGCGCTTGATGATGCGTTATCAGAATTTGCTCAAGGAACATCACGACGAGTTGGCCGAAATTCTGGCCGAAGACAACGGCAAGACGTTCGAGGACGCCAAGGGCGATGTCTGGCGCGGTATTGAAGTGGTGGAGCACGCCGCTAATTTGCCTTCGCTGATGATGGGTGAAACGGTAGAGAATGTGGCCGGCAATGTCGATACGTATAGCAATATTCAACCGATCGGCGTCTGCGTTGGTATTACGCCGTTCAATTTCCCAGCGATGATTCCGCTGTGGATGTTTCCTCTCGCCGTGGCCTGCGGCAATACCATCGTCATGAAACCTTCGGAGCAGGTGCCGTTGACGACGGTGCGTTTGCTGGAGCTGTTTCAACAAGCCGGCGCGCCGGCCGGTGTTGTGCAAATGGTGCACGGTGGCAAAGACCAGGTGGAGCAACTGCTGGGGCATGCGGATACACGGGCGGTATCTTTCGTTGGCTCGGTACCGGTAGGGCAGCATATTTATCGCACCGCTACTTATCATTTAAAAAGGGCGCAGTGTCTCGCCGGCGCAAAAAATCATATGGTCGTGATGCCCGACGCGGACAAGAACCAGGTGGTCAATGCACTGGTGGGCGCGGCTGTTGGCGCGGCTGGCCAGCGTTGCATGGCGATTAGCGTTGCGGTGTTTGTGGGTGACTCTTACCAGTGGGTTGACCAGCTCAAAGAGCAGATGGCCAAGGTGCGTCCCGGAGTGTGGAACGATGCGAACGCAGGCTTCGGTCCGCTGGTCAGCAAAACCGCCCACGCGCGGGTGGAAAGCTTGATTGGTACCGGCGTAGAGCAGGGTGCGAGCTGTTTGCTCGATGGCCGCGGCGTCAAAGTTGAAGGTTATCCCGACGGCAACTGGATCGGTCCTACGCTGTTTAAAGACGTAACGACCGCTATGGATATCTACCAACAGGAAATATTTGGGCCGGTGCTGTGCTGCATGCAAGTCGATTCGTTAGGCGCAGCGCTGGAGCTGGTTAATGCCAGCCCCTACGGTAACGGCACGTCTATTTTTACCGAGTCCGGCGCTGTGGCGCGCAAATACCAATACGAAGTTGAAGTAGGTCAGGTTGGTATTAATATTCCCATACCTGTGCCACTGCCGTTCTTTTCCTTCACCGGCTGGAAGGACTCCTTTATGGGCGACCTGCACGTCTATGGTAAGCAAGCAGTGCGCTTCTATACCGAAACAAAAACGATTACCGCGCGCTGGACCCATAACGAGGCATTGTCTTGCCAGCCGAACATGAGTATCCAGCTAAAATAGCCTTCGCGGCATAGGTTTCCTGTTATCTCAAGGAGTGCGTGGTGAATTTCGATCTTAGCGAAGACCAGGTAGCATTTCGCGCTACGGCGCGCCAGTTTGCTGCTAACGCGCTGGCGCCGCATGCAGCCCAGTGGGATGCCGACGCGCACTTTCCCAAAGATGTGCTGCGCCAAGCCGGCGGCCTCGGCTTTATGTCCTTGTGTGCCGCCGAACAAGACGGCGGGCTGGGTTTAAGCCGCCTCGACGCCAGCATTGTGTTGGAAGAGTTAGCCGCCGGTTGCACCTCTACCGCGGCTTACATCAGCATTCATAATATGGCGCTCGGCATGCTCGCGGGCTATGGCAGCGACAAATTAAAAGCCGACTGGTGTGCGCCGCTGGCTGGCGCGGAAAAGCTGGCGTCTTATTGCCTGACCGAACCCGGCTCGGGTTCCGATGCGGCCGCGCTGCGAACCACGGCGAAAAAAGACGGTCAGTACTACCTCGTCAACGGCAGCAAGGCATTCATCTCCGGTGCTGGCGCGACCGATATGCTGGTCGTGATGGCGCGTACCGGCGACAAAGGGCCAAAAGGCATTAGCGCCTTCGCCATAGCCGCCGACACCGCCGGCATAAGCTACGGTAAGAAAGAAGAAAAAATGGGCTGGAACAGCCAACCGACACGCACCATTACCTTCGAAGACGTTCCCGTACCCATTGGCTATCTCCTCGGTGAGGAAGGGCAGGGCTTTAAAATCGCGATGCAAGGCCTCGATGGCGGGCGCATTAATATTGCAACGTGTGCCATCGGTACGGCGCAGTCGGCCCTGCAAACCACGCTGGCCTACACGCAGGCACGCAAGCAGTTTGGGCAAGCCATTAGCGAATTTCAGGTCAGCCAATTCAAGTTGGCCGACATGGCGACCGCGTTAGTGGCCGCAAGGCAAATGGTGCGCCTCGCTGCCGTCAAGCTGGATAACAACGACGCCGAAAAAACCACTTACTGCGCCATGGCAAAACGCTTCGCAACCGACGCCGCGTTCAACATCTGTAACGAAGCTCTGCAACTGCACGGTGGCTACGGCTATATCAAGGATTACCCGCTGGAGCGCCATGTGCGTGATACCCGCGTGCATCAAATTCTCGAAGGTACCAATGAAATCATGCGCGTGATTATCGCGCGCCGTTTGTTATTGGCAGGGGCGATTTTTTAGCACCTCGCACAATCCGTGTTTTAATGCGTGCAGATCTTTGTTAACCCAATCCACAATACGACCAACGATGACAGACACAATAAGCCCGGTACTCTTTGAACGACTGCGCGCCGCCAATGGCGCCGTTATTGGTTTACTCACGCTGAACGTCGAGAAGACGCTGAACTCGTTGACGCTGGAAATGGTCGGCCTGATGCAAGCGCAGCTTAGCGAATGGCAAGCAGACGCGGAACTTGTGGCCGTGTTTATCCGCGGCGCGGGCAACAAGGGTTTGTGTGCTGGCGGCGACGTGCGGGCCTTGTATCAATCAATAACCGCGACCCCGGGTGGGCCGTGCGAATATGTCGAAGCATTTTTTGAGCGCGAATACAGGCTCAACTATTTATTGCATACCTACAGCAAGCCGGTGATTAGTTGGGGTCACGGCATTGTTATGGGTGGCGGTCTTGGCGTGCATGCGGGCGCCCGGCACAAAATTGTCACCGAAAGAACACGTTGCGCCATGCCCGAGATTGGAATTGGCTTGTTCCCGGATGTGGGGGGTACCTGGTTCCTGAACCGTATGCCGGGTAAGACCGGGTTGTTTGTCGCCCTCACGGCCGTTCCATTGAACGCAACTGACGCCATTTACCTGGGTTTGGGCGACCATTTTATTCGTCACGACCGGCAGCAAGATGTTATCGACGCGTTGCTGAAAGTTGAATGGCAGCGCAGCGCGGGGCAAAACAACGAGTTGGCCAGCCGCGCCTTGGCTGATTTGGCAGACACCGACCTGCCCGCGGCGAATGTCGAGAAAAACCTCATGCTGATTAACGACGTGTGTGCGGCGCACGACGTTGCTGCAATTGTCGACGCCATACTGGCCATAGCCAGCGACGACAAATGGCTCAGCAATGGCGTTAGCACGTTGGCGCAAGGCTCACCTGTTAGCGCGCGCACGATCTACCGGCAGCTGGTCGACGGCAAAGAACTTTCATTGGCCGATGTGTTTCGTTTTGAGCTGATACTGGCAACCAATATTTCGCGCTACCCCGAGTTTGCCGAGGGGGTGCGCGCCCTGTTGATTGACAAAGACCGGCAACCGCGTTGGCGCTTCCCGACGGTGCGTGCGGTGCCCGACCGTTTAATCGATCAACTATTTACGCCGCTGTGGAATAACAACCCACTGGCTGACTTGTAGAGAAGTCTACGGAGGAATCAACATGGCGAACATCGCTTTTATCGGTCTGGGTAACATGGGTGGCCCGATGGCTGCTAACCTGTTGCAGGCAGGCCACACTCTCACCGTGTTTGATCTTGTGCCGGAAGCCCTGCAAAACCTCAGTGAGCAGGGTGCAAGCGTTGCCGAAACCGCCGTCGACGCGGTGCAACGGGTTGAATACGTTATCACCATGCTGCCGGCTGGCAAGCACGTTGCGGATCTGTTCCTCGGTGAGCAGGGCATTTTGCCGCACATTAACGCCGCTGCTTTGATTATCGATTCCAGCACTATCGACACGGCCACCGCACAGCGGGTAGCCAATGCCGCGACCGAGCGCGGTCTTGCGATGTTGGATGCGCCGGTGTCGGGTGGCGTCGCCGCCGCAACGGCGGGTACGCTAACGTTTATGTGCGGCGGCAAGCCTGACGCTTTCGAGCGCGGCAAAGTTATTCTGCGCGGTATGGGTAAGAACACCTTTCTTGCTGGCGACCATGGCGCCGGGCAGGTCGCTAAAATGTGCAACAATATGTTACTCGCCGTGCATATGATAGGCACGGCAGAGGCGTTGCAACTGGGTGCGAACAACGGTCTCGACCCCAAAGTATTGTCGGAGATTATGCTGCAGAGCTCAGGCCGCAACTGGTCGCTGGAAGTCTACAACCCATACCCCGGCGTGATGGAAAACGCACCCGCATCAAACGACTTCAAACCCGGTTTTATGGTTAACCTGATGATTAAAGACCTGGGCCTGGCGTTGGAAAACAGCGTCGCGACCCACAGTGCAACGCCTATGGGTGCATTGGCGCGCAGCTTGTATGCCTGTCATGGCGCGCAGGGTAACGGTCAACTGGATTTCTCCAGCATTCTGAATTTGTTGCGATCTTGAATAGACGCGTGCAAAATCTGTGCCTCGCCCTCCTTCTCTATCTCTTCAATCTGACCCGCGAATTGGTGGACGATATGGCAGATTACTAGCGTTCTTGGTATCGATTGAGCAGCAGAATTGGCAATAGGCTAATCGCGATAATCGTCAGGGCCGCTGTGGATGCTTCGGCAAGACGTTCGTCACTAGCAAGGCGGTAAATTCGGGTGGCCAGTGTTTCAAAGTTGAATGGACGCAAAATTAATGTCGCGGGTAATTCGCGCATCACATCGACAAACACTAACAATCCCGCCGCCACCAGGCCAGGGCGAATGAGTGGTAAATGAATGCGCCTAATCACGCCAAGAGGCTTCTGCCCCAGCGTACGCGCCGCATAATCCAAGTCCATCCCGACACTGCCGAGCTTGGTATTCACGCTATTATATGCAACCGTTAAAAATCGCACTACGCAGGCATATACAAGCAAAGCGATTGTGCCTGAAAGAATCAGGCCGCCTTGCCAGCCAAATTGTTCCGCCGCGAATCGCGTAAATGCCAGATCAAGCCTGCTAGACGTTCCAAGCAAACCAACGGCTAACAATGCCCCAGGAAGGGCATAGCCAAGAGTTGAAAGAGCAATAGCCCCCCGCGTTAACGGCGAGCGGCTAACACGGTTTGTATAAGCCAGAATAATAGCAATGATAATTGTAATGGCCGCCACAATAAACGCTATGGTCAGGCTCGACTTGGCTAAATTGAAAAACTGGGGGCCGAACATTTTGTCCCCGCCCGTCATTGAATAATATCCAAGCCCCAACACCGGGATGATAAAGCCAAACAAGACAGGAAATCCGCACACAATAATGGCGGTAAAGCTGTGCATTTTAGATAACTTTTCCGATGTTGGCTTCGGGAGTGGGTGATTACTGCCCACCGTATCACCTTCGCGGCTTTGATATTCAAGCCAAAGCAGTGCAATAACAAAAAGGAGCATGATGCCGGCTAGTTTCAACGCGGCAATTTCCTCACCCATTAACAGCCATGTTCTAAATATACCCGTGCTAAATGTCGGGATGGCAAAATAATCTGCGACGCCAAAGTCGGCGAGGGTTTCCATTAACACCAAAGCCAGCCCTCCTATAATTGCGGGGCGTGCGCACGGCAGCGCAACTCGCCAAAACGCTTCGGAGTTCGTCAAACCAAGAGTGCGCGCCGCATAGATTTGCGCGCTATTTTTCGATGTAAATGCAATGCGGGCAAATAGATAAATATAGGGATATAACACCAACGCCAGCATGAGTGAAGCGCCAAACAGATTACGAATTGACGGGAAATAATAGCTGCCGGCTTGCAAGCCAAACAGGTGGCGCAATCCCGCTTGAATTGGCCCGGCGCTATCGAGCAAATCCGTATACATATAGGCGACAATATAAGAGGGTGCCGCTAGTGGCAGCATTAAGGTCCAGCTTAAAATACGCCGCCCGGGGAAATTCGTAGACGCAATTAACCAAGCGGTGCTGACCCCCATCAGGATTGAAAACGTGCCCGTTAATAACAATAACGAAACAGTGTTAAATATATAAGAGGCCAAATTAGTTTGAAATAAATGCGCCCACCCCCCTGTGTCAGAAGAAAAAACCGTGCGTAAAATGACAAGAATAGGTACCGATAAAACAAGCGCCAAAACTACGGACATAAATGTCCATAGCTTCTGTTTTTTTTGTATATAGATGAATGGCACTAACTTAAGCCCTTAAGGCCAAGAAGCTGCTGGCCAAACATTTGAGAAACAAAGAGACGGTTGGCCCGATCCGGTAAAATGTTTGGTACGAAACAGACAATTCACCACTTCCGGGGCCAACCTTCATGGACCGCAACTTTATACCGCAATCAATTCAACAACAACGTCTAGTCGCCAAACAGGCTCAGCAAGTCGACGCCAAGTTACTCAAACACCTGTTGGCTTTGGCGCTGCCGTAAGTCGTTGATCTATTGTGGGGTCAATGTTTTGTGCCGTGATTGAGTTTCGGTGGTAATTCAGGAAAGGCTTTGCCTTAATTTAGTGCCATTCATTGTTTCAGCTATTTTCAATAGCGACTATCTGCTTGACTCTGAGCGTTAGCGTCAATACAAAGTTTGGGTGTTTGATATTTGTTGCCTTAACCCTTTTTGAGTTAAACTTCAGCGCTCCGCTTAATGATTTCATTTTTAAAACGGCACGGAAGGATTGGTTGATTGGGGCTGAAATTTCAAAATATCCACCATGCCTATGGGCGCAATAAAGTTCTTCACGATGTATCTTTCAGCGCCAATAATAGCGAGATTACGTGTCTCTTAGGGCCATCAGGCTGCGGGAAAACCACACTCCTGCAAATCGCCGCCGGTATATTGGACGTGCAGCAGGGCCAGATGCTGCTGGACGGCAATGTTTTGGCAAAATTCAGAAACAACCCCCCGCCTGAAAAAAGGTCCATTGGTTTGGTGTTTCAGGATGGAGCCTTATTCCCCCATTTAAATGTCGAAAAAAATATCGGGTTTGGCATTCGCGACAAAACAGTCCGCACCGAACGGGTTAAGGATTTACTTGGCAATATTGGTATGGCTGGTTTTGAGAGACGATTTCCCAATACGTTATCGGGTGGACAACAACAAAGAGTGGCCTTCGCCCGAGCCATTGCGCCTTGCCCTGCGGTTCTTTTACTCGACGAACCCTTCGCCAATGTAGATATTCAGCTGCGGAAAAATCTGCGGGCTTTGGTGCGCACTGTTCTCAAGCGTGAAGGTTGCGCCGCGATCATGGTTACCCATGACCCAGCAGAAGCGCTGGAAGTAGCGGATAAACTCGTCGTGCTAAAGTCTGGAAAGGTCATTCAGTCGGGCGTCACTCAAGAGCTATACGACTTCCCTGCCAGCTCCGACATCGAAGCTTTGTTGGGCGGCGGGCAAACGCTTTTTGGAACACTAACTCAAACCCATCTTATCACCCCGTTTGGTGCATGGTCTAAAACGGTTATTGCTGCTCTGCAAGATGGTTCACAGCCGCTAGCCTTAGGTGATGTGGATTTGGGGATAAGGCCGGGCGATGTTGAGATCACCCAAAACGGTGACAAGCTGGTTATACAAGATATTACATGCATTGGCCCACACCTAAGGGCGACCATAAGTTTGCCCGATACGGCGGAATTGATGTTTGCAACGCTGCCGAGGTCATCTAAACTACAAATCGGGGAAAAAGTCTGTATTCAGCCCCGCCATGCATCGGTTATTGTTTTCCCTAAAGTTCGAAAATAATCAGGCCCACATTCAAATTAGGCTTGTTTGTCATCCTGACTGGTATATATAATGAGAACGGTTCTCATCTGTATTTGTTTGAAAAGCGAAGTAGAATAGTCGTATGCAGTAGTATTATGAAAATTATTTATGTACTGGTGGTCTTGGTCTTTATCGGGTGCTCG
>CAZJDL010000121.1:0-10057 GCA_964544755.1 uncultured Pseudomonadales bacterium | reverse complement strand
GTGTTTGCCATTATTGACGCAGTTTATCTGCGACCATTACCCTATGGCGAGGTCGATAAACTTTATTTGCTGGAAGGTACGGCGGCACCTCAAGGACAGCCATCGGCGTCTACCAACACGCAGAACTTGCTGCATATCCAGCGCGAAGCAAAATTTCTGCAACATTTGGCTATTTGTTTTTCCTGGTCAGACTACAAGTTAACCGAAGTTGATGGCCGCCCGAACGTTCCCGTCATGATGGCCTCGGCAAATTTCTTTGAGGTCATGCAAGTTCAGCCAGTGAAGGGGCGCTTCTTTAACCAGGAAGAGCAACTGGGGAACAAGCAACCGTCGGCGATTCTCAGTTATCAAGCGTGGCAGGCACATTTCGACGGTGATCCAGCTATTGTTGGGCAAAATATCCAGTTAGACCAGCGCCGCTTCAAGGTTATCGGTATAACGCCAGATGAACTGGTAGTGCCCGAGCTGGACGACGTGGCGCAGGCCATCTGGTTGCCACTGGATATGGACGAAAATATGGATCCCAAGGATTTCGGCGGCTTTAGCTCCAGGGTAAAAGCCGTTACCCGGCTGGCGCCGACGGCGTCATACGGGCAGGGGGTCGAAGAAATTATCCGCTTGAATGATGAGGCGACCACCCTCTATCACCCCCCCGAAGTAAAGCAATTGAAAATTTCGGCCCGTCTTTCCGGCTTTGCCAGCGCGGTTAGACGAGATAGCGGCAAGCTGGTTTCCATGCTTGTCGTTGGCGTGGTATTGCTGGCTTCCATCGCGCTGGTCAATCTCTCCAGCATGCAGTTGGCCCGAGCTATCAACAGGCAGCAGCCCATGGCGGTTTCCTATGCGTTTGGCGCGACCAGGAAGCAGCTGTTTTTAGAAATATTCCAGCACAATGGTTTTGTGATTGGCGCGGCAACGTTAATCGCGTTGCTGTTAACCGTCTTAAGCTTTGGGGTGATCCGGCATCTGGGTCAGGAAGCCTTGCCAAGAATGGATACGCTGGGGGTCAGTCTCTATGTTCTGTTGTTCGTGTTGATCGCAGCAGTGTTGGTGACGCTACTCTTGAGCTGGGCCGAACTAAAAGGGGTTGCCGAACAAAACCTGCACGCCAGCTTGCAGGGCAGTGGCAAGGGCACGGGTAAACAGATTGGCAAAGGCACGACGCATGCATTGATTGGCTTGCAGCTTGCATTCTCACTCCTCACCCTGACAGCCACTAGTCAGGTGCTGCTTGCGACGCTGGCAGAGGCATTACGGCCGACACAAATTAATACCGAGGGGCTGTGGAATGCGGTGATTGACTATACCGAGATCGATCAAAGTGAGACCCGCATTAACCTGCAGCGCGCGGTGATGGAGAAATTGTCGGGTTTGCCTGGTGTTCAAGGCATTAGTCGTAGTTCAGAGACGCGTGTTCCCGAGCCATTAAACATCGATATGGTGAAGGGTGAAAATGGACGGCAACTTGGTTCAGCCAGGCAGATTTCTGTCGATGAGCGTCAATTGCCTGCTTTTGGTTTAAGTATTGAGGGGCGTGACTTCAATCGAGATGACATGGAACTCGAATACCCGCCGGTTATCATCAATCAACGCCTGGCGAAGAAACTGAAGGGCAATCCATTGGGACAAAAATTAGTCATGTCCGATAACCCACCGCAAGAAATTGTTGGTGTGGCGCGCAATACAGACTTTCCCGGCGGCGAACACTTTGAATGGCCAGAGGTGTATATTCCGCAACATTACGATGGCTACCGGAACGATGCCTTGCTACTGCAGGTTAATTCGGCTGCATGGAAAGTGGACGATGGCGAGTTGCTTAAAGAGATTGTGCAAATCGACCCACGGCTGGATGTACAGAAATTTTCGCGCGTCGCGGATGATTTCTCGCAACTCGGTCAGGCCCAGCGTTTCGCCGCCTGGCTCGCGGGCGCCCTTGGCTTGATATCGCTACTAATGGTGGCCGCGGGTATTGCGGGAATCGTGAGTTACAGTATCGGCATGCGGCGTTACGATTTAGGCGTCAAGATGGCCATGGGTGCAACACAGCGCACTTTGCTGCGGAATGAATTACAAGATTTGGCGCTACCAATATTGAGCAGCTTGTTATTTTCAGTCTCCCTGAGTTATTGGTTCATCGGCTATTCCCGTACCGTTCCCGAGCTTGGCTTCGAAGTCTACTGGGGAGCATTCTTCGCCGTGCTGATTTTTTTGGCTGTTCTGGCTGCCGTGGCGTGTGTTATGCCCATTCGCAAGGTATTAGTGAGCGACCCAGTCAAGGCACTGCGTAATGAATAGGGATAATCCTAGAAACCGCCGTTGGAGCTACGTATCTGATCGGCTACAGCGATAGCGACGACGGCTACGATTAGCGAAACGCCCGCTACGCCATATCGGCAAATTCGTAATCCATCGCCTCGGTGGGTGATTGCAGGTAATGCCCCTGAATATAGTGCACGTTCATCTGCCACAGGCTGGCCAGCGTGGCGGCATTTTCAACGTAGGGCACCACCGAGTTGGCCGAGCTTTCATTCAGTCGCAGTAACAGGGTGCGCAGTTCGTCAGACTTGGTGGGGTCTTTTTGCAATTCCACCGTGAAGGAGCCGTCAACGGCAATAAATTCGACGTGCAAACGTTCCAGCGTTTTGAACGACTCCAGCGAGCGGCCGAAATGCGAGATTGCCATTTGGCAATTCAGTTTTTGCAGCTCTTCGTTAAAACGCACTGCCTGCTTCAGATAATGCGTGAGGGTTGTCTCACGGTACTGAAACACAAGTGTGTCACCTCCCAGCTGCGCGGCTTTCAGCGCCACGCCCAGCCAACTGCTGAATTCGTCGTCGAGCAAACTGTTTTGCGTCAGGTTGACCAGCAGGCGTGTGTCCTTGCCGGCGTCGCGTTGCAGCTTCAGTTTCTTGGTCGCTTCGACCACCAGCCATTTGTCCAGTGTGGTATCGCCCACCTGTTGGTTGACCGACTGGAACAAACCGTCAATCGGCAGCTCCTGGTCGTCGGCGTCTAGCAAGCGCAAGCTGGCTTCGTAGTATTCCGCGGTTTTGCCGCGCAGGTTGATAATCGGCTGAAACATCATGCGCAGTCGGTTTTCGTTGATGAGCTGTTCCAGATTAAAGCCGACTTCTAACTCTCCGTCGGTCACCGGATGATAGAGTTTTACGGCAGCTTCCGGCGCGTCAGAGTGGTACTGTTGCCGCGCTTCTTCCAGTGCAAAGAAGGCCACGTCCATGATGTTGCTCGAGCTGGCAAAGTCTGCTGTGCTCAAATCAACGGCGCCAATGCTACAGCTGCATTGCACGGTTTGTTGTTCCACTTCGATCATTTGCCTCTCGACCAGCAGGCACAAGTCACTGGCCGCGGCCAGCGCTGCCTCGGCGTTGCTGCCGCGCATCAAAATGGTAAAACTGTCTTCGCCGTAGTGTGCGAGCAGGTAATCCGGGTTGTCGCCAAACTGTTTTTTAAACAAGTCGGCCAGGGCGTGTCGCACCGTGTTACTGCCCGACAAACCCATGCGGCTCTTCAGCGCGGCATAGTCGTTCAGGCCGATGTACAGGATGCTGGCAATGCTATCCTCGGCGCTGTTTGCCAGAAAGGCGTCAAGCTCGTCGACAAAGTAATAGCGATTATATAAATGCGTAACGGGGTCGATGTTAGCATCGACGGCGCCCAGTGCCGCGGCCGGCGCGGTGACGATTTTGCGTAGAATCGCCTGCGTGCACTCTTCGCCGTCGAAGCTCGCCGGGGCAAAACGCATTTGCGCGGCAAATTCGGCGCCGTTAGCGTCAATACCGGTGAACGCCAGTTCCTGCACTTCGGCGGCGTCGTAATGGCGCAGGAACATTTTAAATTTTTCCTGGTCCTCTGTGCCGATTAAGTCGATGACGGGCATGCTTAGCAGTTCGTCGACATCTTCATAGCCAAACATTTGCGCGTAAGCTTCGTTAACATCGATATGCATGCCGTCAATCATATAGGCAACAGCGTCGTCGGCTTGCGCCATCAGCTGCTCGAAGCGGCCGCTGACTTCGGCCAGCTTTTGTTCTAACGCTACCTGTTGGCGGCGCAGGGCCAAATGTGCGACTTCGCGCTTGGCGACATGTAACAAATGCTCGTCCAGCGCTGCGAGCACCACGTCTTGTGCGCCTTTGCGAAGCCCTTCCACAATACCTTCGGCGCTTAGGTTTTCGGTCAGTAGTATGACCGGCGTGTCGGTCTGTTGTTGGCCGAAACATTCCATGACCGCGTCGATGCCGAGTTCCTGATTGTCAGCTTCGCATAACGCCAGATCCCACTGCTGCTCGCGCAGGCACTCCGCTAAATCCTCGATCGAGGTAATGCGGTGGGTGCGCGTGGCTTTGCCTGCATTGCGAAACAGACTATTGACGCGTTCCGCCGCATCGCGGGCAGCGCTAGACAGTAATATTCGCAAAGTGCTTGTGTCCATTTTTAACGATAAATCATTCATGAAGTGCTGTGCCAAGTTGGCCGCTGATCTTGTATAAGCCTACAAATTGGCCCATAGCGAATCGAATTTATCCGCGTTATGCGCAGTCTGCATGGCATTCGCATCATTGGCTGCGTCGAATACATGATAGGTAAACTGTGCGTATGCGCCGGTGTGGGTGAGTTGTTTTTGCAGTTTAACAGTGACGATGTTGCCGTCCTGCAAGATCTGCACTTTCTGGCCCGCGATAAAGCGCATGTGCGGCGCCAGCAGCGTTTTTGGCTGCGCGGTGACGCTCACCTCAGGCAGCATGAGAACACGCGAAAATTCGCTCGGTTCGCGGTCTTTATAAATCACGCGGGCGATTGTCGGCACGAAAGCGGGGCTCAATAGCTCCACGCCGAATTGCACATCGGTTTTGTTTGGGCGGTGTAACCAGCGAATGGCGCCAATGCTCCAGTGCGACACGGCTTGCTCGCGGATAGCGACCAGATCGCCGGCTTTTATCTTGGCTGTTGTCGTTTCCGGCCAGGCTAAGCTGTAGCCGCCCGGGCTGGCGTTCAACACGCGCACCTTAAAGTTGTGGAATTGATCGGCCGGCATTTGGTCCGACTGTGTATTGAAACTGCGGATCTGATAGTCGATCGTTTCCATCGCAATATTGGCTTTCTTCTGCAGGGGGTCGACGTCGACGGCATCTGCCCACGGGTCAGGGCTTGTTGGAGTAGCGGGTGCTGCAGGCGCCGCAGACTTTTTGTTCGTGTGTAGCGCGTCTCGCCCAAGTTCAATCATGTCATCGAATGACAACTGGTCGGCCGCGAAATGGTGAGCGCTGCTCAAGCCAACGCAAATTTGCAGCGCGTTGTCTGTCTCCATACGCATAAAACTGCGCTTGCTACATTGGCCCCAGGCCAGAATCAGGTGTTTCAGTAAGTCGGTCGATACGGTGGACTTTTCTATAATAATTCGGTGCTGGCGTGCCTGCGACATTAATGCGCGCAGGTGCTCGACCAGTTGGCTGCTGTCGATACCCATGTAGTTGTTTAGGTCTGCTTCATTTTCCACCAGATTTGTGAACAACGGCGAGCAATCGTGCTGCGCGTCGACCACAAACAACGGGCGCTTGGCGCTACCGGCAGTCTGGTTCAGGCTGGTGTAGTTACTCCATTCGGGAAGCAGTTTGTGGACGATGGTTAAATCTTCCTGGCGCAGTTGATTGGCTTTAATGCAGCCCAGCAACAGGGCATGGACGTAGCAGCCGTGCACCGATTTCGCGGCGCCGCGTTGACTCACGTGGTCGGTCATTTCATTGGTCGCCACGCCTAGCTGGCAGGCCAGTTGATACTGAGTGTGCAGTTTTAACCAGGTACGTTCGGGAACCGTGGCGTACAGTTGGTAGCTGCGCAGCAAAACTTCCGCTTGCAGGCAAGTCGCCCGATACAGAGCAACATCGGCCACCGCCCCGGCCCGCTTTTTAAACAATCCTTTTTTGTAGTCGTCACGATCAAGCGCAACCAACAGATAGCTGTTGGCTAGTTCATTTTGCAGCGTATGTGCAAGGTCGACGACCTGTTGCGCCTTTTTCGGCAAAATAATCGCCTGGTTAAGATAGTGCTTGGCCAGGCCGATGCAGATCTTACGCACGCTAGGATATAAAACTTCAAGTATTTCAAAGCGCTCCTGGCTCGGCAGGCGCAAGCGCGTCAGTTCGCTGACGATTTCGAACAAGTTGCGACTGGTTTCACCAAGATTGGCTTGTGGCAGCGAGGCCAACCAGCTGGCAACGCCTTCTTTGGTGGCGATACAACTACTCAGGCGATAAAGACCCTGCTCGGGAATACCAAGAGAGCGGCTAATATTGTTGGTCATTGGGCAATTTCTCGTCATAGTTCGCACTTCCTATTTGAAAAGTATAGGAGACGTTCGAGTTTTCGCCGCCGTTTATCGGTTTAATTTGATAAGAAAGTGTATTTTCCCGGCAATCACCTGTTTGCCGGCACGGCCAACCGCCGGCGGCGGATAGCCCGACCTTGCGCCGACCGAATTGCTTGCTGGGCTCGCGTTAAATCCACACAATGCGGCCAGCACACGCCACGCCTGCGGCGGCGTGGTGCCTGCCATAATGGGCTGCAACGCGGTATGATTGCGCCTTTATTCATCCTGCCACTCGTGAGGAAACCAATGGCGAACCATTCTACCAGTGAATTTAAGTCCGGCCTGAAAGTCATGTTGGACGGTGATCCGTGTTCCATCGTTGAGAATGAGTTCATAAAGCCCGGCAAAGGTCAGGCCTTTAATCGTGTCAAGCTGCGTAATTTAAAAACCGGCCGCGTATGGGAGCGCACTTTTAAGTCGGGTGACAGACTGGAGGGCGCCGATGTGGTCGAGAAAGACATGGATTACTTGTATAACGACGGCACGCACTGGCATTTCATGGACCCGGTGAGCTACGAACAATACCAGGCGGATGAAAAAGCAGTGGGCGACGCCGGCCAATGGCTGAAAGAACAGGATTCCTGCATTGTGACCTTATGGAATGACGCGCCGCTGGTGGTGACCGCGCCGAACTTTGTTGCGTTGGAAGTCAGCGATACCGACCCGGGGCTGAAAGGCGACACGGCGCAAGGCGGCACCAAGCCCGCTAAGCTGTCCACCGGCGCGGTCGTTAAGGTACCGTTGTTTTTAAACATCGGCGACGTTGTGCGCGTTGATACTCGCTCCGGCGAGTATCAAAATCGCGTTAAATCCTGAATCTGCTAGCGTCCCTTCAATGGCCGAAGCCTGGCTGCCTACCGCCAGCAATGCAGCCCTGCGAAAGCGTGCCGAGCTGTATCGAGCAATTCGCGAATTTTTTCAAGTGCGCGATGTGCTCGAAGTTGAAACGCCGAGCATAGGCCGGCACGGCGTTACCGACCCGCATATCGCCAGCCTTGCCGTTGCCGGCCACGGCTGGCTACAAACCTCGCCTGAATTTGCCATGAAGCGCCTGTTAGCCGCTGGCAGCGCTTGTATTTTTCAAATCTGCAAAGCCTTTCGCGACGGCGAAACAGGCGCTTTGCATAATCCGGAGTTTACCCTGCTCGAATGGTATCGGGTCGGTTTTGATGAGCAGCGGTTGATGGATGAAGTGCAACAATTGTTGGGGCTGTTGCTGCCAGGCAGCGTGACGCGGCGTTGCACTTATGGCGACTTGTTTCAGCAGCAGCTTGGCATCAACCCGCATCTTGCCAGTCACGCTGATTTGCAACAGCTTGTCGGCCGGCAAATCGATACGGCATCTCCTTGCGAAGACAAAGACCAGTGTCTTGAGCTTTTGTTTAGCCACCGGTTGCAACCCGGCTTGAACGGTTTGACATTTATCCATGATTACCCCGCTAGCCAGGCCGCGTTGGCGCGCCTTGCCCGCGATGCAAACGGCACAACAATAGCGCGCCGCTTCGAATGTTTTGTTGATGGTGTTGAGCTGGCCAACGGTTACTACGAGCTTACCGATGCCGATGAGTACCTGCGTCGCGGTGAAGCGGATAATGCCAGGCGCGCCACTTACGGTTTACCGGCAATGACGACCGACTCACGCTTCGTGCGGGCCATGCAACAGGGTTTGCCCGACTGTGCCGGTGTTGCATTGGGGTTGGATCGGGTGCTTATGTTGCTGCTGGACGCCTCTTCCATTGAGGAAGTGCTGAGTTTTGCCGAAGGGCGTGAGTGACGAGGTACACTATAGTCTGCGTGCTATGGCCTGACCCATCCGCAGCGCGCTGCCGGGTTGCAGTTTCGGCAGCCATTCGATCTGCCCCGCCTCAAATAATAAAATCACCGTAGAACCCAGCATGAAGCGCCCCATCTCTGCGCCGGCGTCCAGAACCGGTGGTGATTGCGTCGCAATGTAGTGGCTGGTTTGGGTTTTTTTAGCGTGCGCGGCGATTGGCCCGGCCCAGACGGTTGCTATGCCGGCGACGATCATGGCGCCCACCAGCACGCTGGTGACCTGGTTAAGTTGGGTGTCAAATGTGCACACCAGGCGTTCGTTGCGGGCAAACAAGCGCGGTACCTGGCCAGCGGTGGTTTGATTCACCGAAAATAAATCGCCGGGCACGTAAGTTGTGTGGCGCAGCGTTCCGCTGACCGGCATATGTACGCGATGATAATCGCGCGGCGAAAGATAAACGGTAATAAACATGCCGTCACGGTATTTCTCCGCCAACGTGCGGTCGCCGGCCAGCAGCTCGCTTATCGTGTAGTCTTGCCCTTTGGCTTGAAAAATCCGTTCCGACTCAATGCGGCCCAACTGGCTGACAACACCGTCGGCTGGGCTGAGAATAAAGGTGTCGCTGTCGGCGAGGGGGCGCGCGTCGGGTTTCAGTGCGCGCGTGAAGAATGCATTAAAAGAAGCATAACTCTCTGCCTCAGCGGCGGCCTCGTCCATATTGACGTGATAGGTTTTAATAAAGCGCCGAATCAACAGGTTTTTCAACCAGCGAGTCTCGCTATTGGCGAATCTGGCCGCCAGCCGCGATAGCGCATGTTGCGGCAGCAGGTATTGCAGCCAGACAAACAAGGTCTCTACGGGATGGCTCCCGCGGTTTCAATCGGCGTGTCGTCGCGGTTACCCCATTCCGACCAGGAGCCGTCGTAGGCTTTGATGGCAGGGTAGCCCAACAGGCGCGCGGCCAAATACGTCAAGCCGGAGCGGTGATGGGTGTGGCAATGCGTGACAATGGTTTTGTCCGGTGTTAAGCCGCGTTCGGCCAGGGTGGCGCGAATGGCGTTTAAGTCCAGGCGCAAGTTGGCTTGGCGGTTCATCAAGTCGGTCCATTCGTACCATACCGCGCCGGGTATATGACCGCCACGCCGGGCAAACACCTTGCTGCCGTCGTATTCTCCGCTAGAGCGCGCATCCCAAACAGCGAAGTTCGGCGTCTTCAAGTTTTGCAAGATGAAACTCAAGTCGGCGCGTGGTTCGGCTGTAATGCTGGCTTCATAGACGGTGGGGCGTGGTTGTTGTACCTCGGTTTGAAGCGGCAACTTTGCGGCGTGCCAGGCGTGGATGCCGCCGTTTAGATACGAATAGCGATCATGCCCGAGCACATCGAGGGTCCAAAGCAGCCGCCCGGCCCAGCCGCCGCCCTCATCGTCATAGGCGACAAGGTGGCGCGTGGCAGTCAAGCCAAGCGCTGAAAATACCGAGCTCAGTTGGTCGGCGCTTGGCAGCGAGCCGGTCGCGGGTTTAATACCGCTGACCAGCGCGGCTGGCGCGAGATGCACCGCCCCCGGCACATGACCGTTTGCGTACGACTGCTCGCTGGCAACATGTACAATCAGCAATTGTGTGTTCTCTAGCTGAGCGGCCACGGCTTGCGCCTCGATTAACATGGGGAGTTCGGTGGTCATTTTTTGTCCGTCGATTTTGGTGGTGGGGCGTGCTGCGCTACGCTATTGTGGAGCCTGCGATCAAACTCTGTACGTTATTCTCCTCAGCAAGGAGCGTCAGCTTGAAGTTGTTAGGTCACAGAGTATTATACAGAGCCTGTTGAGCAGGCTGTTGAATAATCCTAGAAACCGCAGTTGGATCACGAAAGTATGCACAAGCTCTTAATGCACCTG
>CAZJDL010000120.1:0-10134 GCA_964544755.1 uncultured Pseudomonadales bacterium | reverse complement strand
GCCTTGACTTGGGTGATATCGCGCATAATGCCTGTAAAACTATATTCGCCGTCAATATTCACTTCGCTGACTGCGAGGTAAATCGGAAACTGTTCACCATTCTTGTGCAACGCGCTGACTTCTCGCCCCTGCCCGATAACTCTTTTCTCGCCAGTACGCAGATAGTTGGCAATATAATGATCGTGCTCATGGGCATACGGCGCCGGCATCAGCATTGTTATATCATTGCCGATCACTTCGGCAGCCTCATAGCCAAACATATTTTCAGCGGCACGATTAAATGACGACACCTTGCCGTGTTGATCGATGGTCACAATGCCTTCCGCCGCGGTGTCCATGATTGCCGCGTGGTACGCCTGCTGGCGCTGGAGATCGGCCTGAATTTGTTTGAGTTCGGTAACGTCGGTCAGCGTGCCGATCAAACCCGTAATGTTGCCCGCGTCATCGTGTTCGGGCGCGGCATCGGCCACTATCCACGCACTGCTGCCGTCCTTACGGATAAAGCGCTGCTCGCTGCGTCCAGCGATATGCGTTTGCAGCATTTTTTCAACCGCCAGCTTAACCCGTGGCCGGTCATCCGGATGAATATTGGCGAAACCATGGTCACTCAGCCCCTCCTCCGAGCTTAAGCCGATGATCTTGCGCATCGCGTCATTAATGTAGTACAACGTATCAGCGCTGGCATTGGCGTGAAAAATACCGACCGGCGCCAACTCGGTCAGGGTACGATAGCGTGTTTCGCTTTGCTGCAGTTGCATTTCGCTGCGCTGCCGCTGTCTGATGTTGTAGACCAAACTCCAGATAATGCCTGCCTGCAGCACGAAGACCAACGAACCAAGCCAGACCAGCGCCATGTTTGGCTGGTAATATTTGGCCGGTGCGTTGAGAATGGCGGCGTCCGATGGCAGAGCGCTGATATCGACGTCGTGCTGCTTCAGCGCCGCATAATCAAACATAGGCACATGGCTGTTGAGCAGGAACAACGGTATATTATTGGCAGATTCACCGCCAAGTATACGCGCGGCGATACGCGCGGTATTGTGTCCACGCGCCGTTGCGTTCTCGACGATACCACCGAGAACGCCCTGTTGAATACTGATATCCCATACGGTATAAACCGGCACCTCGGTGCGAGCCATCACAAATCCGATAGACTCTTCAAGCGTGCGCGCCACGCCGGCGTTATCGCGCAACGCCGTAGCCAGCAACACCACCGACGCGGCCGGCAGCTTGCTTAACGCGCTGTCCAAGTCTTCGTAGCTCCAATCTACAATCGCAGCAATATCTAAACCTTCTTCGGCAACCAAGCGCTTAATGGCGGGGAATTCTTGCCGCAGCTGCGCGCCTACGGTGGAAGAATCGAGTACCACGGCAATGTTCGTCACGTTGGTATGAACCGATTTTATCAACTCCAGCGTTTCTCTGAGCGGTATATAGTCGACCACACCGGTCACCGCATCGACCCCTCGTAATTCGTCTTTGTCGAACTTTTGAACACGGCAGAAAACGATTGCCGCGGCGGGTGCAATTTGCGCACGATGTTTAATCAAGAATTGCAGTGCGTCACCGTCAGTGGCTATCAGTAGAGAAAAGCCCCGGGGATGCTTTTTTTTGAGCGACTGTGCTATTTGTGAGGCCGGCGCCTGGACGTCGAGATATTCATAAACTGGCCGAACGGGGCGCGGAGCAGCGTTAAATTCTTCTCGAATACCTTTAAGGGTTTGCTCTGTCCAGGCATTGGGAAACCGGGTGGAGCTAAGCACCAGGACTGTGCTGGTTGATGTGGTCTGTTCACCGCGCGCATGGGCCTGCACGGTAAACAGCATGCACAGAGCCAGCAGGGCTAATTTCGCTATTGTGCTATGCGATGCCGAGCGGGAAATCACCGGCGCTATTCTCAAGTTTTATTGTCGCTATTGTTATTAAGCAGTGCTGGGCTGTCCACGTAGATACGGTGAGCGGGTGCGCATCTGCGGGACTTATCGTTGCGGCCGATGCGCACCATCCGGCGTACATCCAGCACCGGCAATGGCTCAGCGGCCAAGCACGATGACTCTGTGAATAATCGACTGTTTTTTCTTTTATATTAATAAGTTAAATAGTTAATTTAATGTTATTCCAAATACCAGGTTTAACATTGACCGCGTCTCAGCACGTGGTCGGCGGCGGCGTAAGGTAGTGCAAAAACCAGTTGCGCGCCAATTGGGCGACCTGTTCCAGTCTACCCGGCCCCCGAAATGAGCGGGTAGCGGCCGGCACAGTTTCTAACCGATGCTCGGCGCTGAGCAAGCCGCTGGCTTCGCGGTTTAGCCGAATCGCTTCGTCGTCGTAACCACCGACAATAAGCAGTGTCGGTGCACGCACGCCTGGCAACGCCTCGCCGGCCAGGTCGGGGCGGCCACTCAGCGCTACCAGTGCGCCAATCTGGCTCGGGAATTCGGCCGCCGCAATCAGCGCCGCGGCGGCGCCGGTGCTGGCGCCGAACAAGCCAATGGGTAAATCTTTGCAGGCTTCATGCCGTTGCAGCCAATCGATCGAGCCAATCAGCCTGCCGGCCAATAGAGGAATATTAAAACGAAATTCGCTGCTCAATTGATCCTTTATATCTTCCTGCGCAGTCAACAGATCAAACAACAAGGTGGCCAGGCCCGCCCTGTTAATTTCTTTAGCGATAAATTTATTCCTCGAACTGAAGCGGCTGCTGCCACTACTGTGCACAAACACGACAATCGCTGGCGCCTGTTCAGGCATCACCAGATGACCGTTCAACCGGTCTTCGCCAGCTTGTAATACTACGTCTTCACTTTGCTGCATGGTGTATTTACTCTCCTCAAACCTCTGACCTCACTTAGCCTTATTTTCGCCATGATTTCAACAAAAAAAACAAGGCAATATGTGCGGCGCACTTCCTGTCGGCGTAACGCTCACTTTACGTTCGTTGTGCGACGCCGACCGCTTCGGAGTAACATAAGCACTGCGGGTCGATTGACAGATTAGTTTCATCAAACCCGTTACGCAGGCAAGCTAGCCCCGGATCAGCCCCCTGCCGGCGTGCCGGTGCTCAGCACAAAAGGTAAAGAACCATGCAGTATCGCTTTCTTGGCAACAGCGGATTGCGCGTCAGTGAAGTATCACTGGGCAGCTGGTTGACCGTGGGCGCCAGCATCAACCAGCGCCAAACATCGCTGCTTTGCCACAAGGCATTCGACCTCGGAGTTAACCTGTTCGACACAGCCGACAGGTACGCCCACGGCAACGCCGAGATACAGCTCGGTCAAGCGCTGGCGGCATGTCCGCGGCATCACCTGGTCATTGCCAGCAAGTGTTATTTTCCGATGTCGGACAATGTTAACGACCAGGGTTTGTCGCGTAAACACATCCACGAAAGCATTGATCATTCATTGCAACGGCTGGGTATGGACTATCTTGATCTGTATCAGTGCCATCGCCCCGACCCGCACACGCCGCTGCTGGAGACCGTGCGCGCCTTCGACGATCTTATCCGTCGCGGCAAAGTGATGTACTGGGGCGTGTCGGAATGGAGCAGTGAAGATATTCGCGAAGCGTGCCGGCTGGCAGATGCTTACCAGCTGGTGCGGCCGATTTCCAACCAGCCACACTACAATATTCTGCATCGGGCAATAGAACAAAATGTTATCGCTACCTGCGCGCAACTTGGCCTTGGGCAAATCTGTTTCAGCCCACTTGGCCAGGGCGTTCTTACCGGGAAATACAGCGCTTCCAGCCAACCGCAAGACTCGAGAGCGGCCGACCCGCACAGTAATGCGTTTATGCACGACTACCTGCAGCCGGCGGTGCTGGACAACGTCGCGAAACTCTCCGCCTGGGCGGAAAAACTGAACATCAGCATGGCGCAACTGGCGGCTGCCTGGTGTTTGCGCCAGCATAATGTGGCGTCGACCATTGTCGGCGCAACCAAAGTGGAGCAATTGGTGGACAATGTCGGCGCCGCCGGGGTTGAACTGCCGGATGATCTGTTAGCTTTTATCGATGCTACGTTTCCTGTAGAAAGTTAACGGCGGCCAGTTGCTCGCCCACCCCGCTGACGCCCCGACCATTTTCAAGCTCGCCGGAAATTTTACCGGCGCTGCGGTGGTTGTTCCGTCAATGAAGAAGAAGTCTACCCTCATTCCTCGTTATTGAAGCCGTCCTTCAGCATGGTGCATGCGCCCTTGCCTTGCGTGCGGGAATTAATGACTAAAGCGGCCACGACGTTCTCCGGGTATTTCATAATGCACGCGCGGTATCGACGATTGCTGCTCTTGTTCCAGGCGCCGCCATGCCACCATTTTCCTTTACGCCCGTTGCTGTTGGTAGTGGAATTTTCGCCCCAGCCAAGACGATAGAAATCCATGACGAACTGCCACGCGGGCGACAGGAGCTCACTGTTATGTTTTCTCCTGGTGTTTCCGTAGACGTGTAGTCGCCATATCGTCAATACAGGAAGCATGCGTAAAACCGGACACTCATCGTAAGTCAACGCATGAGCCGCCGGAGCAAAGATTGACGACTAAAAAAAGTCGTGCGTCTTCACAGCGTGTCCGGTTTTACGCTTCTTTGCTGTGATTACGGATACCGGTAACCGCTTTCCAGCCGCTATCGCTATTCCAAATTCATCAAGGAGAATATTCACATGTACGTTCACAAGTTAGTCCTCATCCCTTTGCTGGTTCTGTTGGCGGCGCCGTTCAGTAACGCTGCTACGCGGACTTCCTCCGATCTTGCTTGCCCCGAAAACTTCGTCCCCATTCCCTCTGGTTTGGCGTGTCAGGCAGCCGATCTAGGCAAAGCCGCGAGCTATCTTGCGGCGCCAGAGGAAGATTGCCCGGACGGTTTTGAACGGGTGCCTGGTGTGGCATTTTGCGTTGCCCAGAATTTGCAATTGCATATAGAGCAAGATCTAATCTTGCTACAGGCTAACAGGGCCGATGACTGCCCTTCGGGCTTTTCCCGCGCCGTGGGTTCGACTATTTGCACCGCCGACAACCTCGCCATCGCCGACCGCAACGGCGAGCCGGCGCTGGTCCAGTTACCAAATGACTGTCCGAGCGGGTTTCACCGGCCACCGGGAGTGCGATTCTGTATTGCCAAAAACCTCACGAGTACACAACTCCAGCCTAGCGCACAAACCTGCCCGCCCGGTTTTGCCCGACCACCCGGCGTGCAGTTTTGTACCGCCATTGACCTGATTTATGCCAAAACTGAACTACCCGCACTGCCACCACCCAGGGGCGAATGTCCGACAAATTGGCACAAACCCGATAACGTCAACTTTTGCATCCCCAGCACCGAAGTCCAGGCTTGCGGTAGTGCCAGCGATTGTTACGTACACGGCTTTGTCGGCCTGCGGTTGCATCGCCCGGTGGGTGATTTAAAGCAGAACCCCTGCCCCAGCGGGACCGTAGAGGTATGGTGGGATATGCCGATCTACGATGACAATGGATTGTTTGTCGAAGACTATGTTCCGGCCCGATTCTGCATGCCCACTGACACCCAACCCGCGGGCTAAGGGAGCTGGCATTAACTTCCCTTGCGCTTTGCTCGCTGCTGGCGAGTTTAGCGCACTTCCTGGGCAATCAAATACCACCCACTCGGCGGGTGGTATTTGACTTTCTCCCTCCACCGGTAATGCGTACGATCACGTGGAGCTATCGCAGCAGCCAAAAGTTTTTTGCCACCAAGTTTAGAAAAATGTCCTGGATTCCTATATTTTGTTGGATCCTGGCTTGCACCAGAACTTACCGTAAATTCGACTTTACCATTAGCTATTTTTCGGTCGATTTGACCGGCTTGTCCGGTTTTTCTGTTCTTTTCTGTGACTATAGGTGAAGGACTACGTTTGCAACGGTTGACTACGTTTTGTGCAGTTTTTCGTTGGTCGGCGCGGTGGCTTTTGTCCTCGTATGAGAGTGTTTCCTGCACCAGATGTTTGATACTGGCAATCATGCGCACCACAATGAGTTCGATAGTCACCAACAATCAAGCTTGACGCCGAACCCCCAGCGAAACTTTAGGCGGATGTATTTTTTCGATGAATCATACGCTTGCGAGTAATGCGCAAACACGAAGATGTTGTTGGCGCGTCAGTTGCAGCAAAGTAGATGCTCGCAGTTACGCGAGAATCTGTAAAACCAACTTAAGGAGAGAGAAAATGAGCCATATTGCGATTAAAGACCTTTCAGACGACCGTAACCTGGACGAAGCCGATATGGGCACTATTTCGGGTGGATGGTGGCAACAAGCTGGCCTCGACGGAGCGGCTCCCATGTTGCAGCCGGGAATTGCTTACGACTTGCCGCCGGCTGAGAGCATATTTGACCAGATAGGAGGTTTAACGATACCCGAAGTTGGTCCCTTTTGTAGTTCCGGTGGTGGTGGCAAAAGCCCTTTATGACTTATCATCAATTGGCTAACGCTTTCCATTGCTTGAAGTCTTCTTAATTTGCGTAAGCGCTTCGCGAGTTTGCTCATAGAAAATATTGGTGGGGCGACTTCGGTGCTGCAGCACCCGATAAGCCTCCTCAAGCAGCACGAGCGCCGCCTCATCATGTCCGCTCCGGGCAAGTATCACACCCAAGGTTGATTGCGTTTCCACGGTGACGCTGTGCTCTGAGGGTAACCGGGATTTAAGGATTTCGATTGCTGAGCGCGCTACGCGTTCAGCCTTGGTGAGTTGGCCGAGCTCCAGTAGGAGGCGCGCGTAGCCAGCATTAACTACCGAAGCCGCCAAAGTAGAAGGCTGCAGTATCGCAAGCGATTGTTTGTAATACTTTAAAGCTAGATTAAAATCGCCCTTGGCATGGGCCAACGATGCGAGCTTACTAATGTCGCGACCGATTCTTGGATTGTCAGGCTCATAAACCCCCCTATCAATACGCAACATTTTTTCGTAAATCGAGTGTGCTTCGGCATAGTTACCACGTTCTTGGAGTACCTCGCCCAGCCGGAAGAGAGTATAAGCGACTTCAGCGTTGTCCTCTCCATGCCCCAGCCGTTGAATTGACAAGGCTCGACGCAAATGTTCTTCCGCCGCAATGACGTTGCCTTGTCTATAGGCCAACACGCCAAGACTCCGCAAGGTAGACGCCACATATGGGTGCACTGAGCCCAAGACCCTGTTCTGTATCTCTAATGCCTGCAAATGTAGTGTTTCCGCCTCTCCATAACGCTCCATGTCAGTAAGAATTCCAGCCAGGTTTCTTAGATAAAGCGCAAAGTCTGGGTGGTTCTCCCCATGTACTCTCCCTTCCATAGCAACTGCTTCACGCATGTTCGTTTCGGCTACCGAGAAGTGACCCCGCAAGCGGTGTAGATTTGCGAGGTTATTGAGTGCCGCAGCTACTTCACTATAGTCCCTGTTGTTAGCAACTCTTCGAAGCATGGCGATCGCATCATTGTAAAGCGATTCTGCCTCCTCGTAGCGACGTTGGTTCTTCAGCAGCAAAGCGAGTGAGTTTAACACTTCCGCATGCTCGGCATTATCATCACCAAGACTGCGATGAATCGCGAGGGCCTCATCGAATAGAATCCGTGCCTGGTCATATCGATCCGTGTCACGGTACGTGATCGCAAGTTTCGTCATGGTATTGGCGAGCGTTGGATCCTGCTTAGATAGTAGCTTACGGCGGGTATCCAGGGCCGTCTCCAGAAGCAAAGCGCTTTCTTTATATGAGCCAAGGTTATAGTAGATTTCTCCGAGTACGTGCGACATCTGGGACTTGACTTCAGGCGCATCCTCGAGTCGGTTATGGATCCTCTCTTGACTTTTGTCAAGCAACTCGCGCGCTGTAACGGTTTCAATGCCTGAAACCTCAGGATCCGAGACTTTAAAGATATCAATAATAAAGTCCGAAACTTGCTGGGCCTTGTGTGCCTCAACACGGCTTCGCTCAAGTGCGCTTTGTATGCGATTTGCTTGCACGGTAACAGTGGCAGCATAAGCAATCAACAATACGCCTATGCTAACGCCTGCTATAACTGCCAAAGTGTTACGGCGTACGAATTTGCCCAGGCGATAACGAGCGCCTTTTTCATGAGCTGACACTGCGCGCGCCTCAAAATAGGCTTGAATATCCGCGCCCAACGCCTCCATTGACGCATAACGCTTTTCGGGCTCGTTGCGTAAAGCTTTGAGTACAATTGCATCCAGGTCGCCACTCAGTTTTTTACGCCATTGAGGTAATCGCAGTCCGCGCGCCTGGCTTAGCTTCACTACTACTGACTGCTTCGTGCTGCTTGGTCTTGAACCGCTGTCGTTGCCATCAACCTGGTGATTCACAACAACGCTGGGGCGAGTAGGTGTCCGTTCGCATATATTTCTTGCCAACTCATAGAACGAACCGGCGTGCTCACGAAAAGCGAGCCGCCCGGTAAGCAGTTCATACAATACCAGTCCCAGTTGGAATACATCGGTCGCGACAGTGACGTTTTGACCAAGCAGTTGTTCAGGCGCGGCAAAGCCGGGTGTCATTAACTGCTCGCCGGTATGCGTCAAATCTATCGCCGTGGGGCCCTCAGGCTCAGCCTGATCGTCTAATAGCTTGGCGATGCCGAAATCGAGCAGCTTAACCTGGCCATCTTCGGTCACCAGGATATTCGACGGTTTGATATCACGGTGAATGACCAGATTGCGGTGGGCGTAATGCAAAGCGTCTATCACCTGCATCGTTAGCTTTAGCCGCGCATCGATCGTTAGCCGATGCTGGTCGCAATAGTCATTGATGGGATCGCCTTGAACATACTCCATAACGATATACGGTTGGCCTTCTGGCGTCAGACCACCGTCGTAAAGCTGCGCGATATTGGCGTGGTTAAGAGAAGCCAGCAACTGTTGTTCCCGCTGGAATCGGTCTAGCCGCATCTCCCGATCTTGCCAGTTCCATAGGAGTTTGATGGCGACTTGTTGGTCGAAAGTTCCGCCCGTGCGCTCCGCGCGATACACGACACCCATGCCACCTCTGCCGATTTCATCGCGCAATCGATAGGGGCCTATACGGCGGCCAGTATAATCGGGGATCTGTGCGTGGTGATGACGGGTAGCAGTGGCAAGAAAAGACTGCGCAAGCTCTACAGCCGGACGCTCAAGAAATGCAGGGGCGTCGGCCTCAGCTTTGAGCAGGGTTGCGACCTCCTGATACAAGACAGGGTCGCCATCGCAGGCCTGTTGCAAACCGGCAAGGCGTTGGTCGGTAGGAAGCTCAAATACGTCATCCAGAATGGTTTGTATTTGCCGCCAACGTTGTTCTGATGGTCGCCGCGCGTCCATAGCCCTCCGATTTCTGCGGTTGCTAAACGGGCACTCCTCGTTCATCATCGTTCTTTACTGCCAGCGCGTGAGCGAGCACGGCTTTGGCTTTACGCCAATTACGGCGTACGGTTCGCTCGCTAACACCAAACACACAAGCAATTTCCGTTTCCGTTAAGCCGCCAAAAAAACGCAGCTCAACCAAGCGACATAAATCCTCATCCACCACCGCAAGTTGTTGCAAGGCGTCTTCCATCGCCAATAGCGTATCCACACCGATCACCGATGTCGCCAGCGCCTCTTCGAACGTCACTCGTTGCCAATCGCCGCCACGCTTTTGCGCACGCTTTTTCTCTGCGTAATTGATTAATATTTGGCGCATCGCCTTGGCGCAAAGCGCTAGAAAGTGTGCCCGGTCGACCCACTGGCATTGCGATTGATCGACCAGCTTCAGATAAACCTCATTGACCAAAGCGGTGGTACTCATTGTTCCCATGTCCCACATGCGGCGCAGCTGGCCACGTGCAATCCGGTACAGCGCTTGATATACCTGCGGATAGATTTCATCCAGCGCGGCAGCGTTGCCATTGCGGGAGTCGATTAGCAGCGAGGTAATATCGGTTGAAGACGACATGATTTACACCAGGATGGATCGGTACCTCCGTTCAATGGGCCGCTTCGCGAACGAGTACGGGCGAAAGGAATGGGCGTTTTTTAGCCTAATCCGCCGCAAAATCGTCTGCGGGTTACTCTAAACGCCTGTTTACAACTAAGCAATGTATTGAGCCTTGCCGTGTTTCATTTCTGTCGCGGAAACGCAATAAGTCTCACTTATTATCATCACCCGCGTGGCGAAGAATCGCGATTGC
>CAZJDL010000119.1:0-10241 GCA_964544755.1 uncultured Pseudomonadales bacterium | reverse complement strand
GCTGGTTTCGGCGCACAAACCTGATGTGTCCCACCGATTGTATCCGGTACATATTGTAGTCACTTTACAGTGTTATGGAGTGCTGCTACAGTTAAATGGAATAGCAGCAGTGCAACACAAACCAAGTGCAGCGTGCCGCTAATCAAGAATGACGGACTCCGTGCTCTGCAGGTCTCCTTAAAATCCTTTTCAGCATAGCTATTTCTGGTAAAAAAACGTGACCGTTGCTTCCCCGACTGTACCGCTGCCGGACAAACCGGAAATCTCCATCATTGCACCTCTCTACAATGAAGAAGATTCCGCACGCCCGCTGTACGACGCAATTGCCGCAGTCGCCCGGACTTTGCCGTACCGCTACGAAATCATATTTGTTAACGACGGCAGCCAGGATGCCACGATAGACCGCTGCAAGGAGCTGGCCGCCGAAGACCCGCATTTACGCGTCATCGACTTCAGAAAAAACTACGGCCAAACCCCGGCAATGGCGGCCGGTATCGACAACGCGTGTGGTGATATTTTGGTCACCATGGACGGCGACCTGCAAAATGACCCGACCGACATTCCGATGATGATCGAGACCCTCAAGCAGGGCTATGACATCGTAGTCGGCTGGCGCCATAACCGGCAAGACAAGCTGCTGAAGCGCAAGATTCCGTCCATGATCGCCAACCGCCTGATCGGCAAGGTAACCGGCGTGTCAATCAAGGACAACGGCTGCTCCCTCAAGGTCTACCGCGCCAGCCTGATGCAACGCGTACCATTTTATAGCGAGATGCATCGCTTTATTCCGGCGTTGCTGTCGTTGAGCGGCGCCCGCTTCGCTGAGGTCAAAGTGAAACACCACGCACGCCAGTTCGGTGAGTCGAAGTACGGCTTGTCGCGCGTCTATAAAGTATTGCTTGACCTGCTGACTATCAAGACTATTCTGTCGCTGGTCGATCATCCGACAACCTGGTTCGCCAAGCTGGCGGCAGTGCCTTTTCTGATCTCCCTGTTGTGCGCCTGTTTTATCGTTTATCAGCTGATTGTAGCCGAGCCGATTGTGATTATGTCCACCACCGGCCTGTTGTTTTTCACGCTCAGCGCATTCCTGGTCAGCCTTGGTTTTTTATGCGAGCTTATTTATCAGCAGGGTTCGCTCAATGTTGGTGAACTCGCACTGCTCACCGCCGAAATTCAAACTCAAAATGTCAGCAATCTAAGTGAAGAATCCAATGCCTGATTTATTAGATGGTAAAAAGCTCAGCGTCATCGTGCCGGTATGCGAACGTACCGACGATACCGTGTCACTGTATAGCGAGTATAAAAACTGTTTGTCTGAACTCGTTGCCGATCTTGAATTTATCTATGTCATCAGCAATGATTTTCCTGAGGTCGCGCGCCAGTTGCGCGAGTGCAGCGACAGTGAGCCAGATTTGACCTTGCTGATATTATCACGCAACTACGGCGAGGCCACGGCTATACAGGCGGGCGCCGAGCGCGCCAGCGGTGAAATGGTTCTGATATTACCGTGCTACAAGCAGGTGGTGACCAGCGAACTGAAAAAGTTATTCAGCGAAATTGGCGAGTATGATCTCGCATTGGGCAAACGCTGGCCACGGCTGGACGGCAAGGCCAATCAACTGCAAACCCGTTTGTTTCGTTACCTGCTGAAAAAATTCTCCGGCCAGGAATATTCTGATGTCGGCTGTGGCGTACGCTTGATCAAGACTGCCGCGTTAAGGGAAATCCATATGTACGGCGATCAAATGCGATTTATGCCGCTGTTGGCGCACCAGATAGGGTACAGATCGGTTGAAGTGGAGCTGGCGCAGGCGACGGAAGACTCGCATTCTCGTTTCTATGGGCCAGGCTTGTACATACGCCGTTTCCTCGACCTGCTAACGATTGTATTTCTGACCAAGTTCAACAAAAAACCGTTGCGCTTTTTTGGCTTGATTGGTACTGCTTCCATATTTGTCGGCACGATCGGACTGGTATATCTGGCATACGCCCGCTTATTTATGGGTATGGAAGTTTCTACACGGCCGTTGCTGGTCATGTTCTCACTTTTCTTCGTGTTGGGCGCTCAGTTGATTGCGATTGGGCTGGTGGGCGAAACCATCATATTTACCCACGCTAAAGATATCAAAGAATACAGAATCAAAGAAATAGTCAACTAACAAGCTCATACCGGCCAGCCTGCGCGTATTCAATTCGTGAAAGTCAATTGCTACTCTTAATGATTCACCAACAATAATGCAGGCGAGGGGATGACCGAAACAACGAGGGTTGCCCTTATAGCAGTGCTGCTGGCACTGCTGGCTGCAATACCCCGCTTCTACGACCTGGGTAAGCTCGGCTTCTACGCTGACGAGGAAACGACGTCGTTTGCCTCGCGCTCTCTTGCGGAATCCGGAGCAGCGCAAATGCCCAGCGGCATGCCTTACCACAGAGCCATGCCGCAAACCATCGCCAATGCTTTTTTTGCCAAACTTGCCGGCACGGAAAAGGAGAGTAGTTACAGACTGTTCTCTGCCCTGATCGGCACGTTGACTGCGTCGCTGATCTTTCTGGCATTTCGATCGACTATCGGCACCTGGCCAGCGTTTTTGTGCGCGCTATTGCTCGCCCTGTCAGAGTGGCATATCGCCGTTTCGCGCGAAGCCCGCATGTACGGGCCGTTTTTATTTTTCTACGTCTTGGCTGCCATGACTTCCTGGCGCTGGGCCAGCAACGGTGGTTGGGCAATGTTGGGCTGCGCCGCTGCGTCAGTCTTCGTCGCGGTTTCTTTTCATACCCTGGCGATTTTTGCCGCGGCATTTGTGTTGCTACCGTTCCTGTTGCGTATGCCAACCCGGGTCAATGCCTTGCAGGCCATTCTGTTTACGCTGGTGACGGCTAGCCTTTCTTACGCGTACTCCAGAGTTTTTGAAGCGGCGCCTTATGTCGCGTGGGAGAGTGCGCACGGTATCAGTAACGCGGTGTCCGAGGTGACAACAAACGATGGTGGTATTTGGGATAAGCTGCCGCCACTGTTCAAGTTGTTGCACCCTTTATTTTATGTCTCCAGCCTACTGGGTGCGGGTCTGGGCGCCTGGCTGGCAGTCAGAACACTGACTCACGGTGGTAATTTGTTACACTACGTAGCGTGGCTTGGCTTTCTCACTGGTGCCGGCGCGCTGGCCGGCTTGGGACAAGTCTACGGCGCCGGCCTGTTGATGCTGCTGTGGTTGCTATGCTCGCCAAGCGGCCTGCAGTCGATTCGGCGGAACCTGGCGCCACTGGGCGCATTGGCGGTGCTTTTGGTAGCTTGCTGCCTCGCTGTTAGTCTGCAGCTCGGCGTGAAGAAAATTTTTGCGTTTCCCTTTGCTTACCTTGCCTTGTTCGCACAAGAGTTTCCGCTGGTCATTGTTGTGTTCCTGCTCGCCTGCGCCTTGCTGGCGCTTAACCCGACAAAGCAAAATTTTGACTATGCGAAACTTGCGGTATTGGCGGCGTTGATGCCCGTTATCGCTATTGGCGCCATCAAAGAATGGGGCGGGCTGCGCTATGTGATCGGCTTCTATCCCTTTGCGCTAATAGTTGCCGCCACTGGCATAAGCGAGGTCTTCAAAAAGCTGCCGCTGGCGATAGCGCCCAACCTTAAACAGGCTGCAGCCGGCATCCTGCTCTTCATCGGCGCGCTAGGTAGCCATGGTGTCGTGCAGGCATTTAACACTGCTACGCTGGGCTACGGCGAACGGATTCCGATATTCGGCTGGCCCTACCCTGACCACAAAACGGCCGGTGAATACGTGAAGGCAAACTTACGCGATTCTGACCTGGTCATCGCGGAAGATATGCTTCAGCAACGCTGGTATGCGGGCAAAGTTGACTATTGGCTGCGTAATCATAAAACCCATCACCGGCCTTTGTTCCTCAACAAAGACGGCGAGTTTCGCGATATTTATGTCAATAGCATTGCTGTCACCCCAGCACTGCTGGAAGAGATCAACGGCATAAAGGAACGCCGCATTTGGCTGATCACATCGGCGGAAACATCGGTAGATCTGACGCTCTATCTTAGTGAACAACAGATACAGTGGTTAACAAAGATCAGAGCCAACCATGACCCTGTTTACACCGGCCGCGATGCTCTTACTCAGGTTTTCTTGCTCAATCCTGACGCGTGACGGGCGCGGCACTTGGGCTGATCGTTGCTGTTAAGCGTCAGGCTTCGTGCAGGTATTTTTCGTATTGAGTACCATTCAACGCGGCAGCCAGCTCGGCGTAGTTTTCAACAATTTCTTTAAGATCATTGGGATTTGATTTGACGAAATCACAAGTCATCGGCGCATGATCAATTTCAAGTAGCTCACACAACCTGGTCGTCGTGTTATCTGTCAGCCCGTTACCAGCAATCAGATCCTCGTATACCAGTTCGACCTTGCGATGCGTGGCAAACAGCGCGTCATAGCGACTATACCGAGCCATCACGCGATCCATTTCCTTGATAGCCTGCTGCGGTACGATTGCCGTGGTTGCAACGGGGAGCTTATACGTCGAGTGCGGACGCCAAATACCGTCGCGTTTGCGACTCATCAACACTTTCGATACATATTGTTTGAGCAGGTTACCACGCCGCAAATGCATGATGCGTATGTCAGTGTGCTGCTGCAAAAACTGCAGGGCTTTGTCATTGGAAATGTGATTGTACATTGCCTTGAAGGCAACGACCGGGGCCTCGTTGCTTTGATAGAAACGCTGCAGCACCGCGGCGGGACTCCAGCCACGGATCATCGCAAACCGCAAGGCTTTTGTGGCGAAACGACTCTTGTAAACGTAAGCCGGTAACTCGATATGGCCGCCGGTCATCATCTCACCATAGCATTTTACGGCCGGATGCGAATCGAGGCAGACCTGCAAAAAGGTGGAGCCTGTGCGTTGCGATGTCAGTATGATGGCTTTCATTTTGCGGCTTCTTCAGCAAACAGATCGGGTACATTTTGTATTGGCGGCTCTTTTTCCAACAAGTAAAACACCGCGCCCAGCAGCGAAACGAAAATCCCGCTCATGCGAAAAATCAGTATAGCTGACAATCCGATATTCGTGGGTAAACCATAAAGAGACATGAGGTACGTAAACGAACCCTCGATTACGCCGAAGCCGCCGATGCTGACCGGCACCATACCAAGCACCGTCGTTAACGCGGCAACGACAAAGACGCTAAACACCGATACTTGCGCGTTAAACAGATACAGCAGGAAAACCAGACCGGCTATGCGCACCAGGTGGAACACGAAAGACAATACCATCACGTACGCAGCATTGCGCGGTTGCTGCAGGTATTCGCCGGCGTGGGCAACCAGGCTGGTGAGAAATTTCGGGCTGCGCTTCCATTGGGCTAGTTTGCTGACCAAATCCAGCTTGATGGCAATGAGCAATACCGCGATGCCGAGCGGTATGCCGAGCGTGCCGGCGACAGCAACCCAATACGACAGCTGATTTCCGCTTTCGAAATAACTCACAATGGCCGCAACGTAGCCCATAAACAGCAAGGCCAGCAGACCCGTTATCCGTTCAACGGTGACGGCCAGCACACTGCTCATCCGACTCCGCGGATTTCGATAAGTACGATATATGCGGTAAACATCGCCACCGATACTGGTCGGTAAAAACACGCTGACAAATGATCCGGTGTAATACCATCTCGTCAATTGGATATAGGAATAATCCACGCCGTGCATACGCAGCAAAATCTGCCACTTCCAGGCGCTGAGCATAATGCCGGCAATCGCCAGGCCCAGCAACACCAGCAAACTCGCGGGATGTAGGGACAGTGCGGTTTGCCAAAAGCTCCGCCAATCAACGTTGCGGAACAGCCAAGCGCATATTGCGGCAGTCACCGTCAGCTTTATCGCCCACATCACGACGCTGCGCAGCCGCCTCTTGTGGTTGCCATTAGCCATATTTTGTTAAACCAAAGTCATCATTAGAAGCAGAATTTACCGCCTCACTATATAGGGTAGTACAGATACGATACAGGCGAGAAATCCATGAGTGTCGTACGGCAGCAAACGCTTGTAAAGGTTGAGCGCTAATAAACTAGGCTCGTAATCCCAGCACTACCCAGCCATCAGGTTTTTCCAGCACAATCTGGTTGGCGCGCGGCGTCGGCGCGTCACTGGCATCCGGCAACCATCTGCAGCTCTTGAGCGCTTGTAGTTGGCCATCGACCAGAACCTTCGGCACCCCCACGTGATGGGGAATGGTTTTGTAGTTCAGCGCGCGAAACAAGCGGTCGAGTTCAGCGGCGCTCCAGCGCGCGTCCAGAATACCGTCATTGGGCACATCGGCCCGGGCATAATACCGGCCTGCCGCCGAGGATTGCGGGCTCCGCATGTCCGCTTGCTGCTCAAGCTGTGCAACCAGTTCTTTCGTGCTGTCGATCCCCGCTTGAATGCATTTAAGCGACAGGCTGAAGGCGGTCTCGCGCGGCGCCACGTCAAACCTGCGTTGCAGTAGGATGGCCCCGGCATCCAGTTCCTCGACCATCACATGCCAACTTACAGCATGTGTTGGTTCCTTGTTCCATATAACCCAACTCGGGATATTGACACCGCGGTATTCGGATAGCGGGCCATTGTGGAAGTTAATACAAGCGCAGCCCGCCAGCCGCAGAAATTTGACGCCAAAAATACGCAGATTGTCCGCTGAGAAAATGTACTTCGGTTTGAGCTCCCCAATCTGTTGCAGCAGCTCGGTGTCTTTCAACGTTGCGCAATGCCGGTAAGCACAGTTATGCTGCTCAGCGAATTGTCGCAGGCTTACATTTCCCGGCCCCGTATCCACTAGCAGCGCGCAGCGCAGACTGGCAGATTGGTTGATCTCTTTCGCCAAAGCAACGGCCAGCGATCCCACGCCAACTGTCACTGTCTGCCCTATATCTGCAGCCACGATAGTCAGCCCTTCTCTGCTGCCGGTGCTTTGTTCGGGTCTGGTTTCTTCATGACGAGCGGCGGCCGCGAACCAACTATGGAGTCTTCGGGAATAGCGGAGGAGATCGTTACACCCGAGCCGATCAAAGTTCGGCTGCCGATGGTGACATTGTCGATCACAATACAGCCCATGCCCAACACACAGCGTTCCATAATCCTTTCCGGGCCTTTGGAGTAACGTTCGAAGACTTGTTCAGCATGCGGGTCATTAAGACGAAACAAACCGCCAGATATTTTGCTGCCGCCACCGACAAACACATCATTGGCGATCTCAACGCCGCCCTGCGCGATTATCGAGCAGTGACTGCCGATATTAGCGCGTGCGCCCACATGGAAATGGCCGGCCTTGGATTGCAGCACCGCGCCGCGGCCGACCAACACGTCGTCTTCGAGCACAAATGCTCCGGGCGCTGCACCGCGGGCATCAATAAACGCGTCATCGTCGATGATCACACGATCGCCAATTTGCATCCGCGCGGCGTTACGGATTGTCACGTTTGTGCCAAACACTACGCCCTTGCCGATGTTGTCGAACAGCAGCGGATAAAATATTTTACGCAGCGCCAGGCCCAGGGCACCAGGCACCCAACCCAACAACGAGGTAATCAACTCGTATTTTAGCAATGGCAATAACGCGTATTCGCCAATCACCAGCCTGGCATATTTCTGCACCGCAGATTCAGACTGACCCAACTGCCCGCGAATGAAATCACCTTCGGAAAGCGATGTTTCCTTCAGATCACTCTTCATATTCAGCTCTGCTCAACCTGTTGCTGGACGAACTCACACAGCGGGCCAATTTTTGTGAGTTCGGCCGGATCAAGGTCTTCGAAATCGAGTTCAATGCCCAACCAGTCTTCTATACCGGTGACCAGATGCAAGAATGCCATCGAATCAATGATGCCGCTGTTCATTAAGTCAAAATCGCCCTGCAACGTGCCCGCGTCCACTTCTGCAGCGACCAATTGGTCTTGCAGTGACTGTAAAATATACTCGTGGATCTGCTCTGCTTCCATTCAATTACCCTGTAAAGTTTTAGTTAATGCCTTGCGGTCTATTTTGCCATTACTATTCAACGGGAAACGGTCGACGACTTCAATGCGGCTTGGGGTCATGTACGCCGGCAAGCGGGATTTAATCCCGCTCAGTAAAGTTTTACGATCGATATCCGCCCCCAACACGAAAGCCACCACGCCGCCGACACCTGACGGTGTCAACGGCCAGCCAATAACAATGGCTTCGTCTATCGATTCGTGACTGCGCAACACCGATTCCACTTCGCCCAATTCAACTCTGTGGCCGTTAACCTGAACCTGGTTGTCCAGCCGGCCGATATATTCAAGTGGCTTTCCCGGCGCGCGGCGAATAACCAGGTCACCCGTGCGGTACCAGGTCTCCTGCTGACCAGGTGGTTGTATGAATGCCTGGCCGGTCTTCGCTGCGTCGTTCAGATAACCCGGCGTGAGCTGCGGGCCAGTCAGCATCAATTCGCCCTGCTCACCAACAGCCACCTCTTGCAGGTCTTCGCTCACGATCATGGCTTGCATGCCCGGTAACGCTTCGCCAATGGGCACCAGGCCACTATCAGCGGGCTGCCCCGACGGCTGCTCCCAACGGTGCACGGTACAAACGATAGTCAGCTCGGTCGGACCGTAGAGGTTCTCAACGATCGAATTCGGTGCCGCCCGGCTCCAATACCGAGCCACTTCGTTAGACAAAGCCTCGCCGCAGAACAAGCTCCATTTCAATGTCGAGTATTTATCCGCCTTGAGCTCGCCAAATTTTTTCATAAAGAGGGCGGTGGACGGTACGGAAAACCATAGTGTCAGGCGCTCCCGATTAATGTACCTGCCAGGCTTGATCAATTCATTGGCACCCGGTACGCAGACGCAGGCACCCGCTCCCCAGGCGAGAAACAGGTCAAATACCGACAGATCAAAGGTGAGCGCAAAAGTTTGCGAGACCCGGTCGCCAGGGCCAAGCCGGTAGCGTTGCTGCGCAGACTGCAAAAAATGGCAGACATTGGCGTGGGTCACCATAACGCCCTTGGGAACACCGGTGCTGCCTGATGTAAATAGCAAATACGCGACGTTATTGCGGCGGCGTGGCTCGGTCACCACCGAATCATTGCCATCTGATGCATGGCAAAAGCGATGCTGCGGATACTCGGCTTGTAGTGCAGTGGCGTTGTTGGCAGCAGGCAGTACGACCAACAGCGGGCGGGTCACGCCGGCGAGCAAATCGGGCAGCAGGCCAACGGCGTCCTCGTCGACTATCATACAGTTGCAGCGCGCACGCTGCAGCATGTTCTGCAGGCGGGGTATCGGGAATTCAGGATTCAGTGGCACATACGCGTGGCCGGCGAATAAAGCACCAAGTATACCGGCATAGCACATCAGGCTGCGCTGGCCGAAAACCGCGGTTAACGGCGCCGTGGCGGAGACTTTCTCCAGCTCATGCCCGCGTGCATGGTCAGGAAGGACGCTCCGTAGTTGTATGCCAAGGCCGCATGCCAGCTGTGCCAGCTGCTGATAACTGACTTCATCACCGCTGATCGACAACGCCGGTCGATCGGGATAACGAATAAATGACTGGTAAAACCCCTGCGCCAGCTGACTATTGTTTGGTTCCAGCAAGCTTTTTTTCTCCCCACCCGGTTACAACCAGCATCGACCACAATGCGTGCCGTTGCCTATCATTCACACTGGCGCAAATTCTAAGAGATTTACCATACGGCAACAATGCCTAAAATACACACAAACGCCTCGCGAACGAGCCTGTGGATATAACAATATATGCTATTCTTTATTCACATAAAGTGTAACAACCACCGCGTTTTCAAGGCCTCTGAGTGCAAGCAAGCTCCCGTAACATCGCCAGTTGCGTATTGGCAATTATCTGCACTCTAATATTGGCGGAGGTCATCACGCGCCTGTTCCTGACGTCACCGTCTAATCAAATGTATGATCCGGTGTTCGGTTGGCAATACCAGCCATACACGGAGATTTTACACAGCAAAGAGGGGTTTGCTAGAAATCGCGTCAACAGCATAGGCCTGAACGATAGCGAACCCAACCTGAATGCCAAGCTAAAAGTTCTGGTGTTGGGGGATTCCTTCGTCGAAGCCGTACAGGTGCCGCAGGAATTTAACTTTACCAGCCTACTGGAGAAAGCAATACCCGGTAGCGAATTTATTAACGCCGGCAGAAGCGACGCAAATGCAGGGCACTTTATTCCATTGCTAGAAAAATTTGAGCACCTGCAGCCTGATGCGATTGTGGC
>CAZJDL010000118.1:9140-10294 GCA_964544755.1 uncultured Pseudomonadales bacterium | reverse complement strand
GTAATTAAGCCCGGACATCAACTTGTTCCACCAAATAAGGAGGGGTTGCGATATGTGCGATAAGGAAATTGATGCTCACATCACTGTCGCCAGTATTGTGCCGCGCGACAACCTTTTCCTGATGGTGAGCGAACAGCAAGGTCGGCAATTGGTGCTCAATCAACCAGCAGGCCACTGGCAGTTGCACGAAACCCTGATCCAGGCAGCGCAACGTGAAACCCTCGAAGAGACATGCTGGCAAACCACGGTGACTGACTTTCTCGGTTTTAGCTTTTATACCTCACCGCGCAACGCCGCAACGTACTGTCGGGCAAACTTTTTGGCACAACCTGAGCGCTTGCAGGCGGAACTTGAGCGCGACAACGATATCGTTGATGTGCATTGGATTAGCTATGCTGAGATTGTCGCGCAACGTGATAAACTGCGCAGCCCGCTGGTGTTGCAGGCCATTGAAACCTATCGCGCCGGTGTTCGTTACCCGCTGGATATAATTTACCATCACAAACCGTAAGCGTGCATTCTGATTCGACCATTCGTTGCAAACCGCGCGTCATCGTTGCTATGTCGGGCGGGGTCGACTCGTCGGTCGCGGCCTACTTGCTTGTCGAGCAGGGTTTCGACGTGGCGGGACTGTTTATGAAAAACTGGGACGAAGACGACGGCACCGAATATTGCACCGCAAAAGACGATCTGGCCGACGCGCAGCAAGTCGCGGAGCGGCTTGGGATCACGCTGCACACTGCCAACTTCGCCGCCGAATACTGGGATAATGTGTTCGAGCATTTTTTGCACGAGTATCGCGCCGGGCGCACGCCCAACCCGGATATTCTATGCAATAAGGAAATCAAATTTAGAGCATGTCTCGACTACGCGCAGGCGCTCGGTGCGGATTTTATCGCCACCGGCCACTACGCCCGCCTGCGGCAAGAAAGTAGCCGTACTCTGCTGTGCAAGGCCCACGACGGCAATAAAGACCAAACTTATTTCCTGCACGCCGTTGGCGCGCAGCAGTTCAAGCACTGCCTGTTTCCACTCGGCGATTTAAGCAAGCCACAGGTACGGGCGATAGCGCAGCAGCAAGGTTTTATCACCCACAACAAAAAAGACAGCACCGGCATTTGCTTTATTGGTGAGCGCCGTTTTCGTGATTTTCT
>CAZJDL010000118.1:0-9040 GCA_964544755.1 uncultured Pseudomonadales bacterium | reverse complement strand
TGGGTGTGCTGCACCTCGAGAAAAAGTTGGCGAAGCAGCCGGAAATGCTCAAAATTATCCGCAACCGCTTGCAACACGCATCGTTCCACAAGGAACACTTTAGCGCCAACAGCGATAGCGTGATCCACCCCGTCGCGGCAATTTATCAAGACACTCTCAGCACTTTTCGCTACCGCATTCAGGTCAACGGTAACCTGCAACACTTACGCGATGAACGCATAGCCAATAGTATTCGCGCTTTGTTACTGGTCGCGATCCGCGCCGCGCGTTTGTGGCGGTTGTATGGCGGGCGGCGTTTAAACCTTATCTTGCAGCGTAAAAAGCTTGAACAGTCCCTTAACGAAATACTGCAGGCGTAAGAACAAGACTTTTCCTTTATTGATTGCTTTAAACCTCAATGCGAGTCCTTATGAATGACTTACCTCTCAACGCACTAACGGCTATTTCCCCCATAGATGGTCGCTACGGAGCCAAGACCGCCGAGCTGCGTGCCATATTCAGCGAATTTGGTCTGACCAAACAACGCATTCTGGTCGAAGTACGCTGGTTACAGCAACTGGCTGCGCAGCCTGGTATTACCGAGATCGCAGCGCTCAGCCCAGCGGCGGCGCAATTTTTGGATCAGATCGTCAGCGACTTTAGAGTGCAAGACGCCGAGCGCATAAAGGAGATCGAGCGCACCACCAACCACGATGTCAAAGCCTGCGAGTATTTTCTGAAAGAAAAAATTACTGGCCATACCGAGCTCGCGCAATATTCAGAGTTTGTGCACTTTGCCTGCACGTCGGAAGACATCAACAACCTCTCACATGCGCTGATGTTGCAACAAGGTCGCGACGATGTGCTGGCGCCTGTCGCGCGCGAGCTTGTTAATACGCTGCGCAAATTGGCACAAACTTATGCGCACATTCCGATGCTGTCGCGCACCCACGGTCAAGCGGCCACCCCGACCACCGTGGGCAAGGAAATCGCCAACACTGTCGCCCGCCTCGACCGCCAATTGCAACAACTGCTTGCTGTGCAGCCGTTGGGCAAGATGAACGGCGCGGTCGGTAACTACAACGCCCATATGGCAGCCTACCCCGACCTGGACTGGCCGGCAATCGCCAACACTTTTATCGAAAACCTGGGGCTTCAATGCAATGCATTTACAACGCAAATCGAACCCCACGATTACATCGCCGAATTATTCGCGGCACTGGCGCGTTTCAACACTGTCTTGATCGACTTCAACCGCGATATCTGGGCGTACATCTCACTCGGTTATTTCAAACAGCGTACCGTTGCCGGTGAAGTGGGCTCTTCCACCATGCCGCACAAAGTGAACCCGATCGATTTCGAAAACGCCGAGGGTAACCTCGGTCTGGCGAATGCGATACTGCAGCATTTGAGTGAAAAGCTGCCTATTTCGCGCTGGCAACGCGACCTGAGTGACTCCACCGTATTGCGCAACCTCGGGGTCGGCATGGCACATTCGTTAGTAGCCTGGCGGTCGACGTTAAAGGGGGTGGGCAAGCTGGAACTGAATGAATGCGTCATTGCTGCCGATTTGAACGACAGCTGGGAAGTGCTGGCGGAACCGCTGCAATCAATTATGCGCCGCTACGGCGTGGAACAACCGTACGAAAAACTCAAGGCGCTAACCCGAGGGCAAGCAATTGGGCAGGAAGAACTGCAGCGCTTCATCGAAGGCCTTGACGTCAGCGAGCAAGCGAAGCAACAAATGCGGTCATTAACGCCGCAAAACTATATCGGCAACGCCGCGCAGCAAGCCGGGCAAGCATAACCCGCGCCTGCCAAAGACCTCACAATGCTTCTTGGTGATATGCCGGCAGAAAAATTTCTTGCCGATTATTGGCAGCAAAAACCGCTGCTGATTCGTAACGCCCTGCCCGCCTTCATCGACCCCTTGAGCGCCGATGAATTGGCCGGCCTGGCAATGGAAGAACACATCGAATCGCGCCTGGTCTGCGTTGATGCGCAGAGCGGCGCACGCAATCTGCGCGAGGGCCCCTTTACCGTTACTGAATTGCAGGCGCTGGACGAGCAAAACTGGACGCTACTGGTGCAAGCAGTAGATCACTGGGTTGCAGAGGTCGCCAACTTGCGTGAGCAATGCAGCTTCCTGCCACAATGGCGATTGGATGACGTGATGGTCAGCTACGCCACGCCCGGTGGCGGAGTTGGCCCCCACTTCGACCAGTACGACGTTTTCCTGCTGCAGGGTAAGGGTTCACGCGTGTGGCGCATAGGTCCGACGTGCGACGCCAGCACACAACAGATCGACATAGGCGGTTTAAAGAGCATCGAGGAATTTACGCCGCTCGAAGAACACACGCTGTACAGTGGCGACGTACTCTACCTGCCGCCGGCTATTGCCCATTGGGGCATTGCACAAACCGAGTGCCTAACGTATTCGATTGGCTTCAGAGCTCCGAGTCACGCCGAACTGCTAGGCGAGTGGAGTCACGCCATCGCCAGCACGCTAACCGATCGGTTACGCTACACCGATTCTGCGCAACGCCCGGCGAACAACAGCGGCTTTATCGATAGCACGGTCATTGACCGCCTGCAGCACATTCTGCAGCACTACGTTGACGATCGCGACGCGCTGACCGAGTGGTTTGGCGCCTGGATAACCGAACCGAAATACCCGGAGCTTGCGCCCGAGCCGGTGGCGATTAGCGAAAAAGCTTTGCAGGCAAACATGTGCCACTACACGCATCTGCAACGCTCGCTGTCTAGCCGCATTGCGCTGAGTCAGTTGCACAGTGGCTGGGTACTATTTTTTGATGGTGCAATGATTCCTGTGGCGGAAGCCAGTGTTGAATTGGCACGAAGTATTGCTGAGCATCGGCTTATCGAAGTGACGGACTTAACTGCCTATTGTGAGCACGACGACAACCGCCAGCTGTTAAGCCACTTGCTGGCTAGCGGCAGCATTGCATTGATAGACGCTCAAGAGAGAGATCGCTAATGGACCGCTACAAACGCCTTGCAATAACCTATCCCGACGAATACCACGCCAGCGTCGTGCAATTAATTGAGCAAAGTCGACGCTGCGTGCGTATCTGGAGCACTAACCTCGAGCCGCCGGTGTACAACAAGCCGGCAGTGCAGCAAGCGCTGTCAAGCATGGTGCGTCGTAACCGCAACGCCGAAGCGCGCTTGCTCGTCGCAGATGCAAGCGGCCTGGTCAAATCGGGACATTGCCTGGTGGCCCTGATGCGGCAACTGCCCTCCGCCATCAAAATTCGCCAGTGCCTGAGCCTGCCTGATCGTTACCGGGAAACTTTTATTGTGGCCGACTTCAGCGCTATCGCCGCCGGTATTGAAGGAGAAGATGACAAGGCCTTCGTCAATTTCAGCGCCGCGGTCGAAGCAAAAGATCGGGCCCGTCATTTTGATTACCTGTGGGAACGCAGCCAGGAAAACCCGGAACTGCGCGCCCTCGCTCTTTGAAGCTGGCAAAACCAAGCGCGACTAGTGTCCTGGAACGGCCCTGGAACTACTCGTAACTGCTTGATACCAGGTTGTTATACCGAACTTCCCGCTGTTTATAACAACGCTATCAACTGCTGCGCGGCTGAAAATGGTGTTGTTTCCCCACTAACCACCTGCTGTTCAAGCTTGGGTCGCAACGCTTTAATTTTCGGATTGCTATTCAAGCGCAGATCCAGCATATCGTGCAGCAGTTTTTGCAGCCATTGCCGGTTTTGCGAGGCACGTTTTTCATGGAACCAGCGGCTTTTTTCAGCATTGATGCGATAATCGATAATCATGCTCCAGATGCTGTCGATATCTTTGTTTTCCAATGCCGAGCACGTCAGCACGCGTGGGGTCCAGAACGATGCGTGACTCAATAGATGCATCGCATTTTTGTAATGTGTCTGCGTGCGTTTTGCTGCATTGAGGCTGTCGCCGTCGGCCTTGTTGATGACCAGCGCGTCGGCCAGTTCTATAATACCCTTCTTAATACCCTGCAGCTCATCACCGGCGTTAGGCAACATCAGAACCAAGAAGAAATCCACCATACTGGCGACTTCGTATTCAGACTGGCCGACGCCAACGGTCTCAACCAGAATAACATCGAAACCGGCGGCCTCGCACAGCAACATGGTCTCGCGGGTTTTATGGGCAACGCCGCCCAGCGCGCCTTCCGACGGTGAGGGGCGAATAAAGGCATTCTCTTCGCGCGCCAACATCTCCATGCGGGTTTTATCGCCCAGTATGCTGCCGCCGGCCAGCGGCGAGCTCGGGTCGACTGCCAGCACGGCGGCTTTTTTACCTTCCCCAATCAGGTGCCGGCCAAAGGCCTCGATAAACGTCGATTTGCCAACGCCGGGACTGCCGCTTATGCCGATACGAATACTGTTGCCGGTGGCGGGCAGAATAGCTTCGAGTATCTTCTGCGCTTGTAAGCGATGCGCATCGAGCTTGCTCTCGACCAGCGTGATGGCTTTGGCGAGGGTGCGACGCTCACCCTGTCGCAGCAGGTCAAGATCAATAGCAGTCATAGGCAGCGCCATTAAGCGGCGCCATAAGCCTCGTTGACAGCCGCTAGCACAGTGCGGGCCGCCACGGGAATTTTTGTGCCGGGTCCAAAAATACCCTTAACACCGGCACTATATAGAAACTCATGGTCTCGTTTGGGGATCACGCCTCCGGCAATAACGATAATATCATCGGCGCCCTGCATTTTTAGTTCTTCGATCAGCGCAGGCACCAGGGTTTTGTGGCCGGCGGCTTGCGAGGATACGCCCACCACGTGCACATCATTTTCAATAGCCTGGCGGGCAACTTCTTGCGGCGTAGAGAACAACGGCGACAAATCGATATCGAAACCGACATCGGCAAAGGCCGTCGCAATGACTTTAGCACCGCGGTCGTGGCCATCTTGCCCCATTTTGCACACCAGCATGCGCGGCCGCCTACCGTGTTTAGCCGCGAAGGCATCGATGTCGTCGCTGATCGCCATCCAGTCTTTGTCCTCTTTATAGGCGCTGCCGTAAACACCCGACACGGTTTGCGCCTCGGCGTTGTAGCGGCCGAAGCTGCGCTCCATTGCAGATGATATCTCACCCACTGTAGCACGGGCGCGCATGGCCTTCACAGAGAGGTCAAGTAAATTATTCGCACCACCTTCCGCACACTGATAAATGTCTTCCAGCGCTTGCTCCACCGCGGCGTTATCGCGTGAATCCTTAAGCCTCTGCAAGCGCTTCAGCTGCAATTCACGTACCGCATTGTCGTCGATTTCGAAAATATCGACTTCGGCATCTTCGCCGAGAACGTATTTATTGACGCCAACGATTACATCTTCGCCGCGGTCAATACGAGCCTGCTTGCGTGCCGCCGCTTCCTCGATGCGGAGCTTAGGCATACCGGTCTCGATGGCTTTTGCCATACCACCCAGCCCCTCGACTTCCTCAATCAATTCCCAGGCCTTGTCGGCAACATCCTGGGTCAAGGATTCCATCATGTAAGAACCACCCCAGGGGTCGACCACCCTGGTGATGCCAGTTTCTTCCTGAATGACCAGCTGGGTGTTGCGTGCAATACGCGACGAGAATTCACTGGGCAAAGCGATAGCTTCATCCAACGCATTGGTGTGCAGTGACTGCGTGCCACCAAACACCGCAGCCAGCGCTTCTATCGTCGTGCGAACGACATTGTTGTAAGGGTCTTGCTCGGTTAGCGACCAGCCGGAGGTTTGCGAATGAGTGCGCAATATTTTCGATTTTTGGTTCTGCGGTTTGAATTCGGTGACAATGCGCGCCCATAACAAACGCGCGGCACGCAGCTTGGCGATCTCCATATAGAAGTTCATGCCGATGCCCCAGAAGAACGACAGGCGCGGCGCGAATTGATCAATGTCTAACCCGGCGGCGAGCGCGGCGCGGATATATTCCTTACCGTCCGCCAGCGTGTAGGCAAGTTCCAGTGCGGCATCGGCCCCGGCTTCCTGAATATGATAGCCGGAGATCGAAATACTGTTGAATTTCGGCATATTGGCGGAGCAATAAGTGACAATATCACCAATGATTTTCATCGATGGCGCGGGCGGGTAAATATAGGTATTGCGCACCATGAATTCTTTCAAAATATCGTTTTGTATTGTACCCGACAGCTGTTCGCGCGCCACGCCCTGCTCTTCGGCAGCCACGATATAACCCGCCAGCACCGGCAACACGGCGCCATTCATGGTCATGGATACCGACACTTTGTCGAGCGCAATACCATCGAACAAAATCTTCATGTCTTCGACCGAGTCAATCGCCACACCGGCCTTGCCAACATCGCCGCTGACCCGCGGATGGTCCGAGTCATAGCCACGGTGCGTGGCCAGGTCAAAGGCGACGGATATGCCCTGCCCGCCCGCCGCTAATGCGTTACGGTAGAATGCATTGGATTCCTCGGCGGTGGAGAAGCCGGCGTACTGGCGAATCGTCCAGGGCCGGCCCGCATACATTGTGGCCTGCGGCCCGCGAATAAATGGCTCGGTGCCGGGCATGGTGTTCGCGTACGGTAGTTGCACAAGATCTTCTTTGGTATAAAGGGGCCTTATGGCTATACCTTCGGCGGTGTGCCAGACGAGGTCTTCCGGTGTTTTGCCACGCATTTGCTTGATCGCAAGTTCGCGCCACTGGGCTACACTGGCGCTAGCGGGACGATAAGAGTCTTTAGCCATGATGTGTATCCGTCAATAGATATATCGCCTAATGATACTTCGTTCAGCTTCCAGTGCAGGACACTAGTGTTCTTCAGCCGGTTGATTAAGCTCTATCAATACACCATCGCAACTCTTGGGGTGAATAAAAATAACCAAAGAGTTATGCGCGCCGGGGGTGGGCTGTGCGCTTAGAAACTGGTAGCCCTTAGCGCGCAAACGTGCGACGTCGGCGTGAATATCGTCGCTTCTGAAACAAATGTGGTGTAGCCCACCACCGCGTTTGTCGATATATTTCTGTATCGGGCCGCCACCCCGTAGAGGGTGCACCAGCTCGATACTGGTTTCCGGCAAGGCAAAAAACGCGGTTTTGGTTTGCGCGCCCTCGACCTCTTCCTGGCCTTTATATTCGAGCCCAAAATCTTCCACAAAGCGAGCAATTGCTTTATCGAAATCGGGTACCGCAACGGCGATGTGATCAAGCGCTGTAATCATACTTGCCCGCCTTTATAAAACACGCGCCAAAAACTTTTCCGACCGTTGCCGCTTGCGCCGATGCATTTGCTCGGGCGTGACCGCAACAATCTGCTCGTCAGGCGTGACCTTGAACAGCGGCTGCCCCTTGCTAATGACAAGCCCCTCACCTTCTACTAGTACCTGGTCAATTGTACCAGCAAAAGGCGCGTAAACTTTATTGAACATTTTCATGACTTCGACAATGTACAGCGGGTCGCCCGCATCAAAATGGTCGCCAACGTTGACAAAAACATCCATTCCGGGCGCTTCGCGCGCATAGTACATACCACCACTGGCAGCCAGAATTTCGTCCGATTTAGCCGCCGGTGGCGGCGCCAATACCTTGCGCATATCCTCTTGTAGCTCGGTACTTAACAGCTTTTCAGGTATGTTTATCGATAGGTCGTTGTTCACCCGCAGTTCGAAAAACCCCGTTGTATGCGCCAAATATGGCAGTACGCCAAGCAATTCCATGCCGCTTTGATAACCGCAATGCGCGCTTTGCGCTTTCTTCCAAAGCGACTTACTAAAACCTTTCGGCGGCACACCAGCGGCGAGCAGTTTTCGCAAGCCCGGGTATTTCTGCGTGCTCAATCGGCGTTTTAACTCGGTATAAAACGCCAGCGCGTCGCTCAGTAAATGTTGATCGTGATCCCAGATCATATTGGCAGCTGCACGCCCGGCTTTGTGATCCATGTTGAGGAAATGGTAAAGGTCGGCCAGCACTTCAATCGGGTTATCCAGCCAGTCGATTTTTTTCACGCTGACTCTAAAACGTTGCTTATTGGCCGACAACCAGCCGGCAAGAATGTGTGGCTCATGTAACAGAATCGCGATGGGGCGGGTTAGCAACGTGTGCTTGCGGTCGACAACGGCGACAAGCTCTGCCTGCATGGTTTTATCGTCGGTATTTTTCGCTTTGCCAATTTTTATTTGTTGCAACGCGTAATTCAGGTCTATCTGATTGGCCTCCGCCTTCAGCAAACCGACCGCCGTCAGATACGGCAGGATAAAACGGGTGGTCGGACGGGCGTTGATGTTATTACCGATAAACCAGTGCACCAAGCCGTAGTGAAACTGCAGATTGGTCGCCAAGTCCTGGCCACGCAGTTTTGTGCCGCGTAAGATATTGGCCAACCGTTGATAGCTGTCGAGACGATCATCGCCGTGCGTTAAAATCAGGGCGATATTGCTATCGTATGCGCCGGCGAGCGTGTATTTCATAAACACGTCGGTGTCGGGGTTGTGCACGCAAATGCCCTGGTCGTCGCGAATCTCGTCTTGCAACGGATGGGTCCACGAATGAATCACGCCGCCAGCATGCGGCGCCAACGCCTGGTTGGTCGCGTTCAGGCGTGCTTCCACCGCCGCGTTCTTGCGCCGAATGCGCGACGGTTTCGGCAAACGTTGTTTGTGGCGAGCTAACAACACCATCGCTTCCACCAGCGACTCCACCACAAAATATTCGGTATCGTTGGCGGGATTGGTAAACTTAAGCGCATAACACAATTCGGTCACCCGGTGCTCGACCTGAATGCGCGTGTTCATCTCCATAAAAAAGTGTTTGTCACCATCAACGATGCACTCAAAGGTAGACACCGAGTCGAGCCCCACGGCCACAGCAAAACGTTCTGCCTCTTCCTCCATCGCGGCCAATGTCGCGATGTCTCGCCGCAGTGTTTTAATTTCATCGCGGTGTGCTCTGTTCGCCCTGGCGGTAGCCAGTGATTCGCTCAGCGTGCTGCGAGTGACAGATACTTCCAGCAATTTTTGCTCGTGCATTTGCAGCGAACAATCGCGCGCACCCAGCGACAGGCTCCACTCACCGTTACCGATCAGCTGAATTTCCTGGTG
>CAZJDL010000117.1:0-10536 GCA_964544755.1 uncultured Pseudomonadales bacterium | reverse complement strand
GCTCTGGTCGAATGCCAGCTGAAAACCGCTGTTTTTGGACGGGCACTAATTAGGCTCATAAACTGTTGTGGGTTTTTACACATTGTCATATTGGATTTTTGGAACCACCTGGCATCGCGTCTTCGTTTCGTTGCCAGCGAAAGGCTGTTAGTTCGCGCTAACCAGGGCATAAGCATCCTCCAAAATTTGAACGGATGCGTTATCTTTGTGCACGTTTTCGCTGATATGGCGACGAAAGCGGCGCGCGCCAGGTTGCCCATGAAACAATCCCAACACGTGTTTTGCAGTATGTTTCAACGCCGTGCCGGCGTGCAGTTGCTGTTCGGCGTAGCTTAGGTAGGCAGCGAAAACCTGCTCCCGGTTGGGTTTACATTCTGCCGCGCCAAAAATTCGGCTGTCGACCTCTGCCAGTAAATAAGGGTCGTAATAAGCGGCGCGGCCAAGCATAACACCGTCGACCCGAGCAAGATGTTGCTCGGCGGCGTCCAGCGTTGCTATGCCGCCATTGATCACAATCTCCAGTTGCGGAAACCGCGTTTTCATACCGTACACGGTAGCATAATCCAGGGGCGGTATCTCACGATTTTGCTTCGGGCTCAGGCCTTGCAGCCATGCCTTGCGCGCGTGAATAATAAAACGCCGGCAACCGCTGTCGGCGACGGTCTCAATGAATTTGGGCAAAGCTATTTGTGGTTCTTGCTCGTCGACTCCAATACGGCACTTTATGCTGACCGGAATATCGACTGCAGCACGCATGGCGGCGAAGCAGTTGGCTACCAGGCCAGCATGTAACATCAAACAGGCGCCGAAACTGCCTGCCTTTACTCGCTCGCTGGGGCAACCCACGTTCAGGTTGACTTCGTCGAACCCGTACTGCTGAGCGAGTGCGGCACAGGTCGCCAGCTTGGCCGGGTTGCTACCTCCCAACTGCAAGGCCAGTGGATGCTCGGCCGGGTGATAGGCCAGCAGCCGCTGCGGGTCACCGCGCAATAAGGCTTCGGCGGTAATCATTTCGGTATACAGTAAGGCGCGCCGGCTGAGCAGGCGCAGCAGGTAACGGTCGTGTCGGTCGGTCAGATCCATCATTGGGGCGACACAAAATCGCCCGTTAAATGCTAGCATAAATATATATAAAACAATTAGTTAAAAGTCATATAAACGACTTTACCTGAATATTAGAAGGTCGATTTGACCATAATATGTAAAAATGAAAAATTTTAATAGATACGCGCACAAATTGATGCGCGTATCGCGTTTGCGATGGTTTTGTATCCGCAATACAGTGGTCAAGCTCAGCATGGAAATGCCTCCCGCAGCCACTTAATGAAGTTCCGCTTCGCTTTAAATTCGCGGCGCAATTCGTTGATATGCATGGTCAGTAGGGGTACATGGTCAGCGTCAATGTTTTTCCGTGCCGCCTTTAATACCGCGATCGCGCTGCGGTACGCTTCGTTATTCCCCTGCCTGACTTCATGCCGCGCAACGCGGGCATAGAGTGGCAGTACGCGCTCAACGTGCTGTGCGTTGGCGGCCGCCGTTGCTAACAAAAGCTGCGGATCAATCCCGTGTTGTTCGGCGAACCGCAGCGCAGGCTCCGGTCGCTGCTCATGCAGGTTGAGTTCTACAATGGCATTGGCGTAGGTATGCTTCTGCCAGGTCAACTGGTTGCTGGCGTGCTGCTCGGCATTGAATGCCAGCGCCTTTTGCAGCCAGTCGTGATTGCTGCCCGCGTCCTTGGCCAATTCCTTGAGCCATTGGTAATGTTGCAGTGATGGTCGTTGGCAATATAACTGCCACTGCAGTTCCAATGCGTCGGCCCACTTGCCTTGCTGCCGCCAGATGTTGATTTGCTGGTAGTCTACTTCGCACTCGCGCAATCGGCTTTTGACATTTTTGTTTCCCTCCTGCGCGCGGGCTAACCACCGCTCGGCCTGGCTCATATCCTGTGACTGGCAGAGTTTCGATAATTCGATGAAGTCGCGCGTTTGAGTCGCCATTTTGGCTTTCAATTCGATGATACGCGCCTGATTATTTTCCATTCTGGCTTGTTGCTCGAGCACGTTGCCCAGTCTTACGTAGCGGTATTTTTCAGTCCACTCTTCACCGGTTTGCAGCGGCGGCAATGCTTCCCACACCTGGTTGATCTCGGCATAGAACATAGCCAGCCCCTCGTTCGCAAGCACCTCTCTGTATGCGTCGGGTATGGCCGGATATAGCGAATCTTCGCGCTGAAGAAACAGTTTTGCCAGATAGCTGGCCAGCTTATCTTTCCTCCACTCCAAAGCGGAGCACGCTTGTACATGGCAGGCGTGCAGATCCAATAGGCAGGTATCACGAAAACCGCCGGAATCGTCTATAGTATCCAGCGCTTTTTCCAGCCGTTGCAGCGCGTACTCGGTTAAGCTGAGCGCTTGTTCGGCGTCGAATTGATGCCGGTTCTCAAGCAGAAATTGCGCGACTGTTTCCACCCGGGCAAAATATTCCCGTACCTGTGGGTAGCGGTAAATATGGCGGTTGTACGGAATCGCAGCCGTAATACGCTTTTTCATGGCCTTGGCGTCCAGTCCGCCGCTGGCGATTTCCGCTTTTAACGACCACTCGTCAAACAGCGTTTTGTCCTGTGCAAGCAATGTGTATAACTCACCGGCAAGCTGTTGCTTGTTCAGCGATTTAAGATAGGCAAGCAATTTGTCGCCGGTACTGCCGCGGCTGAGTCGTTCCCGCTCGGCCAACTCGGTGCGATACTTAAGCGCGACCGCCACGCAGTGCTTGCAGAAATCAAAATTGTCCGACGCCGGGCAATCGCACACTCCTTCAAACTGACGGCTGGTATGCTGCAATGTGACCTGGTAGCTTGCCGAGCCCTGCACTACAGTCGTGATTTTCCCATTGTGTTCACGCAGCTCACCGATAGCGTCAGTGGCGAAACACTCCTTACCGTGCGCAAATGAGCGCTCACCGGCAAGCGAGATCAGCAATCGGTCGGTAATTTTCTTCATCGTTCCGATGCGGGACTCTCCCATACGAAGCCCGAAGGAGGGACGCTTTGGGTTTGCAGAAACGTTCTCGAGCAACAGCTCTAACGTTTCATTGTCACTAAAAAGTTCAGCAATTGCGTGGCAAATTTACCGTAAGGTGGCACCTTTACTGCGCACATTTCCCGGCGTGTCTTACAGGCGCTTAACTGGGCTGCCGTCGATGAAGCGCAGTTTACGCCCGATTGCTGGCATCAGTTTGACCACAAGCGACATGGTTTGGAAGCTAATATGTGAATTTTGCCAAGCAGGGCGGTCGGGCGACACGAAAACCGCGCAGTCTGGCGGCGGCAAGGCATTTTATGGGTGAAATAGTAGCGTGCAGTGACAAGACCCGTGGCTACGTTTTCGATACAATAACTAGATCATTAATAGTCAATTTAAATCGCGAGCGGTATTAGATAAACGCTTGTGCCAACCATTCAGTCACCAGCTTTAACATGCATGCATTACCCACTTTTATCGCTCACGCTTTAGTCGTCGCCGGCATAGGCATTCTCGTTGTTGCGTTGACGTCTATTCGCAAGCTGGCCCGAGGCATGGCGCCGCACGATGACATGCGTAAATGGCAGCTTTTGATTGCTATTGTTGTGTTCCTGGTTTTCGAATATTTCATCTACCTTGTTGTTCAGTTAAACGCCGGCGTGGCGGATATCTTTTTGTCCACCATCTTTTTCTTTACCGCGTGTTTTGTCTGTATTGTGGGCAAGCTTTCACTTGAAACGACTTTCGACCTGCAGCGTTTGGAAGTGCTTGAGCACGAAAGCATTACCGATGCTCTCACCAAGCTCTACAACCGCCGCTACCTCGACAGGTCGCTGGCAGATGCGGTGTCGTTTTCCCAACGGTATAACCTGCCGCTCTCGATTCTGCTCATTGATGCCGACCATTTCAAGCAGATTAACGACTCCCATGGCCACCATACGGGCGACTTGGCATTGAAAGCGCTGGCGAAAACGATTACCGATACGGTGCGCGAAAATGACATCGTTGCGCGCTACGGCGGTGAAGAAATTACTGTGATGACGCCGAACACATCGATCGACCATGCCGTAGAGTTGGCCGAGCGCTTGCGGCGGAAAATTGAAGCGTTGACGGCAGTGCCATCGAGCGTAAAAGACGATGCGGAGCCAGTGCCACTCAGGGTAAGCATCGGGGTCGCCTGTCTTGGCCAAACAGCGACTGATGCGAAAACCTTGCTCAGCAGCGCCGATGAAGCACTCTACCACGCCAAACTCAGCGGGCGTAACCGCGTTTCTGTGGCGGTGCCGCTGAAAACGGGGACAGAAGCCTGGCGCGGACACACGACGCCGGTGAGTCACTAGTGCACTGTAACGAATAAACCGGAGCAAAACGATGCCGACAAGAGCGAAGTACAGGAAAAAGTCCTCGAACTACATCACCGCCGTGCGGTTGGACCTGGACACCGACGGCTTTACCTATAACAAGTGGGGTGCGGCCCAAGTCTGCAAACGGGGCGATTGGCTGGCTAACAACCAGGGCGAAGTTTACACCATCGACGCGCAGAGCTTTGCGGCTTCATATAAGGAAGTTAGCCCAGGAAGGTACTTCAAATCAGCACCGGTATGGGCGGCCATCGCGGACAAAGCCGGTTGCATACCGACCCGTGAAGGCGAAACATACTATCACGCGGGTGATTATCTTGTTGACAACGACGCCGAGGGTGCTGACCGGTATGCGGTGAGCAGAGATAAATTTGAAGCCATGTACGAACCTGCGGAAGAAAGCTAACACTACGTCAGGCGCGGTCAAGCCGAACGCTGCCCCGTCGCGGCGACGGGGGTCTCAAAGTCGCTATCGAAGCGGTGATTAAAGGCTAAGAGTGCGGCGTGAAAGGCTGGTTTCTTAGCTCGCCTATGCGAACTCCGAGTTCCGGTTCCTGATCCTGCGCATGAGAATAAGATGACTTGGCCATTGCGGCTTGTTGGTTGGCGATCTGGGCCAGCAATCGCAGTGGGTCGGCGCCACCCTTAAATGCGGCTAACGCTGCACGGTCGAGTTCCTTGCTTGCGGGTAAATTCTTAATGGCTAATTTGCTCATGGGGTTACTCCTAAAGATAAAGTTGATTAGACGTTAGAGTCAGTGGTTGCTCTCGGTGATTAAGCTGCAGGTGTAATGCCATTTGCACTGGGCAAGAGTAAAACATTGTTACATCACATAACATGCTGTAAACAATACATAAAATAGCTTGCTGAAAGTTTGATGCCAAGCATCGGAAGAATATTCCAGGAATGTATGTGGGGAGGCAGCTAACAAATGGATGGATGGTGTTGGATTCTGCGCGACATATCGAGCGCCACGATGTAGCACAACCGGTCGCCTGAACAAATTCTTTGCAAAAAATAACGAGACCAAAAAAATGATGTGAGCGAGACCGGTTGCGTGTTTGCACCTTCGTCGTCGGCTGCTGTATAAAAGCCGCGCAACCATGCTCGACCCATTGCTAAATCGTAGTATCATCCGCCGCAGGGTCGCGTTCGAGTAATATCCTTCCTGCAATCGATCATTCATCGGTTCGTCACACCAAGAGACGCCCTATGACGGCTATACCAACTGCGAGCAATAGCAACCATCTGGCATCAATACGACAGGCGTTGCGGCAGTCAAAGTGTATGGATGAGCCGCAGTGCGTCGAGCAATTGTTAGCGTCGACTGCGCTTTCGCAACAACAGCGCGACCATATTTTGCGGCAGGCGAGGGAACTGGTTGTTCGCTGCCGGGCACAGAGTCACAAAGCGGGAACGCTGGATGCGTTTCTGCAGGAGTTCGGTCTTTCCAGCAAGGAGGGCGTTGCATTGATGTGTCTGGCGGAAGCGCTGTTGCGAGTGCCCGATGACGAGACCGCCGACCGCTTAATTGCAGAGAAAATTCGGTCTGGCGATTGGGGTGCGCACAAGGGCCAGTCTGCTTCAGGCTTCGTCAATGCATCGGTGTGGGGTTTGATGATGACCGGCCGCGTCGTCACGCTCGACGATGAAATTACGAACAAAACAGAAACCTGGATGAAACGGCTGGTGACTCGTGTCGGCGAGCCGATCATTCGCGCCGCTGTCATGCAGGCGATGCGAATTATGGGGGGGCAATATGTGCTGGGCCGCACTATCGCCGAGGCGATGCGGGTGGGCGAGTCGGCTAACCCAGTGGGTACCCGGTTTTCTTTTGATATGCTCGGCGAAGGCGCACGCACGCGCGCGGACGCCAGCCGCTATTTCGACGCCTACCTGCAAGCTATTGAGGCGATAGGCGAAGCCGGTAACCGAACGCAAGCAAGTGTCATTGACGCCAATGGCATATCGGTGAAGCTTTCTGCTTTGCACCCACGCTACGAGTTTGCCCACAAGGAGAGGGTGTTTACCGAGCTTTTGCCCGATTTACGCAAACTTGCGGTTTGCGCGAAAGACTATGACCTGGGTTTTAGTATTGACGCCGAAGAGGCTGACCGTCTCGAGCTGTCACTCGACCTGTTCGAGTCGTTGGTACGGGATCCCGCACTCACGAGCTGGAATGGTCTTGGCTTTGTGTTACAAGCCTATCAGAAGCGCGCACCGTTGGTTGCCGATTGGCTGATTGCATTGGCCAGAGATACGGGCCGGTGTTTGATGGTCAGGCTGGTAAAAGGCGCCTATTGGGACGGCGAGATCAAGCACGCGCAAGAGCAAGGGCTTGATGATTACCCGGTGTTTACTCGCAAGTCCCATACTGATTTGTGCTATCAAGTATGCGCGGAAAAAATGCTGGCAGCGCAAGACGCCATCTTTCTGCAATTCGCGACTCACAATGCGCATACCGCCGCGCTTGTTCAACAGCTCGCGGAGGGTAACAAGCGCTTTGAATTCCAGCGTCTGCACGGCATGGGGCATCTGCTGTATGAAAACCTGGACGGCCCAGTGCCGCCGCTGCGCGTTTATGCACCGGTGGGTCATCATAAAGACCTGTTGCCGTATCTGGTGCGCCGCTTGTTGGAAAATGGCGCCAATAGCTCCTTTGTGAATCGCTTTCTGGACGCCGATATGCCGGTTGATCAACTGGTGCGGGATACGGTCACGTCGGTCAAGTCAGCGCGGTTGTGGCGGCACTCGAAAATTCCGCTTCCCATCGACCTCTATTGCTGCTCCGGTGATGAACGCAGCGACCTTGCCGCCGGCGTAAACCGGGTAAACTCCAGGGGCCTGGATTTGACCGCACCTCTGACGGTCGATGCATTGCTACAAACTATGCGCAAAGCAGCACAAGCGCATTGGCAGTCCGGGCCTATTGTTGGCGGAGTCCTGAAAAACCAGCAACCCAAGCCGGTGTGTAACCCGGCCAGAAACACCTCTATTGCAGGTACGGCAAGTGAGGCTGCTGCTGAAGACATAGATGTCGCGCTGACTAACGCTGTCAGCGCCCAGCCAGCGTGGGATGCCCTCGGCGGTGATCAAAGAGCATTGATTCTCGAACAAGCTGCTAGTCTGATGGAAACACACCGCGCAGAATTAATGGCGCTGCTTAGCACTGAAGCGGGCAGAACAATCGCAGATGGCTTAGCCGAAGTACGCGAAGCCATTGATTTTTGCCGCTATTACGCTGCGCTTGCCAGGCGGCACTTTTCCAGGCCGTTGCTGCTGCCGGGGCCGACCGGTGAAAGCAATGAACTGTCTTTGCACGGTCGTGGCGTGCTTCTATGTATCAGCCCCTGGAACTTCCCGTTGGCCATTTTTGTGGGTCAGATCAGCGCCGCTGTTGCGGCGGGTAACAGCGCGATTGCCAAGCCCGCCGAACAAACACCGTTGATTGCCGCTCGCGCGGTGCAACTCCTTTTGCAGGCGGGAGTGCCGGCCAACGTGCTGCAACTGTTACCGGGTGACGGCGAGCGCGTAGGCGGTGCGCTACTGCGCGACGCACGAATAGCCGGTGTTGCTTTTACGGGATCCACGCAAACGGCAAAGACGATTCATCAACTGCTGGCGCAACGCGACGGGCCGATCGTGCCCCTGATCGCCGAAACCGGTGGCCAGAACGTTATGCTGGTCGATTCTACCGCGCTACCCGAGCAAGTGGTCGACGATGTGATTGTGTCGGCGTTTCACAGTGCGGGCCAACGCTGTTCGGCGCTGCGGGTATTGTATTTGCAGCAGGAAGTGGCTGATAACGTATTGGCTATGTTGCGCGGTGCCATACAATTGCTCACGCTAGGCGATCCGTCGGAGCTGGCAACTGATGTCGGGCCTGTGATTGATGAGCAAGCGCAGGCGCAGTTGCTGGCGCATGTTCGCAGAATGGATGAAGAGGCCATCCTGCTCGCCGCGCATGAGTTCGATGAGGATAACGCCGCAGGTTATTTTGTGGCGCCGAGAGTGTACGAGATCAATTCCCTGCGGCAACTGCCGGAAGAAGTGTTTGGCCCGATACTGCACGTTATACGCTACCGCGCTGACCAGTTGCACGCGGTGCTCGATGACATTAACCAGAGTGGTTATGGCCTTACTTTGGGCATACACAGTCGCATTGAAGGCTTCGCACAGCATATTTTCGCCAAAACCCGGGTAGGCAATACCTACATCAACAGGAATATGGTGGGCGCCGTGGTTGGCGTGAACCCGTTCGGTGGCCAGGGCCTGTCCGGCACCGGGCCAAAGGCGGGCGGACCGCACTACCTGTTCCGTTTCGCTACCGAAAAAACCCGCAGCGAGAATATCGTAGCCAAAGGCGGCAATACGCAGTTGTTCACCCTCGACGAGCTATAAAGTTTCCGGTCGATATTCGATCAGCCGGTTTTGCCGAGAACAGCGAAAACATAGTATTGGTCAAGTAATCAGCAGAATTTTGCCGCTGTCTTCGCATACCATATACACTGGCTAGGCGACCAACACAGGAATCTGTTATGGCTACCGTTAAAGCTGCGCCATGCCTTGATGATTACCAGCTTAAAGACCACTATCGGCGCAAGCAGGGGCGGGTATTTCTGACCGGAACCCAGGCCCTGGTGCGCTTGCCCTTGGTGCAGCGCGAGCTGGACAGCCACAACGGGCTCAACACCGCAGGCTATATTACCGGTTATCGTGGTTCGCCGTTGGGCAGCTACGACCTGGAGCTATGGAAGGCTGGCGAGTTTCTGGACGCTGACCGCATTGAGTTTATGCCAGCGATCAACGAAGATCTGGCGGCTACGGCGGTCATTGGCACACAGCAAGTAGAGGGTGACCCGGACAAGGAAGTCGACGGGGTGTTCTCCATCTGGTACGGCAAGGGACCGGGTGTCGATCGCGCCGGCGACGCCATGAAGCACGGTAATGCCTACGGCAGCTCGCCCACCGGCGGCGTGTTGGTGGTTGCCGGCGACGATCACGGCTGTGTGTCGTCGAGCATGTCGCACCAATCCGATGTAGCATTTATGTCCTGGTTCATGCCGACCTTGAATCCGGCTTGCGTGGCCGAGTATATCGACTTCGGGCTCTACGGTTTTGCCCTGTCGCGCTTCTCCGGCACCTGGGTTGGCTTCAAGGCCATTTCAGAAACCGTGGAGAGCGCCGCGTCGGTAGAGCTAAGTTCACCGCCGACGTTTCGGCTGCCCGACAATTTCGAGGCTCCCCCCTCCGGGTTGCATTACCGTTGGCCGGACTTTCCGGGCCCGCAGGTGGAAGCGCGTATGCTCGAAAAACTTGACGCCGTTCGCGCCTTCGCCCGCGCCAATCCTATCGACCGGCGTATCTATAACATTGCCGACGCGCGCATGGGTATTATCACCACTGGCAAGGGCCACCTCGACTTAATGGAGGCGTTAGACCTGCTCGGCGTCGACGAGCAACGCGCGCGCGAGATTGGTATCGATATCTACAAGGTTGGCATGGTCTGGCCGATAGAGACCGAGGGCGCACGTGCGTTTCTGCGAGGCAAGGAAGAGGTGTTGGTTGTCGAGGAGAAACGCGGCATTATCGAAAGCGAGCTGAAGGAGTTTCTATACGATTACCCGGGCGACAAGCCGCGGCGCATGGTGGGCAAATATGACGAGTCGGGTAATTCGTTGGTGCCGTGGGTCGGCGAGCTGAGCCCGACCTTGCTGGCGCCGCTGGTCGCCGCCCGCATCTCCCACGAATTCCCGGACATTACTTTCCATGACGAACTAACCCGGCTGCAGAACACGGGGGTGAATGTCACGCCGTTCGAAGGAGTCAGGCGGCTGCCGTTTTTTTGCTCTGGCTGCCCGCACAACAGCTCTACCAAAGTGCCCGAGGGTAGCAAGGCCCTGGCAGGCATAGGCTGTCATTTTATGGCTTCCTGGATGAACAGGAATACGGAATCGCTGATTCAGATGGGCGGCGAAGGTGTCAACTGGGTCGGTAAGTCGCGCTTTATCGGCAATAAACACATCTTCCAGAATCTGGGGGAGGGTACTTACTTCCACTCAGGTTATATGGCGATTCGCCAGGCGCAGGCCGCGGACACTAACATCACTTATAAAATTCTGTTCAACGACGCTGTTGCGATGACCGGAGGGCA
>CAZJDL010000116.1:0-10922 GCA_964544755.1 uncultured Pseudomonadales bacterium | reverse complement strand
GATGACCTGAAACCCTGATGAATGCTGGCTTGGTCATCCGAGCGGGAATTGCTGCACGCCGTCAAAGGTCAAAAATAACGTATAGCCGGGAACCGCCGCAGCAAAGTCGGGTCATAATGGAACTACAGTTAATAATGAATGGAACCCACTATGGAACGCAGACAGTTTGTGGTGGCAATCGCAGCCATCGGCTTCGCTCCCTGGCGGTCGCTGATGGCGAAAACGTCCGCGCAAGGCGCGCAAAACCTGGAGTTTAGCCGCCTCGAAAAGTCGCTGGGTGAATGGCGCAAATTGCTAGCCCCCGAAGCCTTTCATGTACTGTTTAAGGCGGGTACCGAACCACCGGGGTCCAGCATTCTGAACGACGAGCACCGCGACGGGTCGTTTATCTGCGCCGCCTGCTATTTACCACTGTTCACCACCAGCGCAAAATACGAATCAGGCACCGGTTGGCCAAGCTTCTATCAACCGATTGCCGGTCGTTTGGGGTTCAAAACCGACTTCAAAATAATCTACCCGCGCAAGGAGTACCACTGCGCACGCTGCGGTGGCCACCAGGGCCACGTCTTCAAAGACGGCCCGAAACCGACCGGCTTGCGCTATTGCAATAACGGCGTGGCGCTAAACTTCGTAGCAGAGAGCCAGCCACTGCCTGACTTGCGCAGTTAATTCCAGTCTATCAATCTTCTTTACGGCAACCAGTACCCCTGGGGCTCAATCCTGAGAAAAACAGAGATGCATTTTCTACGTCAACTGATAAACCTAGAAACAGCAGCCCTGCTACTGCTGCTGTTAACAGCTTGTGCCGAACCGGGCGCAACCCCCGCCGAACAAAATACTGAAATTAAATCACCGGACGACCGTCAACTCGCCACCGCCACCTTTGCCGGCGGTTGCTTCTGGTGTATGGAAAAGCCGTTCGACAAGCTTGAAGGCGTGGTTTCTACGACCTCCGGCTACACTGGCGGCGACCTGGAAAACCCGAGCTACGAACAAGTGTCGGCTGGCAGCACCGGTCATACCGAAGCCATTCAAATCGCCTACGACCCAACAAAAATCGGTTATGAAAAATTGCTAGAAGTGTTTTGGCACAATATCGACCCACTGACCAGTAACCGCCAGTTTTGCGATGCAGGCAGCCAGTATCGCTCAGGCATTTTCTATCACGATGAACAGCAACGCGAACTTGCCGAGCAGTCAAAAGAAAAAGTAGCGCAAACGCTTGGCCAGAAGATTGTTACCGAGTTGGTTGCGGCAAGCGCATTTTACCCGGCCGAGGCCTACCACCAGGACTACTACAAGAAGAACCCGATACGGTATAAGTACTATCGAAACAGTTGCGGTCGCGACAAACGCCTGCAGCAATTGTGGGGCCAGCAAGCGGGCATGTAACGCGGCACGAAGAGATACGACGCACGGTCGTTGATCAGGGCGAGTCCGACCGCGCAACAGAGGAGTTATTCGCTTGTTGCGACTTTGCGGATCAAACCCTCTTGTGTCGTGCTGGCTACCAGCGTGCCGTCTTGCGCATATACGGTGCCATGCGCCAAACCACGCGCGCTGGACGTGGAAACGGCGCAACACTGGTACAGCAACCACTGATCCGCACGGAACGAACGGTGAAACCAGATGGCATGATCGATCGAGGCGATAGTAAGATCAGCAAGCCATTTCTTCTCGCCGCCACTCTTATCGCCCAGCGATTGCTTGCTGCTGGCAATCGGGTAGCCATGCGGAATCAGGGTCGACCCGAGCAAACCGAAATCGGAGACATAGGCCAGCACGGCGCGATGAAAATTCACATCGTGCGGTAATGATTCTTTGCTCTTAATCCACCACTGCAGGCAGTTTGGATCATGAACATCGAGTGGATGCACCGGCCGCACTTCAAAAAAACTCGTTGGTCTAAGCAATACCGGTGCAGCGGTCGCGGATTTATCCGTGTCTTTGTCTTCCCTCTCCGCTGGCAAAAGAGTTGATACTTTAGCGGCAGGCAGATCAGGCATCGCAATGCGTGTTTCAAAGTCCAGCCCACCCTCCGGCTCTTGAAACGAAGCCGACAAGGTGAAAATGGGGCGGCCATGCTGAATCGCGACCACACGCCGGGCCGTAAAACTGCGCCCGTCGCGGCTGCGGTCTACCTCGTAGATGATAGGCGCACTCACATCCCCCTTGCGCAAGAAATACGCATGCGCCGAATGGGCGGGCCGGCCGGTAACGGTCGTTTTCGCCGCCTGCAACGCCTGCCCCAATACCTGGCCGCCGAACACCTGCCCGGTACCCAGATCCTGACTCGCGCCACGAAATATATTCTCCTCAATGCGCTCGAGCTGCAAAAAGCCGACAATATTACGTAACGCGGGCGACATAACTTCTCTCGTATTTGACGTTGCGCAAAGTATAACCTCAATAGCAATCGTGACGCATGGCTTGGCGCCGCACCGCCGATTTTGGGCGACAGGACAATGTTGTGCAATAATTCACCGCGCTGTGCAACATTCGATCTGTTGAAATGTAAAGCTCTAACAACCTGTGCACTGGTGCGACCTATTCACATTGATAAATAACGGCGAATTGTCATACTCCGCAACACGCAGTTGACGGGTGACATGTACGTTTTACTAACAGCGAATTCAGCCGGCGCCATGGTCGGCGAACATTATCGGGGAGAGCGAAAATGGCTTTTAACATAGTCGATTTAATCAAAGACCAACTGGGCGATCAGATTCTGGGGCAAGTCGGTAATGTGCTCGGCGCGGATTCAACCACGACTGGTAAGGCGGTCGGCGGCGCGCTGCCGGCTATTCTCAAGAGTTTGCTACCCTCAGCTGGCTCCAGCAGTGGCGCCGAATCAATTTTTAACACCGTGAACGAGCAGGATGACGGCTTGCTGGACAATCTGGGAAGCCTGCTGGGCGGCGACACCAGCTCCATGATCGGCACCGGCACGAAGGCGCTTGGCTCCTTGCTGGGCGACAATGCACTCGGCAAGCTTGCTGGCGCGGTAGCCAGCTTCAGTGGTTTGGGCAAAAGTTCGGGTGGTTCGCTACTGGGTCTGCTGGCGCCGATTATATTCGGCGTTATCAAACGTAAAGTAGTGGGTGAGGGGTTGGACGTGGGTGGACTGGCTTCCATGCTAAGCGGGCAAAAAGACAATATCGAAAAGGCCATGCCTGCCGGACTGACCGATCTCATTAACCAACCCACCACACCCGAACCAGCTCCCGCGATGACGGCCGCCAGCGCTCCAGAGGAAGGCAGTTCCATATGGCGCAAATTACTGCCGTTGCTGGCGTTGGTTGTGATCGGCTGGCTGGCACTGAAAATGTTCGGCGGGTCGGGCGATCAGGCCGTTGATACCGGCGCTTTGCAAGTGCCAGACGCCGCCATGGCCGGCGCGGACGTAGGCAAGCAAATAGGTGACGTGCTCGGTTCAGCCACGAGTACGCTCAGCGGCATCACCGATGTCGAGTCAGCACAGGCCGCTTTGCCAGATATCGAGGCCATGACATCGAAACTTGACGGCGTTACCGGCCTGCTTGACCAGCTGCCCGAAGGTGCGCGCTCGTCCGTTTCCACCGCGGCACGCAATGGGCTTGGCCAGTTGCAGCCTACGATCGACAAAGTACTGGAAATTCCGGGTGTGGGGCCGATACTTAGACCCGCCGTTGAAAGCATGCTGGAAAAACTGGCGATTATCTCCGGTTAGCTTTGACTGGCAAGACCCACGCGTTACGACCGGGACGGGTATTTCGTCCCGGTTTTTCTTTAGCCCTAGAAACCGCAGTTGGGCGCGAAAAAGATGTGCACCTCTTGATTTGTATGAAAAGCTTGATGTGCATGGGAGATTCGAAAAACTCGTGGTCACCTTATTGGTGATGAGAGCTTTTTCGAATTTTCCAGGTGCATTAAGAGCTTGTGCATACTTTCGTGATCCAACTGCGGTTTCTAGGACAATAAGACGTTTACTGAAATTTCTCTTTCAAGTAACCTGCCCTTCTCGTCGAATACGTCTTTCCAGGCCATCGGGGGTACTCCATGCGCGGCGCAGCCTATACTTCATTATTTCTGCTTCTTCTTAGCGCCTGTGGTCAGGAATCGGCGCCACCACTGCCTGATGACAGCGCCGCAGCACCCACGGTGGCGAGCGAGGCAGCCGCATTCTCTGCCAAGCGACTGGGCGAAAATATCAAAACGCTAAGCTCTGACGAATTCGAGGGCCGCCAGCCAGCCTCGGCGGGTGAAACCAAAACCATTAATTTCCTGCGCGATAAATTTATCGATATTGGCCTTAAGCCCGGCAACGGCGACAGCTTTTTTCAGCCAGTGCCGCTGATCGAAATTACCGCCGACCCGAATATCACGCTCGCGGTCGCTACGCCCAAAGGTCAACTCGAGTTGACCTTTGGCGCGGACATGATGGTATGGACTAAACGCGTCACCGACAGTGTGGCACTGGAAAATAGCGAGTTAGTATTCGTGGGCTATGGCATTGTCGCACCAGAATATCATTGGAACGACTACCAGGATCTCGACGTTAAGGGCAAGACGGTGGTAATTCTGGTCAACGACCCCGGGTTTGCCACGCAGGATGCCACGCTGTTTAACGGCAACGCCATGACTTACTACGGGCGTTGGACGTATAAATACGAAGAAGCCGCGCGCCAGGGTGCGACCGGCGCCATTATCGTGCATGAAGACGCGGCCGCAGGTTACCCGTGGACGGTGGTCAGCGGCAGTTGGTCCGGCCCGCAATTCGATTTGGTGGCTACCGACAAGAACGTTGCACGCGCCGCGGTCGAAGGTTGGGTGACAATGGGCGCCGCCAAACAGTTGTTCACCGCCGCCGGTCTGGACTATGAAGAGGCGAAAGCGCAAGCCCTGAACAAAAAGTTTAAAGCCATGCCTATGGGGCTAACAGCCTCGGTGGCAATAGAGAATACCACCCGCGAGTCCACATCGAACAATGTGATTGCCGTGTTACCCGGCACCACTCGTCCGCAAGAAACCATTTTTTACACTGCGCACTGGGATCATCTGGGCAAAAAAGACGGCGAAGGTGATCAAATATTTAACGGCGCGGTCGACAACGCCAGCGGCACAGCGGCGCTACTGGAACTGGCTCAGGCATTTAAGGATCTGCCAACACCTCCGCAGCGTTCGATCGTGTTCCTGGCCGTCACTGCCGAAGAGTCTGGCTTGCTGGGTTCAAAATTTTACGCCGAAAACCCAGTTTACCCGCTGGCAACGACGGTGGCCGCCATCAATATGGACGCCATGAACGTGCTGGGTAAAACGCGGGATATCACCGTGATTGGCTTCGGCAGCTCGGAACTGGAAAATTATCTCGAGGCCGGCGCGAGCAAGCAAAACCGCGTGCTGAAACCGGAGCCGAACCCTGAGAAAGGGTATTTCTATCGCTCCGATCACTTTAATTTTTCCAAACGTGGCGTGCCGGTGCTGTATGCCGAAGGCGGCACCAATTATGTTGACCACGACGAGAGTTGGGGCCTCGAGCAACAAAAAGACTACACCGCCAACCGCTACCACAAACCGGGTGATGAATACGACGAGTCGTGGGACCTTTCCGGTATGATAGAAGACATTGCACTTTACTTCGAGATCGGCCACCAGCTAGCCAACGAAACGCGATTTCCGAACTGGCTTGAAGGCAACGAGTTTCGGCAGATTCGCGATATTAGCCGCGACGCCAGTCGCGCCGTTGCACATTAGAGGCACTGCAATCATGCTCAAACCGCTCTGCCTTATCCTCCTCTTGTTAGGTGGCGTACAACTGGCTCGCAGCGCCGAAGCAGACGATCTGCTGCCGTTGTATAAATACCTGCACGCACATCCCGAACTTTCCTTTCAGGAAGAAAAAACCGCGCAGCGCATTGGCAAGGAACTGCGAGAAGCGGGCTTTGACGTCACCGAAAACGTCGGCGGTCACGGTATTGTGGCGCTAATGAAAAATGGCGAAGGTCCAACCGTGATGCTACGCACCGACCTCGACGCCCTGCCGGTAGCGGAGCAAACCGGCTTGCCCTACGCCAGCAAGGTCACTGCAACCGAACAAAACGGTCAACAAGTTTCCGTGATGCACGCTTGCGGTCACGATATTCACATGACGGCATTCGTTGGCGCTGCGCGTGAGTTGGCGCAACAGCGTGACCAATGGCAAGGCACATTGATGATGATAGGCCAACCGGCGGAAGAACGCGGCGCCGGCGCACGCCTGATGCTGGAAGACGGCTTATTCAAGCGCTTCCCGCGACCCGACTATAATCTGGCGCTGCACGCCAATTCCGACCTGCCGGCCGGACAGGTTTCCCTGACCAGCGGCTGGGCATTGGCCAATGTCGATTCGGTCGACGTCAGCATTTTTGGTGTGGGCGGCCACGGCGCCTACCCACATGCCACCAAAGACCCGGTCGTTATCGCCGCCAGTTTTATTATGAACCTGCAAACGCTGGTCGCGCGCGAGATCAATCCGGTGGAACCCGCCGTGGTCACGGTTGGCTCGATTCACGGCGGCGCCAAACACAATGTCATCTCTGACCGGGTAGATTTGCAGCTCACGGTTCGGTCGTTTTCCGACGCGGTTCGAGACCAATTGCTGGCCGGTATTGAACGTATCGCAAAAGCACAAGCCACATCATTCGGGCTGCCGGACGACAAAATGCCAGAGGTAACCGTGCAGGATGAATTCACACCGTCACTGTGGAATGACCCGGACCTAACGAGCAAAATTAAGGACGTGTTACAGCAAGCTTTCGGCACGGACAACGTGCTGGAACTGCCCCCCGTGATGGGCGGCGAAGATTTCGCGCGCTACGGCCGGCAGGAGCCGCCCATTCCCAGTCTTTTGATATGGCTTGGCGCGGTGAAACCGGCCACATTCGCCACCGCCAGGAAAGACAAGCGCCCCCTGCCCTCACTGCATTCGCCGTTCTTTGCACCCGAGCCGGAACGCACCATCGACACTGGCGTGAAAGCGCTGACGCAGGCGGCGTTAAGCTTGTTTAAGCGCCCGTAACATGCATTGCACCTAAAACCAAAAACCACACAGCGCCAATGGATACCGGGCTTAGGGCCCGCGTCAAGAGCTTCCCTGATCCGTTTTTCTACCCTCAAAGTTTTGCCAGTAGTGGCCGACGGTGTCTTTCATCTCGCGATGCAGAACCACAATACCAAACAGGTTGGGCAAGGTCATCAATACGATGGCCACGGCAGAAAGGTTCCAGACGACGGTCGTGTCCATAAATGAAGCGAGGAAAAAGCCAAGCACATATACCACGCGATAAGGTGTGACCGAGCGTTCGCCGACCAGAAAGATCATGGCGCGGTCACCGTAGTAAGACCAGGCAATCGCGGTGGAGAAGGCAAACAGCACCAATCCCAGCGAAACGATGTATTTCCCGTAATCACCAAAAAAGCTGTAGGTGAATGCCTTTGTGGTCAATGCCGCCGAGTGAATCAGCGATTTACCACTGACCAGCACTTGCCCCCGAGCGCTACGGTTATCTCGCAAACGGCCGTTAACAACAGTCAGTTCACCCATGTAAGGCGCGCCGTCTGCGCCCGTGTACAGCACATCTTCCGCCACTGAGCGCGCGTGCAACAGCGTGTAATCAGCCGCTTGCGCAACCCCGTTCTGAACAACGATGGAGCCGCTGAAGGGCGCAACGGTATTGCCAGCACTTTTGGTCAGGAACGCCGACAGCTGGCCACGATCCGCTTCGACTTGATCGCTGTATTGACCCGCCACATAACGCATGTCAGCGCGTTGAAACTGATTTTCGTACTTTGTACTCCAGGCGCCAGACGCCAATATCGCCAGGCCTGTTAGGGTACATATGATGATCGTGTCAATAAACGGCTCCAGAATCGATACCATACCCTCAGCGACGGGGTCATTCGCGCGCGCGGACGCGTGCGCAATGGGCGCCGACCCCTGCCCTGCCTCGTTGGAAAACAACCCGCGATTGACTCCACGATTAAACGCATAAGCAAAGCTGGCGCCGAGGAACCCCCCTGTGGCCGCCGAACCACTGAAGATATCGGTAAAAACACGCTGCAACGCAGGGATAATATTGTCATAGTTATAGGCAATAACGCCGAGCGCGCCAACCACATAGAAAACCGCCATAGTCGGTACAATAAACTCGGCAACGAGCGCAATACGGCGAATGCCGCCGACGATAACCAGGCCCAGCAGCACCGCCAGCACGCCGCCGGTAATCATAGGTGCAATGCCAAAGGTGGCGTTGACGCTCTGCGCGATATTATTGCTCTGCGGCATGCTGCCGGTGCCGAAGGAACTGATAACGGTTGCGCCAGCAAAAAAGGCGGCCAGCCACTTCATATTGAGACGCCGTTGCATATAATACATCGGGCCGCCGGCCATTGTGCCGTTGTCGGTTCGAACGCGATATTTATGCGACAGCGTCACCTCAACAAACTTGGTCGCCATGCCCAGAAACGCAGTAACCCACATCCAGAACAACGCCGCGGGGCCGCCGAGGAATATAGCCAGCGCCACACCGCCGATATTGCCGGTACCCACCGTGCCCGAAAGTGCCGTACTTAGCGCTTGAAAATGGCTGGTATCACCCGGCGCCGAGCCGTGCGCGTGCTTGCCGCTCACGACGGCCCAGGCATGCTTAAAGTACCGCACCTGGGGAAAACGCAAATACAGGGTGAAAAACAGCCCGGTGCCCAGCAACAACCAGGGGAAATAAGTCGCCGAACCGAGGTAGCCGTCGATAGCTAGCAAAAAACGATTGATTGAATCCATAAACACATACTTCGTGACTAATTACTTTTAGCCACTAGAACTTTTAGAGTATTTTGTGTGGCGCCATCAGACACCTTCTGCCAGCAAAAAGCAATGCAAGCGGTTATAAAAGGACCACCTAACTGATTAGCTTAGCCGCTCTTCACTTGTGTTGCTACGACCCACTTGCATTGTAAAAACTCTCAACCAATGCGGATTTTTTCACAAATTCGCTTGTTGACAAATGAAAATCAATGTTAATCTATCACTTCGGGTGAGGAGTTCTCCAAAGACGGGTTATATTATAACCACACAGGCAACACCGAAATACCAGAGAACAATGCAGTCACAGGCTCGCGCCTTCACTGCGACTGAATTCAGGATTCAAATAGTAACAACAAGGACACATCGAATGAAGACACCGCTTAAGCTGTTTCTCGGCGCGTTCATCGGCGCGCATTGCATGACTGCCGCTGCTATATCCTTCGACATCACATTTGATGACCCGAGCGGACGATACAGCTCCTATTATTCCGATATTATTTCGCACACCAACGCAGCCGGCAATACCTGGAACAGATATCTTGGCAGCGATGCGAAGCTCGATGTTCTTATCAGCTTCTCCAACATTCCCACCGCTGCCGGCCACAGCACTACCAGCGCCTATGTTGGCAACAACGGCCCGTCGTTTGTTTACGAGCAGGGCGCCGCCGCTGAAGTCAGAACCGGTATCGACCCGAATGGCGCTGCCGCCGACATCAATATTACTCTGGGTAGCGACTATTTACGCAACGACTTATGGTTTGATCCAAACCCTTACCGGCGCACCGCGTTAGTACCAACTGACAAGGTCGATGCCGCATCCCTGTTTCTGCACGAATTTGGCCACGCGTTTGCGTTCAATGGCTGGCGCGATTCATACGACGGCAGCCTGCCAGGCAACTACCAATCAACGTTTGATGAACTAGTGATTGCCGAGGGTAAAAACTTGTACTTCACCGGCGAGGGCGCCATGCGGGAATACGGCGGCAAAGTACCGTTAACTTTCGGCAACTATGCACACCTGGGCAACAATGGCGCGCAGGGGGGCGACCTGGTTTCCGACCTGATGAACGGTGTAGCGCTTAACTACGGCAACCGCGCGTTTATTTCGAACCTTGACCTCGCCATATTAGCCGATACTGGCGTTATTGACCTGCCGAACCTGATCATCGAGCCACTTTCTCGCGAACCGGCTGCTGACGGGCTGCCAACCGCCGCGCCAGTCGCCGTCAATGCTGTGCCGCTGCCAGGGGCAGCCTGGTTGCTGGTTTCGGCATTAGGTGGCCTGATGGGGTTATCGCGGTTTAAAAAACGAGGATAGGCGTGCAACCAGGGCGGGGTTAGCGACGCGTCATACAAACCGCGATTTCACCAGGCCCTTTTGCCGGCTGGTCTGCGCCGTTTGACGCGGCTGGAAATCGTCGTGTTTACGATTTTCGCGTTGAGGAGCCAGCCGTAGTGCGGTGCTAAAGCGCTGTGCGTTGGTGCCACTCGCTAGCAAACCGGCCAAGGTAACCTTTTGCGCACGCTCAGCCGTCGTTGTTTGCTGCTCAGAAGCCCTGTTCATGTTCAGCCGCTCCAATCAGATTTCTTAGCCTATCTTTAACAGCTAATAGATCAATTCTGTCGAATTACCCACGTAAACATTCGATTTTTCGTTGCCAAACGCGGGATTTTGAAAAAGAGCCGGGGTGCGGCCCAGCACTACCACATCGATATCATCCCAGACGACAGTGGCAAGAAGGCCGCCTCCATCAGCTAGTCCAGGTGATCTGCCGGCGACTTCACGCGCACGGTGAGCGAGGAGTTGGCGCAGCCTGCGCCAACTCCTCGAAGGACAGGTAGCGCGTCACGGCGACGTTCCGCCGACCCGACGCTTGCTGTGAATGCCCTTCCGCAGCAACTCAATTTCAACTCAGTCAATAGAGGCTCGACGCCTTCCAACTCTTCCACGGGTTCGTAGTGCCCAACCAGGACATCCACCAGGCAATTTTGTGAAATATCTCCGCACGCTCTAGGCATTGTTCTGTGTACGTAAAGGCACCATGACTGCGTATACCAGTGAATGTTGCCACCCAAACCACGGGAAGGTTGCCACCTGAAC
>CAZJDL010000115.1:0-11420 GCA_964544755.1 uncultured Pseudomonadales bacterium | reverse complement strand
GCTCTGGTCGAATGCCAGCTGAAAACCGCTGTTTTTGGACGGGCACTAGTTAGTGTAGTGGTAGTGTCCTGGATGCTTTGCCCAAGGCGCTACACTAGATTTTTAATAACCGCACTGGTTTCTTTCAGTATTTCTTGAAATCCCCCGCATGACTTTTCTCCTTTAGCGGCGTTCTAAAACCCCGCAGCTTGCGGCGTGATTGTTTGCGTCTCACCGCAATCCCGATCAAAGCGGGATTGCGGTGATTGAATATTGGCTAGTTTGCAGCAAATAGTTTTGACCACCGTTGCTTAATGGCATCAAACCAACCTTTACCGGCTTTACCGTCAGCCATTTTTTCCTCAACCTCATCAATCAACTCATGCATAGGCTTAAACGCTTCCTTGTCACCATAACCCAGTAGCTCAGACATCTTTAGCTCATCATGCGCCTGTGTAAGAAGGGTCTGTAGTTTCTCGTTTTCTTCCTCGGTACGTTTTTCATTCTCTACCAGTGTCTCGGCTTCCGCAAGGAGCGCTTTTGCACGTAGCGGTGGGAGTGGAATAACAAGATCCTTCGTTACTAATGTGCTTAGCAAGGCCTGAAGCGCATTTTTAGCTTCAAGTGTTTTGCCTTCATCTATCAATGGTACGACAGCTTTGAGAGCCTCCGGGTATTTATTCAATGGCATGCTGGTTGTGCTGATGGTGATGTCACTAACAAGCGGGCTAATTAACATTCTGGCATCTTGCAGTTCACCGTCTTTTAAATGCTTCTCCGCCGTTTCAATTTTCTCCTTGATGATGGCCGGGTCTGCCCGGAGATCATGCATTGTCTTCATAACGTGTATCGGCTTTAAACCTAAATCGGGTTCGCGCTCCAGTGTTATTGCCAGTTTTCCAATGGCGGTTTTTATCGCAGCTACCGCTTCTTCAGGCTGATCTTTTTCAAGTGCCATAAGAGCCTTGTTGGTCTCAACAACAGCTTCTACTGCGTCTGAGATGATGCTTTCGCGAAGCTTATTTACTTCACTGTCTACTTCAACTTGCGTTGATCTGGCGGCTTCGGCATTAAGCTCTAAAGACTCATCATGGCTACCAACGTTTTCCTTTGCGGCTGCCATTGCCTCAGCATTAAGTGCTTTAACATCATCACGGCTGGACAATCCTGCAGTTTCTGCATTGACGATAGGCGACCCGGCAATTGATACAGCAAAACTCACATACAGTGCTGTTGCGAGTTGTTTGGACAAATATCTATTTGACATCATTTTATCTCCTGGAATTAAGGGGTTACTGTTTTAGCTGCCAGCACTATAGGGTGTTTTTATCGCGTGCAAAAGACGATTATTGTTGGCATACTATTCGTAATTTGCGAAGTGATGGATGCGGCTCGCGAGAGGCTATTTGCCGGTGGATAGTTGTTAGACGATGAGATGAATGATATGAAAGAAGAAAAGCATGCTGATACAAAAGTAAAAACTGGCGTATATAACGCTCCCTGGGAAAAAAGTTTCGAGAAGATCCTTACACCTTTTGAAGAATTTATTCATCGTCAGACGACCAGTGGTCTTTTGTTGATGGGGATGGCTGCACTGGCGCTGATTCTGGCCAATGGATCATTGTCTGAGACCTACCAGCATATAGTGCATACGTATATCAGCATAGGGGTAGGCGACTGGGCGTTAAAAATGACCCTGCACCACTGGATCAATGATGGTCTGATGGCCTTGTTTTTCTTCGTCGTTGGTCTGGAGCTGAAACGTGAAATTGTAGTCGGAGAGCTATCCAATCTGCGCAATGCGGTGATGCCCATCGCGGCGGCTGTGGGAGGTATGGTAGTGCCAGCTTTGATTTATTTTGCCATCAATCCTAGAGGTGATGCGTCGGCGGGCTGGGGGATTCCCATGGCTACCGATATTGCCTTTGCAATCGGTGCTCTGGCCTTGCTGGCAAGCCGGGTGCCCAAGGCCTTGATCACCTTTCTGGTGGCTTTGGCGATTGTTGATGATTTGGGTGCGGTGATAGTGATCGCGGTGTTTTACACGGATACCATTGCGATGACTCCCTTGATAATAGCCGGTGGTCTTTTCGTTTTGCTGCTACTTTTTAATGTAAGCGGCATCCGCAAAACCTTACCCTATTTTATTGTTGCGGTGTTCCTCTGGTACGCCTTGTTGCAATCCGGTGTACACGCCACTTTAGCTGGTATTCTGGGAGCCCTGTCAGTGCCGGCAGTACCTAAGTACGATCCGGAACGTTTCAGTGAGCATGTCAAAGATCTGATGCGCCGTTTTGATGCTAGCCACCAACCCGGGGAAAGCATTATGATCAATGATAAATTGCATGGTGTTGTGCAGACTCTGGAGAATGGAGTGCACAGTGTTGAAGCCCCGTTGCAGCGCCTGGAGCATATCTGGCATATGCCAGTGGCCTATCTGGTGATTCCAGTTTTCGCTCTGGTAAATGCCGGTATAGCATTGGACTTTAGCTCGCTGGGTGAAACCATGACTCACCCGGTCATGCTCGGTGTAGCGCTGGGGTTGGTGCTGGGCAAGTTCATCGGCATCACCGGAGCCAGTTGGCTTGTGCTTAAACTCGGCGTGGCAGAATTGCCGAAAGATACCCGCTTCTCCCAGATTGCCGGGGTGTCGCTGCTGGCCGGAATAGGCTTTACCATGTCCATTTTTGTTGCCCAGCTTGGTTTTTCACATAATGATGAATTATTGCTAATGGCCAAGACCGGCATTCTCGCTGCTTCTCTGCTTACCGGTGTGGCGGGTTACATTTGGCTCTATGTGGTGAGCAAGCCGACAGACTCCTAGTGTAGCGTGTCAAATCAACAGTTAATTTAATACGCTACACTAGATCCTTTTGGGTAAACGGTCTTTTCGGCGCTCTTCCGATAACGGTTCGCAGCAAGTGATTCATGGTGTGCGGATCATTGTCAAAACCCCCATGGGACTTGCTGCGTGTTTTATTGCCAGACACCCCGTTCGAGTAGTAGATGACGGGACCGTTTTCACTCGTTTTCAAATGTCCTTTGAATTTTTCCATACCCAGCAGTGGGCGCTCCTTCACTCGCTCAAACGCATTTGATACCAGGTACAGCAAGGACTTTCTGTACACCAGCTTTGAGCCGACGGCGTCGTCTTGTTCCAATTGATCTTTCAAATTGTAAATGGCCATTTGCCCTATTCGCAGCTTATGCTTTTTCTCCAATCTGCGCAGGTAGGTTTTATGGTAGAGGTCGACAGTGCACGCTGGTGCAAGCAAGCTGCAAGTATCGAATTGGATTTCGTAATTCTTGAGCGTATCCAGTAGCTGCGCGAACAAAACCGCGCCGGTGCTATGTCCTGCTAAATGGATTTTTTTTCTACGGTTTGCAGGAACATTCTTTAGCGCTTCAAAAAACATTTTCAATGCTTCAGTGCCAGCGCCGTCCTTCGCAAAGGCGTCGCTGGCGTCAAGTTTCATCTCTTCCCACAAAAAAGTCCCGGGGCGACGAACGATGTGCTCGACTACGCGGTCCAACCAATCGGCCAGGCCACCGGCCCGTTGGCCAGCACGGCGACTCTTACGGAAGATCAGGTCGCTCAACTCCTCCACGAGCCCTGTGTCATACATAAAATGATAAGGATAAATACCATTGTCCTTAAACACTTCTTTCATCGCCGTTATGCGTGTAGCAGCATCCTTGGGCGTATTTAACCCGCCGTGACCATAAAAAAGAACATGCTGTTAATCCACACTCTGCGCGACAAAGTTGGCGGTCTGTTTCACATCAAACGGCGTGCTCCAATAGCGGTCCGTGGTTGCAAACCGGCCGTCATCGATGTGCACAAAATGACCCGCTATTGCATCGCGGCGCGGTGCCTTGCTGACTGGATGCGACGCATCGGACGTGTCCGCGCTGATCAATCGTGAAGCGAGCGGCCGCATGCCGAAAATTTGCGGCGTCGGCAAGGATAAACGAAATACCCAAGCATCCATGACATTTTCGATCCAATCTTCATAGGTCCAAAGCGCGATACCATTGTCGCCCCAGTCGCGGCCCCAGGAATTTTGTATCCAGAAACCCCGTGTGTTGTAGCCAACAATTGCAAAGGCATGCCCGCCAGTAGCGACGTCTTGCTTGACAATTTCACCCTTAGTTGGTGTATCCCAACCCGGGTGGTAGCGCGTCGATGCCACGATGACGCCAGTTTCCATCAGCGCACTGTGGTACTCGCTGACGACCGGCCGTAAACGATAGTATGCACCCAGCGAAATCTTGCGCGCTTCCTTCGCTCGTTCGATGGTCAATTCTCCGCGCTCGGAAGTTGCGCTGCGATAAGGCCACATATCGCGCTCGCACACCCCCTTCTCTTTAAATCCGTGTATCGCACCACGCAAGCTGGATCCCTCGTAACCGTCCCCGGCCCATTCGTCGTGGCGCTTGGCCATTTCGTACAACATGCGCTCACTGACTTGCACGGGTAGGCGAGCCTTGCGGTTTAGGTGGTTGATGGCGGCCGCTAGGGCAAAGCCAGTACAAGCGCCTTCACTTCCCTGGTTAAGGATATCGACATCCGTATACGGCGGCACTTCTGGCGCTAGTCGTACGAGTAGGGAGCGATAGATCCAATCGCGATTGTCGGGGTAGTCGGGATTGACGTTAGTTTTCTTGTTTGCCATCAGCCAGCTCCTTGCTATGTCGACGACCTGTGCTTGGCGTCAAAGGACGCGGCCAAAAATGGTCGGCCCGGCATCCATCAAGCATGCAATGAAAGAAGAGGCGGCAAAAATATGCACTTTGCAATCCGAATCAGACCCGGTGACCGAGCTGGCTGTGAGCTTTCGTAGCACGTTGTGGAGCGTCGTTTCGCGTGGCCAATTATTGGGCGGCCCGCCAAAGTATTGGTAGACCGCCTCTTCGTTCCACACGATACCGGAGAACGGGTTTTGATGCTCATGGGGAAATCCGAGCGTGTGACCGATCTCGTGAACCGGCGTATCCACACCGCGGCGGTCACGAGTCAGATCCCAGCCGAAATTCATGGTTCGCTCATATTGGCCTGGTATATCAATCACATCGCGCCCGACGTAAGACCACGACCGACCATCTTGAAGGAATCCGATGCGGATCTCGGCTTCACTGATATCGGTAGTCTCCTCAAAGGTGATGCCAATGCGCACGTCTTCCCAGACCTTGAACGCTTCGCGAACAAGGTCTTTTTGCTCGTCAATCATTCATGAGCGCGCCTGGACTTCGCCTATTTGGTATGATTCTAGTTGGCAAAGTACTGACGTACCAACTGAGCAAAGCACCGGTGAGCAATAAAACAATTAGTGTTAACGATTCACTCTATGAGTATATCCTCGACATATCCTTGCGCGAACTGCCTTTGCTGCGCCAGTTGCGTGATGAAACATCGCAACTGGCACAAGCCAATATGCAAATTTCCCCGGAGCAGGGGCAGTTTATGGGTTTGCTGGCTCGATTGATTGGCGCTAGGCGCTACCTGGAGGTCGGCGTGTTTACCGGTTACAGTAGCCTGGCCGTTGCATCCAATATGCCTGCCGACGGTTATATTATTGCTTGCGACGTCAGCGTGGAGTGGACATCTATCGCCAGGTCTTACTGGCGCGATGCCGGCGTTGAACAGATGATCGACCTGCGGCTTGCGCCGGCACTGCAAACACTGGATGCGCTGCTAGCAGAGGGCCAGCAAGAGAGCTTTGACTTTAGTTTTATCGACGCCGATAAAGAGAACTACCTGAACTATTACGCGCGGGTGTTAAAATTACTGCGGCCGGGCGGACTCGTTGCGATTGACAATGTGTTGTGGAACGGTGGCGTCGCCGACCCGAACCGTAACGATGTCGACACGGTTGCCATTCGCGACTTTAACGCGCACGTAAAAGACGACGAGCGTGTCGATATCAGCCTCGTACCCATCGGCGACGGATTGACTTTGGCAAGGAAGCGTTGACGCTACGATTCGCGACTTCAGTCGCGAACAAACGTTTGCCGGAAGCGACTGCTATGTTAGCAGCTGTACAACCGCCTTGGAGTACACGATCTCACCGTTGTTAACGTACTGCTCGTGATCGCGCGCCACAGTTTTCCTGTCGTACAGGTAATTGACCATTAAACCGGCTGACTGCTGGACACCTGTCCCCGAAGTATCTCCCATTCAATTTATTTGCTCCAGTCGCGCGCCATTGCGCGGCAACATGCGCGAATACTGCCTTTCAACAAGTTCTACTTATACATTGGCACTCGTTCGCTATCCGCCAGCGAACAGCATAACGAGTTACGGTGAGGTGTCAGAGTGATCGAAGGAGCACGCCTGGAAAGTGCGTAAACGGCGACGTTTCGAGGGTTCGAATCCCTCTCTCATCGCCATTCTAATACCTGGAAGATGAATAATAGTGGTATAAATCGGCGGCATATACAATTTTCACGTTGCTGCTGAAGAATGCGTAAGTTGGGGCAGTGGTCTATTTCCACAGTGTTTACCGTACTGAGAAGTGCGGTACTGCGCTGGATCAATCGCATGTTTTTTTAACAACTTGCCCAATGCTCTGCGCTCCTTGTGTGCCAAGCCGGCCGCCTTTGTGACATTACCATTGGTGCGGCTCATCAAGCCGGTAAGATAACTTTCCTCGAACTGGTTCAAAACGATATGTTTCGCCGCGTTGTAAGATGAACCCGGGCCAAAGCTTAGTCCGAGATCAATGAGGTTCCTTCGATCATTTGACTGATCGTTGTCCAAGTTGTCACCGGTATGCATAATCCAGTTATCCTCGGTTAACAAAACACCACGGTGGATAAAATTCTCCAACTCCCGCACATTTCCGGGCCAGTGATACTGATTCATCCATGCAACCGCGTTTGGATGCAATCGCACGTTGGGCCGTTGGTATTGCTGGCGATGTTTCTGCAAAAAATGTTCAGCGAGATACTGGATATCGGTTCTTCGATCACGCAGTGGAGGTAGCTTCATCGAGAGCAGGTCGAGGCGAAATAGCAAATCCTGTCTGAATTTTTTCTGCGCGACCAGCCCAGACAATGGTTCATTGCCCGCCGCAATGATTCTCAATTAGCAAATGGCGCTGCCGCTGCGTTGTAGCGGCAGACTTATGTACCGTTTACATCATTCTTCCCCAGCTGAGAAATGCGTTATTTTCGTTATTTTGGCTAATGCCTGGTCCAATGGAGGTGTTGGCAGCTGAAACCGGCTCTGATTTAATGTAAAGTTCGACCTCGTTGTGACTTGATACCTAATAACGAGGAGTCTATGGCTACTGATAACCTGATTGCCCCATCCATTCTTTCTGCTGATTTTGCGCGTCTTGGCGAGGAAGTTGATAATGTATTGAAGTCCGGTGCGGATGTTGTTCATTTCGATGTAATGGACAATCATTATGTGCCTAACCTGACGATTGGCCCGCTGGTTTGCGATGCCTTGCGCAAGCATGGCGTGACGGCGGATATTGATGTGCATATGATGGTCAAGCCTGTCGACCGGATCATTCCGGATTTTGCCGAGGCGGGTGCCTCGTATATCACTTTTCATCCCGAGGCCAGCGACCATATCGATCGCAGTTTGGCGTTGGTTCGCGAGCTAGGTTGCAAATCTGGTCTGGTCTTTAACCCTGCCACGCCGTTGTCCTATTTGGATTACGTGATGGACAAGGTGGATGTGATTCTGCTGATGTCGGTCAACCCCGGGTTTGGCGGCCAGAGCTTCATCCCCGCCACGCTGGACAAGCTGCGCCAGGCGCGTAAGCGCATCGATGAGAGCGGTTTTGATATCCGTCTTGAGGTTGATGGCGGCGTGAAGGCGAATAATATTCGCGAGATCAAGGAAGCCGGTGCTGATATGTTCGTCGCAGGCTCGGCAATTTTTAGCGCTGCGAAAGAATCTGATGCGAATGATTACGACAGCATTCTCGCCGAGTTGCGTGCCGAATTGGCAAAGGCGGGCTAGTTCATGCTAGCAAAACCGAAGATGGTATTGATTGATGTGGACGGTACGCTGGTAGACAGCGTGCCCGATCTGGCTTGGTGTGTCGATGCAATGATGCGCCAGCTAGAGTTGCCGCAGCGGGGTGAGGCGTCGGTGCGCCACTGGGTCGGCAATGGTGTGCCGAGGCTGGTTGAACGTGCGCTGACGAATGACCTGGACGGCATGCCGGAGCAGGTTCTTTTCGATAAAGCCTATCCGATTTTTCTGGATCTCTATGCCGATAATACCTCCAAACGCAGCGTAGTCTACGATGGCGTGACGGAAGGTCTCGCCTATCTGCGGGCAGCGGGATATCGACTTGGTTGCGTGACCAACAAGGCCAGCCAGTTCACTTTGCCCCTGCTCAAGGCATTGGGTCTCTATGAGACGTTTGAAATTGTAATTTCGGGCGATACCTTGCCAAAGAAAAAACCTGATCCGCTGCCACTGTTACACGCCGCCGAGCAATTGGGTGTTACGCCGGCAGAGAGCCTGATGCTGGGCGATTCGATGAGCGATGTGAAGGCTGCCAGGGCGGCGGGGTTTCGTATCGTTTGCATGACCTATGGGTATAATCACGGCGAAGATATTCGTGATTCCAGTCCCGATGCAGTGATCGACTCCATGGCGGAACTGGAAGGATTGTTCGACAACACGGCGGCATAGCACGCGGGCTGATGACGCTTTGATTTTTGGCGGCGGCCGCAACCGTAACGAGTCGAGTTGGCGATATTGGCAATAGTAGTGGAACAACAGGTTGCGCATGGCGCCGCCGCCACAGTGCTCCACCTTGAGATTATGATGGTGCTCAATTAACGTGTTGTTTTCGCGCCTGCCGTGCAAGCTGTTCGCTCCCATCAATTTAGCAAACCGGTAATCGCGCGCCAGGGTTCGCCCGGTTGATAGCCGGAGATGCGTAACCAGCGATAGCCAAGCAGCAGCGTATTGGGCACGACGATTCGCTGCCGATTATCGAGTATCCAGCCCTCTACCTCCACCACCAAATGACCGCCGCCGCTAACCTCACAATATACCAAACGGCTGCGGATACCGGCATCGCGGAGCAGTTTGCGGCAGGCCAGGCAAAAACCATCGCAGTCGTCGCGCAGAACTTGTTGGCCATCGTAACCCGTGGGTGGCATACGCCAATGTTCGCCGTATCGTCCGCTATCGTGCCATTCGATAAAGCGCCGCTTCACCGTGCGGTGTACCGTGCTCAATTGTTGCAGTAATTCACTTTGGGCCATTGCGGCTGCGGTGTCCTTGGCTAACAATCCGCATCGGCCCGCGACTGACGCAATTGTTGACAGCCAAAAGGTGGCGCAACGCGGTCACCGGTAGCAAATTTGGCGGGTTTAAAGCTTGCACAACCCACGCTGGGCGCTAGCAGGGCAATCAAACTCAAGGAGGATAGCGCGCGCATAAAACGGCGCCGGTTCAGTCTTTGCATTACGACTCTCCAGCATTTTCATTTACAATGATTGCAGCCGATCCTAAGCGTATGGTTGAATTTTTCGACAACGACGAGTTCATTTATACGAATTCCATCTGGTTGCATTTTAAAACCAATTTAACTCTTACGGTTTTAAAATGCAACCGAAATATTGTAGACTCGCGCCATGGTTAAACCACATACGCAGTGTTGCTCGCTGGCGGGCGCCCTTAACCTGTTTGGCGACTCCTGGACGCTAATGGTTGTGCGCGAGGCATTCTTCGGCACGACCCGGTTTGGTGATTTTCAAAATAACATTAAAATCGCGAAAAACATTCTGGCCGATCGGCTCAACTTGCTAATTGAAAAAGGAATTTTAAAGAAAGCCGATGTTGGCGAACGAGGCGTGCGGTATGAGTACTACCTCACTGAGAAAGGCGAATCCCTTATCACTGTGTTGGTGGCAATGTATCAGTGGGGCGATCGCTGGTTGCTCGGCGAAGGCAATGAACCGTTGGTACTGAAAGACCGCGAAACCTTGTCGCCCATTGCCGAACTGGTTGTTACCAACCGCGACGGCCAAAAACTCTCCCGGGCTGACTTACTCGCTGAACCCGGGCCGGGAGCCGATGCAGAAACTCGTGCATGGCTCGCAAATACGCAGCGACGAAGGCGCGTAAGCTGATGCATGAGTTTGCTCGGTGACGCTAGCAGCCTTGCTCGATAGGCGACTGCATCATGCACATATCGTTCAAATATCTGGCAATAGTTATCGATTGAAAGGCAAGAAAATGGCAGGGATCAACCCTGCTATCACTCAAATAAAATAGACTGAAATGGTTAAGGGTGGGTCAGTTTCACATTGCCGTTTTCAGCAGGAAGGTGGGTCAGTTTTAGATTGTCGTTGGCGCTCTGTGTTTATAAGGTCAACCACATCAAATCACCGCTCTATTTCCCAGATGGTTAACGAGCACGATTCTTTTATGGAGTACACCAAACACGATGAGTTGATGAGCGTGTATGACGTAATAAATAACATGACTTACATGAGGAAAGCTAAAAACACCGGAGGCAACATCCGGCCTTTGCTTACCAAGAGTGGGCGTTTCGGCCAGCAAACGGATCGTTTGACGTAGCTCTGATACGTATTTTTGAGATTGTGAGCTTCCCCACTGTTTGAGTGTGTAACGGCGTATTTCGATGAGATCGGACTGCGCGTCTGGGGTTAAACGGTAGCCAGGCACTAATCGTACTGGCCAGATTCTAATGCATCAAAAAATGACTCACCATCGATCGTATTGCCCGCTTCGATATCCGCTTTTGCTTTGATAGCGCTTGATTGCAAAAGTCGTAGTTTCAGCGCCTCGATGCTTTCATAGTCATCAATAGAAATAACAACCGCAACGGGTTTACCATTTTTGTTAATTTGGACAGGAGCGCGTTGTGCTTTTAGCAGCAGGTCGCCAAATTGCGTTTTGGCTTCATTGGCAGAAAGTGCATCCATGATTGCGTCTCATAAATATCGTTCGATTCGTTCATTATAGGCGATTCGAACCTTTTGGGTCAAAATTGTGGCTGTCAGATGAGATCAAGGGGTCGGACTCGTTGATTGGAAAGCCGATAGGCTTCAGACTTGCGATCTCCGCCGTGACCAGCGGATTCCACTGATCTATCCACGTGCTTCTGCATCCGCAGCTTGAATCGGTCACTTCCTAATACCCACGCTTTATTTGTTGCTTCACGTATCACTGCCAACATCATCGCTGGAATATGCGCCCGAAACAGTTGCCGATACGCTGCCTGCGTGCCTTTCACTTTTCTTCCAAGTCGCTTGTACTCCCGATGAGGTGTCACCAAATAATTGCCTTGACCCAGGGCATCATATCTCGACCTGTAGATTAGATGGATAACCTGACATCGACAGAAGGTGATATCAACGAGTCTGACCCCTTGGTTTCTTTTTAGCGCTCTCGTTATTGAACCTGATTTGGAATGGGAGTTTATTGATGGAAG
>CAZJDL010000114.1:0-12084 GCA_964544755.1 uncultured Pseudomonadales bacterium | reverse complement strand
CTGTGCTGGAAACCGGCGGACTTTTCAGACTCATTCTGTATTGGAAAACTCTCACGTAGATCACTCCCACATAGTAGTATACGCTGATCGCGCTGCCGATGATCAGTGCCCAGAGTAGCATCCACATCGCGCCCTGCACCCCGGCAGCGAACAAATAAAATTTGCCAATAAAGCCAAGCGTCAGTGGCATACCTGTCAACGACAGCAGGGCGGCCGCTAGGCAGATGGCCGGTAGCGGCCGCCGCCAGAATAAACCCCGATACTGCTCGCTGGTTTGCGCATCGTCGCCAACGGACGCATTCGACAACACGGTGATCACGCCAAACGCGGTCAATGTCATCAGCGTGTAAGCGGCAAGATAGACGAGCGCGGTTTCAACCGCGAACTGGGAATCCTGCAAGCGTGCGACAGCCAGCAGTGCAATCAATAAGTAACCCATATGCGCAATAGATGAATACGCAAGAAGTCGCTTGAGATTATCTTGCAATAACGCCAGCACGTTACCAATGATCATCGATAACACCGCCAGGCCCGACATTACCACTACCAGCACCGGCCCCGATAGGGGGTCGCCGTCCACTACCAGGCGCAGCAGCAGCGCAAACACTGCGCCTTTGGAAACGGTCGCGATGTAGCCGGTTACCGGAGCGGGCGCGCCCTGATAAACGTCGGGTGTCCACATATGGAAGAGCACCAGTGACAACTTGAACGCGAGGCCGGTAAACACCATCACCTCACCGACGTGCAGATAGAGTTGCAGCTTGCTACCAGCGGCGCTGTCCGCTGCACCAGCGAAGTACAATGAGCCGGTCGCGTTGTACATCAACGCCATGCCGAATAGCACGGTGGTGGAAGCGACCGCGGACAGCACCAGGCATTTCAGAGCGGCCTCAAGCGGCGGGTGTTTTTCTTCCGGGTAGGCAATTAACGCGTACAGTGCGACGGACAGTATTTCCAGGCCCAACACGAAAGCAGCGAAGTGATGCGCGCCCGCCATGGTCATGGCGCCCAGGGTGGCGATGACAATCAGAACGTAGAACTCTTCCAACTCCCCTGCCCGCCCCTTCAGGTAGCGATATGCCAGCAGCACGGTAAAGATCGCGGCTAGCAAAAACAGGCAATTGAAAAATGTGGCGTAGCCATCGAGACGCAGCAAATACATCGTGGTGTGAGGTTCGGCACCCGCCGTAACGAGCACGGCAACCACGGTGGCAACGAGCCCCAGCAAGGCAACCATCATCGCCACCGCATGACTGCGGATAAACGCAATCACCAACAACAGCACGACTAGCGCACCGCCCAAGGTGAGGTAGGGCGCCAGAGAGTAAACCTCGTCCGCCGTCATGGCCCTGCTCCGACAAACCGGTCAACGAAAGGTGCGGCCAGGTCGAATACGGGTTGCGGGAAGACTCCCAGCCCGATAAGCGCAACCATCAGCAGTCCCATCACCGTCAGTTCGCGGGCTCCGAAGTCGACGATAGCGGCCGAATCATCACTCGGCGCTCCTTGAAATGATCGTTGCATCAGTGACAGAGAATAGATGGCCGCCACCACGATTCCCAGTGCGGCTGCGACTGTCACCCACACATCCACTTGAAACGCGCCAAGCAGCACAAGAAACTCTCCGACAAAATTGCCGAGCCCTGGCATGCCGAGCGACGCAACCACGAAAAACAGGGTGATCGCGCCCATTCTCGGCGCCCGCACCCATAACCCGCCCATCGCGGACATCTCGCGTGTATGCAACCGTTCCTGCAGCGCACCGGCCATCATGAACAGTCCCGCAGTCGACAGGCCGTGCGCGATCATCTGCATAATCGCACCTTGCGCGGCAATCTGATTCCACGCAAACACGCCCAACAACACAAAGCCCATGTGGCTCACGCTGCTGTAGGCCACCAGCCGCTTGAAGTCGGTCTGGCTGTAGGCAAGAAAGCCGCCATATACGATGCTGATCGCGCCCAACACCATGGCGGGCCAGCGAAACTGTAATGCGGCGTCCGGAAACAGCGGGGCCACAAAGCGGATCAGACCGTAGGCGCCCGTCTTCAGCAGAATGCCGGCCAAAATCACACTGCCCGCGGTCGGCGCCTGCGTGTGTGCATCCGGCAACCAGGTGTGAAAAGGCACGCCGGGCAGTTTCACCACAAAGGCAACGAAAAAGCCGAGCATGAACCAAAACGCCAGCTGCTCGTCAATGTCCGCATTCAACAATGCATGGTAATCGAAGCTGATGACACCCGAGCTCGCGAAATGCGCGTACACCAAGCCCACAATCGCCAGCAGCATTAACAGACCGCTGATCTGCGTGAATAAGAAGAACTTCATCGCCGCGTACGCGCGATCTTCGTGGCCCCAGATCGCGATCAGGAAGTACATGGGAATCAACATGACTTCCCAGCACACGAACAACAGAAATAGATCGAACGCGGTAAACACGCCGATCACACCGGCCAACGTCCACAGCAGGTTAAATTGGAAAAAACCGTGCCGTTCGCTGATCTCCGACCACGACGACACCACCGCCACAATGCCGAGAAACAGCGTTAACGCCACCAGCATCAGGCTCAAACCATCCATCTCCAATTGCACGCTGATACCAAAGCGTGGAATCCACGGGAGACGGGTAATGGCGTACAAATCGGCGCTGGCGCCCTGCATCCACGTGGTCGCCAACCACAGACCCGTTACTATCAACACAAAGAGCGATACCCAACGCGGCGCATTTGGGTGCAACCGACCCGCAGCAGCCGCGACACCGCCACCGGCAAGAAGTAAGAGGATCAGCGCAAGTAGATTCATACCACAGTCGCCGCCAGAATCAGCACCACCGCGAGGCCAACACCCATACTGGCCGCGTACCAGCGCAGCTGGCCGTTCTGTGAGACCGCGGCGATTTTGTGCAGCAAGCGGGCAACCGCCACAATCGCCGAATAGCCTGCATCCACCGGGTCGCTCTTCATCAGTTGTGCAATGCTAACGAAGGGTTTTACGAGTAGCGCATCGTACAAGCTATCGAAGCGCCAACCGCTGCGTAAAAATGCCGCAATACCGTTCTCCTGCGACTTCTCCTGCACCAGTTTTGTCGACGAATCGGCTTTGCGGATTCCATACAACACACAACCTAGCGCCACCCCCGCAATCGGTATCAGCGCCGTCAACCACACCAGCCAGGTTCTGTGCTCGCCGTGTTCCACGCCACCGTCGGGCAGCACTGGTGCAACGGTGTCCAGTCCGAACCAGCCGCCACCGAGCGCGAGTACGGAGAGTACCAACAGCGGCAGGGTCATGTTCCACCCGGAATGGTCGTGCGGCTCGGTTTTCTCGGTTCCGAAAAATACGAGAAAAATCATGCGCGTGCTGTATACCGACGTAACGAACGCCGCTAGCGCCGCCACGATCCAGAACCAGGGGCCGATTGTCCCATGCTCAAAACTAGTGAGTAGAATAATATCCTTACTGTAATAACCAGACGTCAGCGGCAGCGCGGCCAGCGCGGCGGCACCCACCAACATGCAGAAAAACGGAATGGGTAACTTACGCCACAGGCCTCCCATGCGGTATACGTTCTGTTCGTGGTGCAAGGCGAGAATCACCGAACCGGCGGCGAGGAACAGCAAGGCTTTGAAAAATGCATGCGTCATGAGATGAAACACCGCCGCCGACCAGGCGCCGACGCCGAGCGCAAAGAACATATAGCCAATCTGGCTCATGGTGGAATAAGCTAGAATCCGTTTCAGATCCGTTTGCGTCAGCGCGCTGAACGCCGCTATAAACAGTGTCACCAGCCCGACGCAAGCTACTGTCAGTTGTGCGGTGGAAGAAAGCAGGAACACGTCGTGCATTCGGGCGATCAAGTAAACGCCCGCCGTTACCATTGTTGCCGCGTGAATAAGCGCGCTGACCGGCGTCGGTCCTGCCATCGCGTCGGGCAACCAGGTTTGCAGCGGCACCTGCGCCGACTTGCCCGCTGCCCCTCCCAATAGCAGCAGCGCGATCAAGGTGTTCATCTCGGAGCCGTGCGGCCAGCTGGCAGTCGCTGCTTGCAACACCGTCTGAATCTCGATTGAACCAAGTTCGCGAAACAACAGGAACAATCCGAACGCCATGGCGGTGTCGCCGACGCGGGTGACGACGAACGCTTTGCGCGCGGCGTAACCGTTGGCTGGGTCGGTGTGAAAAAAGCCGATCAGCAGATAACTGCAGAGACCGACGCCCTCCCAACCGAGATACAGCACGAGCAGGTTGTCGCCAAGCACCAGCATCAACATGGCGAACACAAACAAATTCATGTACGCAAAAAAGCGGCTATAATCTTCTTCATCCGCCATATAGCCGGTGGCATAGAGATGAATAAGGAAGCCGACGCCGGTGATGACACCGACCATCACCATGGCCAGGCCGTCAAAATAGAGGCGGATGGCCGGATTGAAACCACCGACTTCCATCCACTGCCAAAGAGTGTGTACATAGACGTCCTGCCCCGATTCCAGCAACGCCATCGATACTAACAGCGCCAACAGCGCCGAACCGCCGACCGACCCGGCGCCGATAAGCGCAACGGGCAATTTGGCCAACCGTCCTTCGGTGACGAATAAAATCAGGAATCCAACGAGCGGCAGCGCTGGAATCCAGACAAGCAATTCAACGGAAGCAGTCATCCGTTCAGCTCGCTAACGGCGTCGATGTCGAGGTTACGAAAGCGCCGTTCCAGTTGCAGAATCAGGCCGAGGGCCAACGCCGCTTCCGCCGCCGCGACGGACAATACCAGCATGTACATGATCTGACCGTCCGGCTCGGCCCAGCGAGCACCGGCAGCCACGAACGCAAGATCGCAGGCATTCAACATGATCTCCAGCGACATCAACAGGAAAATAACATTGCGCCGTACCAATACGCCGGTGAACCCGATCAGAAACAAGGTTGCTGCAAGTATGAGTACATGATCGAGAGGAACAGGAATTCCAGTCATCCGTCAGGCTCCTCCTCACGGCGCGCGCGCAGGTAGCGCCGGCCGAGGTGATAGGCGCCCACCAGTGCCGCCAGCAATAAAATGGAAGCGAGTTCGACCGCGAGCAGATAAGGGCCGAACAATTGTATACCCACCGCTTTCGGTGACACGGGAACGCCCGAGGTCTGCAGTCCACTGCCCGCGATCAGGTAAATGAGCGCGTGGGTGGTATTCGTGCGCGTGATCACGATGCTGGTGCTGATCAGCGATATGGCCGCAGCAATATAGAAAAGTGTCAGTTCCATCCGGCGGTTGTGTGCATTATTCGTGGTTCCACTTTATGTTAACTCGTCAAGGCAGCAAGCTGCGTACATCTTCAGGCGCCAACTCGTGCTGCGCTTCGCCTTTAGCCTTACCTGCAATGGTTTTGCCGCTGACCCCCCAGAAACTGTAATCCGGATGTTTGCCGGGCCCGCTAATCAAAAGATGTTCTTTTTCGTAGACCATATTCGAGCGATCGTACTCGCACAGCTCGAAGTCCGGCGTCAGTTGGATGGCGTAGGTAGGGCATGCCTCCTCGCACATGCCACACATAATACAGCGCGAGAAATTGATCCGGAAAAATTCCGGATACCAGCGGCCATCCTCCGACTCGGTTTTCTGCAGTGCGATGCAATCGACCGGACAAGCCACCGCACACAAGTTACAGGCGACGCAGCGTTCCTCGCCATCGGGATCTCGGGTGAGTATAATGCGGCCCCGGTAGCGCGGCGCCATATAGGGCATCTCTTCCGGGTACTGCACCGTTTCGTGGCGCGTAAACGTATGTGTTAACACGGTCCAAAGGGTGCGCAATTGGCTGAGCATCAGTGTACCCACAGGGCGATCGCGCCGGTCAGCAAAATATTCAGCAGCGTGATCGGCAGCAGGATCTTCCACCCCAGCGACATGAGTTGGTCGTAACGTGGTCGTGGAATCGCGGCGCGCAACAGCACGAAGAAACAGATGACCAGAAACGTCTTCAGTGAAAACCAGACGATGGGCGGCAGGAAGCCCCAGCCTAGCCAGCCACCGAAGAATAGAGTGACCACCATGGCGGAGGTAAGAATGACGGAAAGGTATTCGCCGACCATTATCAAACCGAACTTCATACCGCTGTATTCGGTATGAAATCCCGCGGTCAGCTCGTGCTCGGCCTCGGGCAGGTCGAACGGTAGACGATGGGCTTCCGCGACACCGGCGATCGGAAACACCACCAGGCCGAGAAATTGCGGAATGCAATACCACATATCCTGCTGCGCCAACACGATTGCGCTCAGGTTAAACGAGCCCGTTTGCATCACCACGCCCATCAATGACAAGCCCATGAACACTTCGTAGGTGACCATCTGCGCCGCACTGCGCAAGCCGCCGAGCAGAGAGTATTTGTTGTTGCTGGCAAGCCCACCTAACAGTACGCCGTACACGGCGAGCGAGGTCATGGCAAGGAAAAATAAAATGCCAATATTGAGATCAATGATGTACAGACCCGGACCGAAGGGCACAACGGTAAAACCCATTAGCATGCCGGCGGCGATGGCCAGGGGGGCGAGCACGAACACTACCCGATCGGCAAACGGCGGCACCCAGTCGTCCTTGGTGAACAGCTTGATCACATCGGCGATGATTTGCAGACTGCCGAACGGACCCAGCCGGTTAGGGCCCAATCGGTCCTGCCAGAAACCGAGTAGCCGGCGCTCCCACCACACCAGTATCGCGGCGGCAAACATCGAGCCTAGCAACACCGGCAGAATCATCAGAAATTCGGTGGCCACGTCAACCCCTCGCGATGATGGTTGGTCGTTGCACGAAATCCGCATCGCGTACGAGTGCGACCGGCTCATGCGCTAACCACAGCGGCGCGCCCGGCATGCCGACCGGTACGCCCGCCGTTGCCGGCGCCATTGCCGCATCGATACGCACTTCCAATGAACAGTCCTGGCAGCGCACGCCCTGACCGGCAGTCACGCCCAAACTGGCAGCATCTTCTGGATTTAACACAACAAACGGAAACGGCATCCGCTCTCGGATCGCCGCCGCGTTGGCGGAGAGTTCTTCGCTACCGAACAAGGTGGGAACCGCCAGCAAGCGGAACCCGGCTGCGCTACGAGCAATGCCTGTTGGCGGTTCCCGGTGCTCTATCACGAAAGGATCTGCAACCGAATGCACGTCCGCATTCACTTCCGCGGTGAGGTGAACACCGGGATCGCCACCGGTGAGCGATCCACCCACCTCCTGTTGAAACTTGAACAACGACTGGTTGGAATTCCAGCCGGGCGACCAAACGTACGGCATCAGCGCACCCGGTTGATTGGCATTCACACCTTCCATCGAATACGATAACGGGGTCTCCTCATCCACCCGGGTTTTCGGTTCGTGCATGGTGGCGTCAGCATACATCGCCGTACGGCCACTGAAGCGATGGGTTTCGCGCGCCACTTTTTGGCCAGTCGAGGAGCGATAGTCGGCGGGTGGTGCGACAGCGGTGATGCCGGACCATCCCGGCACGCGCTCGCTGTCGCGCAACACATCGTCCACGTGTTGCCAGCTGGTTTCCTTGCGGCCGAGGACGGTTGCGATATCGGCCAGCCAGCGCCATCCGGGTTGTATGTCGCCGCCGGGAACAAACACCTGATAAAACCGTTGCGCCCTATATTCGTAGTTCACCAGCGTGCCGGTAGCCTCCGCGACCGTGGCAGCTGGAAATACGAGGTGTGCTGCTTCCGCGGTCGGGTTGGCCAGGCTATCGAGCACAATCACATTTTTCGCTTTGCTCAGCGCCTCGGTTACCAGCTTCGAATCGGCCCGGCGAAACAAGTCGTTCTGCATGACGATCAGGGTGTCGGCACTGCCATCGATCACCGACCCAAGCGCGGCCTCCATGACCAGTCCCGCGCCAAGCAGGCCGACACCAAAGCTGTTGCTTTCAGCGCCACAGATTAACAGCCGCGGATCGCGTTCCCCGCTACGCAACGCGGCGACGATATTCGCCGCCGCTTCTAACAGGCCCCGCTCGCCCGTGCTCACGCCGGTGATGATCAATGGGCGCCTGGCGCCCGCCAGCGCGCTAAGCGCCGCTGCAACAAACTCAGTGGCCGTTGCCGAAAGGTCGTCTACACCAGCGTAGCTTGCATTCTGCTGGTGCGCGATCTGATAACCACAGCGTGCAATCACTTCTGGTTGCGCGTTAATCGTTTGATCGGCGATATCATCCAACCGCGTGGGCAACACCGAAGCGATCAATAACGGATTGCTTGCATGCTGCGCGTGGCCGCGCACACCGGCATCCTGCCACGGCGGTACACCCACGTCGCTCGCCATGGGAAAGGTCTCGTTGCGACTGGCTTGACGGATCGCAAGCGCCAACCTGGGGGCCGTGTTTAACACATCTTCGCCGAGGACCAGAATCGCATCCGCCTGCTCAACATCGTGCAACGTCGGCACCGTCACCTGCGCGCGCAACTGGCCGGCCAACGCCATCAATGATGCCTCCCGGCTCCCAAGACCGGTGCAGAAGTTCTCCGCTCCGACCAAGGCCCGCAGCGCATGGTTGTCTTCCACCGAAGCGCGCGGCGAGCGGACGGAACACGCCCGCCCCGACGCGCTCGCCGACCTGTCGAATTCGGTCTTTACTGTTGACGTAACTCATGCCGAAGCGGCCGCGATCGCAGATGAAATAGCGATTAACAGCAGCATGATAGCGATTGTGAATCCGTTGCAGTACGCCGTAACGCTCGCTCGCGAACGTATTGCAACCGATAGCGCAACCGGTACACAGCGACGGCGCCGACTGTAGGTCCCACTTACGGGCATAGGTTTTGCTGAACGGTTTGTCGGTAAAAACCCCGGTAGGACAGACTTCCACAAGGTTGCCGGCAAACGCACTTTCAAGCACGCCATCGGTCGCGCGGCCGAAGTACATGCGGCCGCGGGAACCGAACGCCTGCAGATCGGTTCCACCGGCATAGTCGCGGTAAAAGCGCACGCACCGATAGCAGGTGATACAGCGGTTCATCTCGTGATTAATGAAGGGCCCGAGGTACTGGTTTTCCCACGTGCGCTTGGAACCGCGGTAACGGCGAGTGGTGTGGCCGGTCATAACGGTCATGTCCTGCAAGTGGCATTCGCCACCCTCCTCACACACCGGGCAGTCATGCGGATGGTTTTCCATCAGCCACTCGATCACCGCGGCGCGAAACGCTTGCGCATGCGCTGCGCTGATTGAAATTCGCGCGCCATCCGCCACTGGTGTCATGCATGCCATGGTCAAACGGCCACGGCTGTCGTGCTCGTCTTTGTAAGCCAGCACCGCGCACTGGCGGCAAGCACCGACCGAGCCCAGCGCCGGGTGCCAGCAGAAATACGGTAAGTCCAGTCCGTGAGACAGGCACGCGTGCAGGAGGTTCTCACCTTCGGCTACCTCGTAGCCCACTCCGTCAACCGTAATGTTTGCCATGCCTTACACGACCCCGACCGCTTCTTCGTTGTGGTGTTGATTGTACGGACACGCGCCCTGCTCTATATGCGCCTCGAAGTCCTCCCTGAAGTACTTCAGCGCGCTTGCCAACGGCTCGATCGCTCCCGTGGCGTGCAGGCAGAAGGTATTGCCGGGCGCGCCGATGAAAGCCGCATTCTTCTCCAGCAATTCCAGATCACCGGGTTTACCACGCCCCGCTTCGATGTCGGCCAGGAGTTGTTCCACCCACGGCAGCCCCTCGCGACAGGGCGTGCAAAAACCGCAAGATCCCTGCGCGAAGAAATGCTGCAGGTTGCGAGAAATGGCGACCGGGCACACCGAGTCATCCATCAGGATCATCGTGCCGGTGCCCATGCGGCTGCCGGCGGCCTGAATAGTGCCGTACTCCATCGGCACGTCCAGATGTTCGGTGGTCAGAAAATCGGTCGATGCACCGCCGGGTAGAATGCCACGCAGCTTGTACCCTGGCTGCATGCCACCCGCATGTACTTCAATGATTTCACGGATAGTGGTACCCATCGGCAGCTCCCACAGACCCGGTTTGTTGACCCGGCCCGACACGCCATACAATTTGGTGCCGGCATCCTCGCCAGCACCCAGTTGCCGAAACCAGCCGGCGCCGTAACGCACGATTGCAGGCACATTGCACAAGGTTTCTACGTTGTTGACGATAGTCGGCCTGCCCCATGCGCCGCTCGCGGGCGGGAACGGTGGTTTCGTTCGGGGCTGTGCGCGTTTGCCTTCCAGCGCATTCAACAGCGCGGTTTCTTCGCCGCAGATGTAGCGGCCGCCGGACCGGTGAATAGAAAGATTCAAGCTGAAGTCTGTGTCGAATACGCGCTCGCCGAGGTAGCCGCGTTGCGTCGCCTCCGCAATCGCTTGTGACAGTTGCCGATACGGTTCGTGATACTCCCCGCGGAGAAACACGTAAGCGTAGTCGGCGCCAATCCCATAAGCGGCGATTATCATACCCTCGACGAGGAGATGCGGGTCGTATTCCAATAGATAGCGGTCCTTGAACGTTCCCGGTTCCATCTCGTCGCCGTTGCACACCAGATAGACATGCCCCAACGTGCGCTTCTCCGGCGCAGGCACAAAGCCCCACTTGACGCCGGCCGGAAATCCCGCGCCACCGCGGCCGCGAAGATTGGCATCTTTGACAAGGGTGCGCACCTCCGCGGCCGTCATGCCAGTGACCGCTTGCCGCGCAGCCGTATAGCCTCCGGCCCCTTCGTACGCCGCCAGGCTTACTAACCCCCCAGCGTCTTCAATTCTTTGGGTCAGCGGTTTGGTCGTCTGGTTTACCTGAGTTTCCACTACACGCTCCGTACCTTTTCTATTATTGGAACCGGGCCAGAATGGCGTCCAGATCGTTCAACTGATCCGCGCCGAACAGCTGATCGTCTACCATAATTACCGGCGCGCGGTCGCAGGCACCCAGGCACACAATCGGCAGTACGGTAAAGCGTCCATCCGGCGTCGTCTGACCTGGCTTGACGCCCAGCGCGGCAGTCACGCGTCGGCGTACGTTGTCAGCATTCATCACAAAACAACTTACGCTGTCGCACATCATTACCACATGCCTGCCCACGGGTTGCCGGTAGATCAGGTTGTAGAATGTCGCGATGCTGTCTAACGCGGCGTCCGACATGCCGAGTAGTTGAGCCGTGGCGTGCAAGCTTTCGTCAGACACCCAGCCGCGAGCCTGTTGCACGATCTGCAACGCTTCGATGGCGGCGGACTCACGATCCGGCAGGTGCGCGATCTGCGCTTCAATCGCCCCGATTTCATGCTCAGACAGCGCGCTGATCGTGTCCGGCGCTTCAGTCATGCAACCCTCTCCTTACCTGCATCTCATTTGACATTTATTAGTTGCTATCATCGGTCGACATCCGCCATCACGAAATCGATACTCGCGATGATCGCGATCAGATCGGCGATCATAAAGCCGCGGCTGATGAGCGGAATCATCTGCAGGGCCGGGAACGACGGCGTGCGAATGCGGGTGCGGTATGACATGCCGCCGCCATCCGAGGTCAGGTAGTAGCTATTCAGCCCCTTCGTTGCCTCCGCCATCGTGCAGCACTCGCCGGGTGGAATAACCGGCCCCCAGCTGACGTTCACGAAGTGCTGAATAAGCGTTTCGATGTCCTGCATCGTACGCTCTTTTGGTGGCGGCGTGGCCTGTGGGTGAAATGCCTTGTACGGTCCGGACGGCATGTTGTCAAGGCACTGGCGGATAATCTTCAGGCTCTGACGGATTTCCTCCACCCGCACTACCGAGCGGTCGTAGGCGTCGCCGTTGTGTGCGGTCGGCACCTCGAACTCGAACTGATCGTAACCGCCATACGGGCGTTGCTTGCGCAGATCCCACTCGAGCCCGGTCGCACGCAAGCTGGGGCCGGTGATACCCCACTCCAGCGCTGTCGCCGTGTCGTACTGGCCGATATTAATCGAGCGGCGCTTTAAGATACCGTTGTCCATGGTCATCTTCTGATAGCGGTCGAGTCGCTTTGGCATGTAGTCGATGAAGTCGCGGATCATCCCGTCCCACCCTGCCGATAGATTTCAAGAGAGTTGTCGCCTGAAGTTTAAAAATTATGCCGCCTTGTCCTCC
>CAZJDL010000113.1:0-12241 GCA_964544755.1 uncultured Pseudomonadales bacterium | reverse complement strand
GTTAGAGAAGCGGTTTGCCTTGATTTCTAATATACGAATGATTATCATTCGTATATTAGTGGTTTGGAGGGCGTTGTGAAATTTAAACCGTGCGTTTTGGAAACTTTAGCCTCGTCATCATCTTGTGACCTATTAAGGTGCTCTGGCTGCGGAACCGTGCATATGCACTTGCGGGATGTTTCTTTGCGGTTGAGTGAGGAGCAGGCTATTGACGTTGCCAATACACTGAACAAAGCCCTTTTACATACCGAAACCTCGCTTGTTGGTAACTCAACTGATGACTTAAACCATGGCATTGTTAACTAGGTTAGATTGTTGACAGATCTTAAATTGTAGGAGATGGAGTAATGGGCTATTACATCTATGCGTGGCTTGAAAAGGGTAATCCTCAATTACAAATTGTCGATGCACAATCAGAGTCAGTTTGCGTAACGTGGAGCTTTCAAGGCCCAGATGGAAGAGAGTCGGGCGATAAAAAGGAAATTCAAAGACTTTTTAGAGACTTACTTTTGTTGACATGTAAGCAAGAGCAGAACAACTGCAGAATATTTCAAGCAATGCCGTCGCGTAAAGATCGTGTTCAATTAATGGAGGATGTGAACTGGCACGCGCCTAACGCGGCATAGCCGCAACCGCCGGGATGATTTCTCGGGCAGTCTCCTAGGCTATGCGGTTTTAGAAAGCAGCATTAAGTCGATCGACTTAATGCTGCGATCAACTGGTTGTCAGTGCTTTCGTGCCGGTTACTGTGCTGCGTAGAGTGGTCTTTTCACTAAATGGCTTGAATAGCAGCAGCATCGCCGGCATCAAAAACAGGTCGGCGATGAGCGCCGATAGCGTAATTGCCGCCAGTGATATGCCGAAGTTCGCCATGACTTGCGCGTCCGACGCGAGCAGCACCAGAAAACAGGTGACAAGAATAATCGAGGTACAGACTAACGCCTGTCCTACGCTCGCCAAACTGCGCTGCAGTGCCAGTTCGTAATCACCACATTTTGCATATTCCTGGCGCATACGCACCACCAGATGCACGGTGTCGTCCACGGCGATGCCGATCGCAATGGTCGCGAGCAGCAGCCGATAGTAATCAAGGAACATGCCCTGCCAACCCATGTAACCTAACACTAGCAGCACTGGCGTAAGGTTTGGCACCATCGATAGCAGGCCGACCTTAATCGAGCGAAAGATAATGCACATCAGCAAGGTGATGACGCCGAACGCGACCGAGTAACCACTGAGCTGACTGCTGGCGATATAGTCGGCTGTTTTTACCCACAGCAGCCCAACGCCGGTGGCTTCCATCTTGAGTCCCGGTGAGCGGTTGTTGCGCTCGAAGGCCGCTAGCGATTCCAGCACGCCGCGAATATTGCTGGCGTTGGTCATCTCCAACCGTAGCTGCACCACGGCGCGGGAAAAATCGGCGGTCACGTATTGCTGTAACTCTTCACCGCCGGAGATTTCGTACATCAGCAGGTATTGAGCAATAAGTTCGCGGTCTTCGGGCAGCTTGTAGTAGGCCGGGTCGTCACCGTGGAAGGCCTGGTTAAGCTGTTTCAGCGTATCGACCACCGACAGCGTCTTTTTCACTAGCGGATTGATTTCTGCGTGTGCTTGCAGTGCTTCGATCCGCTGTAGTACCGCAGGGTCTTTGATGCCGTCCTCGCCAGCATTGAAAACATAGACGACGCTCAACGTGCCGCCCATATGTTGTTCGATATATTCGGTATTAACACGCCATGGTACGTGCGGTTTCAATTCGGTAAGGAAATTAAAATCGATTTTGAGTTGCGCTGCACCGCCTAGCGCGAACAAAAGAATGGCCGCGCCGATAGCAACGATTCGTTTGGGGTAACGTATGACCAGTGCCGCGATCCAGGCAAGCATGGTTTCCAGCCAATTGGCGTGCTGTTGTAGTGCGCCGTTTACCCCTGGCCCCTTCGGCGCCATGGCCTTATCCTCACCAAACGACAGCAGGCAAAGCAATACCGTAATGCTTAGCAAAAATGTCAGCATGACGCCCAACGCGCCGTACACGGCAAAATGCGTAACGCCGGGAAGCTTGGCGAATACCATCGCAAAAAAGCCAACCGCCGTCGTTAGGGCGGCTAGCAAACAGGGATTGCCAACCAGCACCATAGCCTGCCGCAGCGCCGCGCGGCGCTGCATGCCGAGGCGACGCGCATGTTGAAATTCGGCTATAAGGTGTACGGCCTGCGCGACACCTATCGCCGTCAGCAGGGTCGGTGTTAAGCCGAACATTACGTCCAGATCCCAACCCAGTAACACCATCGTGGCAATGGTCAAAATAATGCTGAATGACACCACCAGCAATGGCCCGATCAGGCCGGTGATACCGGTGCGGAACAGCACGGCGCCGAGCAGTATGATGATGGCGAAGGTAATCGCCACCAACTGCGGCGGCTCGCTGAGTGCCAGCTCGTTGTAAACCGAGCTAAAAGGCACGTCGCCGGAGTGGTAAAATTCTATGCCCTCATATTCAGGGCGAGACAGAATTTCGGTGATTTTGTTGTTGCTGACTTGTGGGTATAAATTGTTCAGCCCGTCGCCGCCCTCGGGGTTTAAACGTAATTGCTCGACTGCATCGGTAGCCGCACGAGTCATTTTTACAATAATCGTCGCGTGGTCTGCCTGTTCGTTAACAAGGTTGCCGACGTAAACGGGGTTGCTGACAACCTGATCGCGAACTTGCAGTAGTTCCTGCTGCGATCGCGGGAAGTCAGTAAGCAGCTCGCGAATCTGAATCAGATCGTCGTCCGACTGGATAAACTCTGCGTTGGTTAAGCTCTTCACCTGACTGACGAAGGGTACCTCGGTTTCCAGCGCGCGTGTCAGATCTGCGATCTTACGCATCGCCTGCAAATCAAACGGGCCATGCTGGGCATCGGGCACGCGGTACAAAATATAAGCGATTTCATCCGAACCAAAATCTTCACGATAGTGATCGTAGTAGCGATAGCTTGGGTCGTTGGCGTCAAAGAAAGCCTGCAGTGATGTATCGACGCGTGCAAACGAAGCGAAGTACAGCGCCACACCAAAGGTTGCGAGGGCAGCGATTAACATCGGCCAGCGATGGTCGTAGGCGTATTCCGCCAAATCGCCAAAGCGATTGGCGAGCCGGTCAAGCAAGTCCTGACTTCCCGCGCGTGCATTCGCGGCGAGTTCTGATGAGTGGTGAATCATGTTTCGATGCCCTCCTAGGAATAGAATAGGCTATGTACGGTAACGACTAAGCCTGTGTGAGCTTTAATTGGCGGCGTTTTTTTTGACTGCGTTTCTCTAATTTTGTTTTGCTTGGAGGCTTGCGCCTCTAAGTGATCAACTGTAAGAGTAACAACGCTCGTCATTATTTTTCATTGCGTGCATCACAAATTACGAAAGCAAAATAAGACTTCTGTTACGGTGGGTTCCTAACGTTACACTTCAGAATTGAGCAAATAATGCTCAATATGCTCGGTTCGTGTGCGGCTAGTTTTTGTGCAGCGAAAAGAGAAGGGTCGAATTGCGTCGTAGGCACATCGTGGTGGGCGGTTTGGACATGTTGCCAACGGGTGAAGTTTTAAGTCCCAGCCGCAACGTATTTTGGTCGCCTTGTAGGGCAGCAGACGGCTAAGTAGAAACGTTATTAGCTATCGGAATGGCGTGTTCGCAAGCTTACAACCCACGCAACACTACCGTGATCGGCAGCCGCGCCGCCCGCAGCGCAGGAAACAAGCCACCGAAAAAGCCGATAATACAGGCCCACAGCAAGCCCTGGCCAAGCAGCGCAGGCGACACAATGAAGTTGAATGACACTTGACTAAAGGATGCGCTGTTCAGCGTGGACACCGTATAGCCGTTGAAAACCAGATACGCCAGACCGCCGCCGATCACACCGCCGAGCAGCGCCAGGCACAGCGCCTCGATCAACACCGAGCATACCACCGGGCCGCTGCCAAACCCCAGGGCGCGCAAGGTGGCAATTTCAACCGAGCGGCCCGAGACCGCCGCGTACATGGTGTTAAGCGCGGCGAACACCGCACCGATAGCCATAATAAACGTTACCGCATAACCGAAGCCGGTGATCAACGTTGCGAGGCCCGCAGATTGCTCGGCATAATAATCTGTTTCGCGCTGTGCACGGGCAGTGAGGCGCGGGTCGGCGGTGAGGGCATCCTTGAATTTTTGCAAACTGTCGCTGTGATCCAATTGCACCCTGACAGACGATACGGCTCCCTGGCGCTTAAAGGTCGCTTGCACCACGGCCAGGTCGGTCCATACTTCGGATTCGTTGGCGTCGCCGCCGGAAGCAAAAATGCCGACTACCCGCCATTCGCTGTCGCGAAAGCGAAGTTGCGAACCCACGGAAAGATTCTCAAATTGGCTGGCGGCCGCTTGCCCGGCGATCAGTTCGCGCCGGCCGGGCTCAAAGCGTCGGCCTTGCACAATCGTCAGGTCGTCGCGTAAGTCGAACGCCTGCGCTGTCACACCGCGCAGCGGCAGGTTAGCCGTCAACCCCGTCGCCCGTTTGGGAACGTCTGCTACCAGGTACAGTTCAGGAGAGGCTAGCGGCCGGCCATTGGCTTTGCGCACACCTGGCGCATTGCTAATAACATTGACCTGCTCTACTGTTACGCCGCTGCTTAACTCGGTATTTGAGCCATCGCGCATCACGATGGCGCGATCCGCCCGGCCGGCGCCGGCCAGCGTTTTCTCGAAGCCCTGCGCCATCGCAAGCAGCGCAACCAGCACCGCGACGACGCCGGCAATACCGACCACGATAACCGACGAGGGCCCAAGTCGTTGTGGAATACTGCGCAGGTTCATGCCGCTGATAGAGGCAATCTGTCGCAGTGTGTTAAACATCGTTACACTCGCAAGGCATCGACGATATTGAGGCGCATCGCAGTCAGCGCCGGGAATAAGCCGACGCCAATGCCCAGCAGTAGCGCCAGGCCGACACCGCCAGCAAGGTTAAGCCAGGAGATACTAACGCCGGGCACCACGGCCTGCAGCGCGCCGGACAGCATACCTACCAATAGCACCGACAGCGCCAGACCAAGCAGCGCGCCGAGCAGCGTCAGCACCACCGACTCGGCCAGCACCAGGCCGAGTAAACTGGTATTGGTAAAACCCAGCGTTTTTAGTACGGCCAGTTCGGGAATACGCTCGCGAATGGCCTGCGCCATGGTGTTGCCGGTCAGCAAAATAATCGTGAAAAATACGGCGCCGAGAATACCGGTCATAATCAAACCGATGTCGCCGACTTGTTTGGCAAACATCAGCGCGAAGTCGCGTTCGGTGGAAGTCTTGGTTTCGCTGTCGGAATTAGCAAATTGCGCATCAATGGCTTTTGCCACTTGTTGCGCCTGCGCGGGATCGGCCAGCTGCACGATAAACCAGCCGACCTGGCCCTTGGCAAACGCGCGCGCCTCATCAAAATAGTCATAGTTGAACCAGAACTCGTTGGCAGGGCCGCTTGCGGTGGAGTTGGTATAAATACCCACCAGGTCAAACTCCCAGGCAATGCTACCGTCTTGCATCGGCCAGATATCGGCTTGAATGGGAATACGGTCGCCAATCTTCCAGCCGAACCGGTCGGCTAGCTCGCGCCCTGCCACCGCCCCCTGGCGGTTCTCGGTGAAGGCTTTTCGCTGCTCGTCGGACAGTACGAATTCAGGGTAAAGATCGAGATAGCGCTGGGCGTCGAGGGGAAACTTGGGGAAAAAGTTCTTCGTATCGATATACGTGCCGCCGAACCACGTTGCATGGGCGACCCTCGTCACGCCGGGGATTTGCTCGATGCGGCGCACATAGCCGAACGGCATCATATTAATGATGGAATATTTGTCGGTGACGATCAGCCGTTCAACGCCGGCGATCTCAACGCCGGCGTTGAACGCGTCGGCTACCGAGCGCAATACGCCAAACAAAACAAACGCCAGCACGATAGACAGCAGCGTCAGCGTGGTGCGCACTTTCTTGCGCATTAATCCCGCCCACAGCAAGCCGCAGTATTTCATGCGGCAACGTCCGCCGACAGGGTGCCCTTGTCGAGGTGCAGGCGATGGCTGGCGAATTCCGCCGCCAACGGGTCGTGGGTGACCATCACGATGGTCTTGCCGTGTTCTTTGTGCAGTTGTTTCAGCAGGCCGAGAATTTCATCGGCGGTTTGCCGGTCTAGGTCGCCGGTGGGTTCGTCGCAGATCAGTAGTGATGCATCAGAGACTAACGCTCGTGCAATGGCGACGCGTTGTTGTTGCCCACCCGACAGCTCGCTGGGCCGGTGCGTGGCGCGGTCTGACAGTGCCACGATCTCAAGTGCGGCGGCAACATGCCGTTTGCGCTCGGCGCGTGACAGGTTGGTTAGCAGTAGCGGCAATTCCACATTGCGCTCGGCCGTCAATACGGGCAGAAGATTGTAGAACTGAAAAATAAACCCCACGTGGCGCGACCGCCAGCGCGCCAGTGCCGCGCTGGACATGGTGCTGATGTTTTCGCCCGCAAAGATGATGTCGCCCTGCGTCGGTTGGTCCAGCCCGCCGATCAAATTCAACAACGTGGTCTTGCCCGAACCGGAGGGCCCCATCAAGGCGAGAAAACTGCCTTTGGCGATGTCCATGTCAAGGCTGTCCAGCACTTTGACCTTGAGTTTGCCGCGACGGTATTCCTTCGATATATGACGCAGGGTTACCAAATTTTTCTGTTCGTTCATAGGCTGTTATCCCGTCACCTTAACGCGCACACCGTCGGCTAACTGGTCGAGTAGCTCGGGCGTCAGCGGCGCCACTACGTGCTCGCCCGGCTGCAGGCCAGCCGTGACGCGCAGATTACCATTCTCTTCATCCGCCGTCTGCACGGCCCGCCGCTCGACCTGCTTGTTCTTCACCACATATACGTAGGTGCGTTGCTGCTCGCGCAGCAGCGCGGACTGCGGCACCAGTACGCCCCTCGGTGGCTTCGTTTCCGCCGTTCGTGATTCGTCCGCTGCTTCGAGAAAAGACACCTTGACGCCCATATCGGGCAACACCCGCGTATCCTTGTCCAGCAAACGGATTCGCACGCGCACGGTGGCGCGGCTGCGGTCGGCGGTTGGAATAATCGCGATGACTTGCGCGGGAATGTGCCAATCCGGATAGGCGTTCAGCGTTGTCGTGACGCGCTGGTCTGCTTGCACGCGGTTAATATAGGCCTCGTTGACGTCGACTTCTACCTCCAGCGACTGCATATCGACAATGGTACAAATGCCGGTGCGCGTGAAGCCGCCGCCGGCCGAACTAGGGGAGATGATCTCGCCGGGTTGTGCGTCTTTGGTCACGACCACACCGTCGAACGGTGCACGAATTTCGGTATCCTCGATTTGCTGGCGCTGCACGGCCAGCCGCGCGGCCGCGACGCCTATCGCACTGTTCAGGCTGGCAATACGCGCTTGCAACACCTCCGCCGCGGATTGGTCGCGGTCAAGGTCCGACTGACTGGCGAGCTTGCGTTGTTGCAATTCCACCGTGCGCTTGAGATTGCGCCTGGCTTCTTTTAATTGCACCCGCGTTTCGTCGATGGCGCTGCGCGCCGAGTCGAGCTGCGACTGGGCCAACGCCAGTTGCGCGCTGGCGTTTGAATCATCGAGTTTGGCCAGTAACTGACCTTTCTTAACCGTCATGCCTTCCTCGACAAGCACTTCTACTACCTTGCCGGTGATTTTGGAGGAGACAGTCGCCTGACGGCGTGCAGTGACGTAGCCGGATGCGTCCAGCACGCTGCTGCCGCCAGATGATAGAGATGTAGCGCGCGCCGCCACTGTTTGTACTTCGGGGCGCGCCTCGGGAGCGTAAAGCCAGACACCAGTAAGCATTCCAGCAAGCATTAGTGCGACCGCGATTAGCGCAACGGCCAGCCAGTGTAACAGCTTGCGCTGTGTGGGCTCTTGTCGCTCAATGCGCAGTTCGTTTAACAAGTCGCTGTTGTCTGCCAACAGGTCTCAACCTTTTTAAAAAGCGTTATGCGTGGCATGCATGCGGTGCCAGGCTCGCGGAATCCCCAGTCTAACGCAATAATTATGCCCAAGTAATCAATTGAGTGCCGCCATGCATCAACAATACTGAATGGTTTCAAACCTCGAACGGGCGTATTGTTACTCGAGGCGGAGCAAAGCTTCCAACAACTACCGTAGCCTTGTCAGGCAAGCTGGCAAACGATCATGACGCAAAACATCTTTCAATTAACCCTGGTAGTTCGAGACTACGATGAAGCGCTGGCGTTCTACACCGAAAAACTAGGGTTCGTATTGCTCGAAGACACGCAATTGAGTGACACGAAACGCTGGGTTCGTGTTGCTCCCCGCGGAAGCACGTGCTCTCTTCTAATGGCAAAGGCCGCATCTGACGAGCAGCAACAGCGCATAGGAGATCAAACGGGTGGGCGCGTCTTTTTATTCCTGCACACAGATGACATCTGGCGAGACTTTCACGCAATGCGCTCGCGCGGTGTCAGCTTTGTTGCCGAGCCTCGCGAAGAGGAATATGGCACCGTAGTTGTGTTCGCTGATCTATATGGGAACAAGTGGGACCTGATCGAACCGAAGTCGCTTTTAAGTTCGCCCGATGCTCGAAACCCATGAGCAGGTTCGTGTCGAAATGGAACGTCAGTAGCATATTTGATTCGGCTAGATCGAACCCTCTTCTTTCAGCGCTTGCAGTTTCACATCGTTATAACCAAGCACTTCAGCAAGCACGCTTTCAGTATCTTCCCCCAACAGTGGCGGTGCCTTCGACGATTGACTTGGCGTGCGGCTAAAGCGCATCGGACTACCGACCAGTTCCATTGCGCCCGCCGCGGTGTGTTGCACGGGCAGCCGCATTCCTCGGTGCAGCAACTGTGGGTCGTTGAACACCTGGTCGATGGAGTTAATCGGGCCGCAGGGTACACCACATTTCTCTAACTCGCTGAGCCAGAATTCGCTGCTTGCTGCGCCGAGTAACTGTGCCACCTGGTCACACACAGCTTGGCGGTTTTCGACCCTTAAAGCGTTACTGCTGAAGCGTTCGTCGCTGGGCAATTCGGGGGCGCCGGCGAGCTCACAGAACTTTTGAAATTGGTGGTCGTTGCCGACCGCCAAAATAATCAAGCCGTTGCGGGTAGGAAAGACCTGGTACGGTACGATATTGGGGTGTGCGTTGCCCAGGCGCTGCGGAATAACGCCGCCGACCAGATAATTGGTCGCCTGATTGGCCAATACCGCAGCCTGCACGTCGAACAACGCTAGGTCAATATGCTGCCCGCGACCGGATTGCACGCGTTCCAGCAATGCGGCCTGAATGGCGTTGGCCGCATACAGGCCGGTAAACACGTCGGTAACGGCGACGCCCACCTTCTGCGGCCCGCCGCCCGGCTGGCCGTCTTTTTCGCCGGTGATGCTCATCAGGCCGCCCATGCCCTGGATCATAAAATCGTAGCCGGCGCGATGCTTGTAAGGCCCGGTCTGGCCAAAGCCGGTGATCGAGCAATACACCAGTTTGGGGTTAACTGGCTCGAGACTGGCGTAATCAAGATGGTATTTCGCAAGGCCGCCGACCTTGTAATTCTCGATAAGGACATCGCTGACTCTGGCAAGGTCGTGAATCACCGCCTGGCCGCCTGGCGTCGTCAGGTCTACGGTTACCGAATACTTGCCGCGATTGGCGGCCATGAAATAGGCCGCGTCGCGCGTGTCGTTGCCATCGCTGTCCTTAACGTAGGGCGGGCCCCAATGGCGGGTATCATCGCCCGCGTTGGGGCGTTCAATTTTGATGACTTGCGCGCCCAGGTCGGCCAACACCTGGCTGGCCCAGGGTCCGGCCAGAATGCGGCTTAGATCAAGTACACGGTAGCCATGTAACGGCGTTTGTGACATTTACTGGTGTTTTCCCACGCGGATGAGTATCTCGCCTATGCCGAGCATGGAAGCGGCGCGCAGCAGTACCGGCCGCTGTATGCCTGCACTAAGGAAGAGGAAGTATTGTTGCCAAGCATTCAATCCCGTCCGCAAAGCGTATCGTATTCTACGCGTCAGAAGTCTGTAAATATTTCATAACAGTTATCGGGCCAGCCATTTTTATACGGTCAACAAGCGCCGCAGCAATCCGTCTTTGCCTCTGTGTTGCTCGCGTAGCAACAGTAACTTGGCGAGCATGTCTTCAATTTGGTCGGCCACTTCAGCGCGGGTAGATTGCAATTGCTTTTTGGTAAGTCTCTTGCCGGCATACTTCTCCAATTCCACCGGTAGGCCAAACTGGAGATAGCAGCGTTGCGGTTTGGGGAATATAGTTCCCCATGCGCCCAACGGGATGGGCGGCAGCATATCCGCCCGGGTGTTATCGTTGATGACGCCCAGGCGTTTAAGCAATTGCCCGACGGCTGTATCGGGCAGGTCCTCGCCCTCGATCAGGTGGTTGTAAAATTCGTCCGGCCCCACCAATGCAAACGGCATGATAGCGTAGCCGTGCTGTGCTGCCAGCTTTACGAAGCCATAGCGCTCCTTCCATTGCAGACTGTATTTCTGGGCGGCCGTCTTGGTGGACTCGTGGGCGCCACCAGGGAAAACCAGCAGGTCGCTGCCGTTTTCCATCAGAGCGCTGCACACTGCGGGATGGCCAAGCACCGCCCCTTGTTGCAGCAAGTGTTGTTCCGTGCCCGGGTTCCACAGGAATTTGTCGCCTAATCCCCGTAAAAAACGGTTTCGGTCGTGCAGCATCACCGGGCCGAGTACCATACCGTCCAGCGCGAACAACGAGTGGTTACCGATAAAAAGGCAGGGCTGGTCCGGAATATTGTCGGCATTTACCAGCAGCGGATTGAAAACGCGCTTAATAAACTGGTAGGCAATATTCTGCGCCAAGCTCGACGGTTGCTCTACAGCGAGCGCGCGTTCGATATGTCGCGCCAGGCCTTCGTCGTCAAACGGCTGGTTGTTCGGGTCGAATATGCCCATGTTTTCCGCCAGTTGGTCAGAGGGAGGCAATTATATCGGCTTCTGGTTGAAGAGCTACTAAGCCGTGGGCTTTTGAGGTAAGGACTTTGGCTCTTCCGGGCAAGCTGTTGTGGATTGTTTGACTCATGTCATTGCATTCAGAAGGGACAACGGAGGTGGGTGATGGCAGCGACCACGATTCCGCGTGAGTTGAGCGGGATCTTAACACCCGGCTATTCAAATGCTGCTCATTAAAAAACCCGACAGTGCCGCATTGTTGGGTGACAATGACGGCGCCACCTCACTTCTGATCTCACCGAGGAGGTTCAGATATCCCCTATAGAAAGCCCATGACGGCGTAGGCTTGTACTCCAGCCCAACCACTTCAAGATAGGAAAGTATACCCTTGGCAGTAGTGGGTTTAACAAATGCCTCTTTTTGCGGCGCAAAGTAAAACGGCACGACCGAGATGATGGCCCATTTCGCGATTTTATGGTGGCTGAGCATGCCGAGAACTTCGTCAAAGCCGCGTTGTTTCTGCCTGCCGTACAAGCGTTTTTCGAATGCATCTACCAATGCTTGTTTTTCGTGGGAGTTCAGTGACCGAATAAAATCACGGAACTTTGGCTTCTCAAACCTGGAAACCATGGAAGACCGGCTGACAATCTTGACCAGGGTTTCTGCAATAAAATCGGGGCGGTCGAAATTTGCACGCGCCAGATTCTGCCGCGTGAATTGAACCAGCTTTTCAACATTGTGCTTTTTCTTGATCGGCTCCATCCCTGGATCAGCAAATCCCCCGGGGTAACGTTGCAGAAAACTGGCCTCTGCGTCTTTCAGCTTTTGGTAGTTCACAACAAAACTCCCTATATCAATCTCACGTCCGGCCTGTTGACGCCAGCAGCGGCGACGTCGATGAGCACCTCGTCAGCCGCGCAGCGGGGCGCGTTCCGTTCTGCTAGTTGCAGCACTGCGGGATCGCCAGGTTCGGATATTGCGATGTATTGCATCGGTGTGCAATGCTCTTCCTGAGTGTATTGGGGTTAGCGCGCTACGCCGCTGTGGGCATAACGCCCGTAACCCTGGTTGAGTTGCCGGGCACGCTTTGGCAGCGTTGGGTAATGAATCTTCGAGTGATTGGGTCGCGAGAGAGTTCAGCCCAATAGGTTTTTGTGTAGCACAAGTGAGCGCGGTCACTACTTGGTCAGCACATCCGTTCTAGCGGACAAATTATTCATATAATTCGTTGATTTTATTGGTAGCTACGGGTGGACTTGAACCACCGACCCCAGCATTATG
>CAZJDL010000112.1:0-12428 GCA_964544755.1 uncultured Pseudomonadales bacterium | reverse complement strand
TGCTGCAGAAATTGCTGGGGCATAAGGATGTATCCACCACGGAAATCTACACGCACGTTTTGCAGGAGAATTTGGGAGCGGTTACGAGCCCTTTGGATTTGCTCTAATATCCCCCAGAGAGGTTACAATCAAAGACTAGACCCGATTTGCTAGAAAAGAAGCAGGCGGTTCGATTATTTCCGCGCTGTACTACGTGCACCGGCACACCCGGCAAGTACATCCGTGTTTTTTTATCCGCCGGCCTAAATACTTCGGTCGCTACAAAAATTCACGCAACTCGGGCACACAGGAACCACAGTTTGTACCGGCTCGCAAAGCTTCGCCGATCTGGCCTGTCGTCGTCAGGTTCTGCGCCTTGATGGCTTTTTCGATGGTCTTTGCGCCAACGTTGAAACAAGCACACACAATGTGTCCTGTGTCTTCATGTTCACCCGGCGGTTCGCCGGTCAACAAACTCTGACGCTCCCCACGGTCGAGCACGTCTTTGAGGAACAGGGTAATAAGCCAATCCCGTTCCGGCAGCACTGTGCCAGTGCCAATGAAAATACAACTTTCCAACTTGTCACCAACAAAACGAGCGGCGCGATAATGGTTCTGCGACCTATCGATATACTCCACCCAGTTACTCTGCGCATCATTTTTATCGCTGAGCAGGGCGTGCGCTCTCTCGGCCCAGTCTTCAGGGCCCTGCTTACCTGCGATTTCAAAGCGCCACAGGCCTGTACCCCTGGATCGCGCCCAATAACTGGCGTATTGTAGATTCAATTTACTGCGACGCGTGAGGATGAACCCATGCCATAACGGTTGGTAACGTTCAATGCGCGCAACGCTATGTTTTAATTCTGGCTGACCTGATATGGGATCGGTGACGGCCTTAATCAACGCACCCACGCGCGCATGACTCGCGAATATGCTATTCCAGTGCATTGGCACAAAAAAACTGCCCCGCTGTTGTGCGTCGCTCACCTTGACACGCACATAGACACTGCCAAAAGGACTGCTGACGATGGCTAAATCGTCTTGCGAAAGCTGCTGTTCAGCTGCATCTGCAGGATGGATTTCAGCATAAGGCTCAAAGGTATGTGTCGATAAACGTGGCGACATGCCGGTGCGCGACAGAGTATGCCAATGGTCACGCACTCGGCCGGTATTCAGCACGAAAGGGAATTTACGCGACGGCATGCTTTCAGGTGGACGCGGAGTCACCGGGATAAAGCGGGCCTTTTTGTCTACCGTATTAAATCGGCCGTCGCCATATAATCGCGCTTTGCCGGTCGGGTTTTGTGTGTTAATCGGCCATTGTAGTGGCTCGAACGATTCATAGTCATCGGCAGTAAGTTTTGCCAGGGCGCTGATATCAAAGTTGCGTTCTCCATTATTCTCAAACCCGGAAAGCGCCGCATGTTCGCGGAAGATTTTATCCAGCGACGGGTATTCGAAATGCTCTGCAAACCCCATTTGTTTCGCCACTTCTGTGACAATCCACCAGTCTGACTTTGCTTGCCCCGGTTGAGGTAAAAAGCGGCGCTGCCGGGAGACGCAGCGCTCACTGTTTGTCACCATGCCGTCTTTTTCACCCCAGGAAAGTGCCGGCAGGCGGATATGCGCCAACCGCACAGTATCCGTTTCGCGTACACAATCGGATGCAACCACCAGTTCGCATTGTTCCAGTGCCGCCTTGACCTTGTCGGCTTCGGGCAGACTGACCACGGGGTTGGAGGCCATTACCCATATCGCTTTGATCTTTTTATCGGCGATTGCCTGAAACATATCGACGGCCTTTAAGCCTTCTTTTTCGGCAATGACCGGCGAACCCCAGAAGCGTTGCACCCTATCTCGATGCACCGCATTACCGATCTCCATATGCGCCGCTAATTGGTTTGCCAGACCGCCGACTTCACGGCCGCCCATAGCATTGGGCTGGCCGGTGAAGGAAAACGGCCCCATACCGGGGCGTCCGATACGGCCGGTGAACAGATGGCAATTAATGATGCTGTTGACCTTATCGACGCCACTGCTGGATTGATTAATACCTTGTGAAAATACGCTCACGACCCGTTCGGTACGCGCAAACAAGACGTAGAATTCGTGCACGTCTTCGGCCGCCAGAGCGCATTCATCGGCAACCATTTCTACATTCGGCGCCGAACGCCGCGCCACGTCCAGCGCTGCGGTCATACCCGTTGTGCAATTGCCAGTGAACATTTCATTCCCTTCCCCGGCCTGATCCAGCCAACTCAGCAAACCGTTGAACAGCACGCTGTCTGTTCCCGGTTTGAGCGCGAGATGCAGGTCGGCCACACTGCTGGTCTGCGTTTTGCGGGGATCAATCTGTACAACGAACAAATCCGGATTGGCTTTCTTGGCGCGCACGATCCGTTGAAAGAGGACGGGATGACACCAGGCCGTATTCGTCCCAGTCAGCACGATCATCCTGGCGCGATCCAGATCCTCGTAGCAGCAAGGCACGGCATCTTCGCCGAAAGCGCGTTTATAGCCTGCTACCGCCGATGACATGCAAAGACGCGAATTCGTATCGATATTGCCTGAACCAATAAAGCCCTTCATCAGCTTATTGGCGACATAGTAATCCTCGGTCAACAACTGACCGGAGACATAAAAGGCGACCGCATCCGGGCCATGCTCGGCAATGATATCGGAAAAGCGCCCCGCCACCGTCGCTATCGCTTGATCCCAACTCACTTGTTTATCGGCAATTTCTGGATACAGCAGACGCCCCTGAAGATAGACAGTTTCCCCCAGGGCCGCACCCTTGGAACATAGTTTTCCACGATTCGCCGGATGGCCTGGATCGCCCATAACATTGACGGCGCCGAGTTCATCGACTTCAGCGAGCACACCGCAACCAACGCCGCAGTATGGACAGGTCGTTTTAACGGATTGATCAGATAACTTCATACGCGGTATTTAATCTTGGAGTTAATCTAAGAAACGACAGAACACTAAATACAGCACGTTTCATGCCACCGTGTTCATGTATGTCGGCTCCGCTCAGGAACGCGCATGCAAGACAGATTAGTACGCTCGGCATATTTAATGCCAAGCGGTCTGGCCATGCAACGTGCCAATTTTGGCAAGATAAAGCGGAAACTTAGCGTAAAAGCTCAGGTAAGGAGCAGGGAAAAAATAAGCCGGGCATGCGCAAATGTTGAAAATGGACGGCACACGGGACTATCGCCGACATACTCACGGTCTATATTCCAGATAACCTCTGCGGGATGCTATAAACCGATACCTGCATAGTGAATCGAAATAAAGAGCCCTTTATCTCTAAGAATATGGCGTTGATGATGGCAAGCAGAGGCTCTCGAAACGTCCTGGCCGCCGCGCGTATCGATTCCAGACGCGAACGAAACGCCCAACGATAGCGCAGCCATCGATATTTTCTGCCCTTCAGCAGCGCATCACCGCCGGTCGATAAGGGGCGGTGCTCGCGTTTTACAACGGCTTTTGTTTACCCGGCAAAACTGGCAACCAAAAAAGGCCTCATACAGAGGCCTTTTTTTAAAACTCAGCAGCGCCTAAAAGAAACCCGACATCGCGTAAGCGGTTTTCTTGAACATGAGGTCCGATGCTTGTTCCAGTTTGAGGTTTGCCTTGTTGGCAGTAGTCACGATACGTGTGCGGTATTCCTTTTTGTCACCCACTTCCGAGTAGGTTTGCCGGCTGGTGCCCGCGTCTGACACCTTGGCGTCAACCTGGCTGTCTTTGCGCACATACACGCCTTTGGGAGCCTTCTCTTTGATCTGCACATCGCAAACGAGCATGTAGGTAACATCTTTTACCATCGCACCGGTAATCAGTTCCGTCGCGCCGCCCAGCACACCGCCAATCTTGGCGCCACGGTAGGGGTTGCCTTTGTTAACCACCGAGCCGGTCGCAGCACCCGCCACAATGGCACCGCCCATATAGCCCTGGCCAAGCGCGGCTTCGGCTGCAGTGGGCGAGGCTTTCTCTAGGTTTAGCACGTAGGCAATCATTTGAAACTGCGCTGATTCGGGATCGTCTACCACGCGATAGCCATTGTCATTCAGGCCAAATTGCTCGACCACGAACTGTTTGAACGCACGCCGGTCGAATTCCATCACACCGCTTTTCACGTCGAGATAAATCGTGCGCTTTTCCCTGGTAACCGGGTTGACGAATACTGACGTGCTGGTGCGTGCCTGCACGTCAAGATCTTTCTTGGCGATGCTGGTATAAGTGGCCGCGCAGCCACCGAGTATGCTCGTCGTAACAAGCATTACCAGCAGAGTTACAATTCGACTATTTACTCTGTTCATGCAAATTCTCCATATTGATTGTACAAGCTCTCGATCCTTGGTCGATCTGACATCTTCCAGTTTTCACATCCGCCACCAAGCAACTAATTACCAGTAACGGCCGTAGTAACGGCGGTAATAGCGGCAATTTCTGTACGCACTCCAGCCATAGCTGTATATGTTCGCGCAAGTGTAGCCTGGTCGCCAGTAATTAGGCGCTTTTCTGACTTCCGGCTTCAGGTCTTTTGCCATCGCATCCTTCATAAATGCGTTGACTTTGGCTTCATCCGCCGCGGAAAAAGGCTTTTCCATCACCTCGGCATTCAGCTGCCGTTGCATTGCGGCCATTTCCTCGTCTTCATTGGCAAACATCGCCGGGGCAAGTAGCATGAACAAGAGTAGCGTGCTGATTTGTTTCATTTGAGACCTCCACGGCATGAAAGACAAGGCAAAGCCTCATCATAATTACTGTATGGATATTTAACAAACATTTTAAGCCGCTGTTTACGCGCTTGGCAAGCGCATTTTGCGGGCAGCCGAACGAGGGGAGCTACACCGAGGATGGCGGCAGTGTGGGCAAAGCATGCGGCCATTCGGTATGACAGCGCTGAAGCCCACTCCTTTGTACGCTGCTAGCCGTGCCAACCCTGCTCGAGCAAAGCCACTTTTTTTCGCAATTGTTCTACCTCTTGCAGCAATTGAAGCGTCACGCCGATCCCCGGCACGTTAACGTCCAGGTCGCGGCGCAGACTCAGCGCACGCCGGCACAGCCGCAATTGCTCCTGCGTGAAGCGCCACTCTGGCTGCGTTTGGCCGTGCGGCTCGAGTACGCCGTGGTCGACCAGTTCGAGCAAAAACTCACCTTTTACGGCGGTCAAGCGACACATTTCATCAAAGTCATAGTGCACGACCGATTCGGCGACAATATAGGTTATTTCTGTCATCTTACAGTTCCATCCCGGCGCGGGGGTCAAAAGCACATTGCTTGCTTAGCTGTTCGTAAAGCGCTCTTGTTTTGTCATCTGGATTTTCCGGGTTGACGATCTGCAAGATAACATATTGGTCACCCGCGGGTGTAGCGGGCATTCCGCGACCCTTAAGGCGCAGTTTCTTGCCGGTTTGTGAGCCTGGCGGAATGTTCAACTTGACCTTGCCGGCCAAGGTCGGCGTCGCGACGGTTGCACCCAACGCTGCTTCCCAGGGGGTAACGGGCAGGGTCAGATTAATATCTTTGCCGTCGAGCACGTAGTGCCGATGTGGCTTGATATTCACTTCCAGGTACAAATCACCGGCGCGCCCTCCGCTCCCCGCCTCACCGAGCCCCTTCAGACGCAGTTGCTGGCCGTCGGTAACAGCGGCGGGAATGGAAATATCCAGCGTGCGTTGGCGCATGACGACGTGCTGACCATCGAGTTCAGGGCTCTGAAACTGGACACGCTTTTTACCACCCTGAAAGGCTTCTTCCAGCGTGACGCTGATCTGCGCGTTGCGGTCACCACCTTGGACGTCTTGCTGACGATAAAACGGGCCGCCCGGCCCTGCGTTTGCACCGCTGAAAGCTTCGCCAAAAACACTCTGGAAAAAATCACTGAAGCCGGCCATATCTTCGGCGCGAAAGCCGTGTTGCCCGGCGCCTTGCGACTGCCAATCCGGCGGCGGCCTGAATTCTTCGCCCTGGTGATAACCATACTTGCGCAGCTGGTCATAAGCCGCACGCTTTTCTTCGTCTTTCAGCGCTTCATAGGCTTCGGACACCTCCTTGAATTGTGCTTCCGCGCCCTCCTCTTTGCTGACGTCGGGATGATATTTGCGCGCCAACTTTCTATAACTGCGCTTGATCTCGTCTTGCGAGGCAGTATCAGTAACGCCGAGTATTTGATAGTAGTCTTTAAATTCCACTGCTTAATCCGGTAACGAGATTGCTATAAGATGGGTGTACAAGCTGGCGTTTTCAAGCTTGGGAAATTAGTTTAACGGTTGCGTTAGAAGATTCCACTTTGTGCAACGCCATCGAATATAAACTGCACTGCCAGGGCCGCCAGCAGCACACCAATCACCCGGCTAATGACATGCAAGCCGGTAACACCCAGAACGCGCTGAATTTGCGCTGCACTCAATAGCGCCAAATATGTGATCAACAGCACCGCCAGCATGGCGCCAAGGACCACAAGCTGGTGCAATACATGGCCGCTGCTATTCGCCATCAGGAGAATGACGGCGCCCATCGCGCCGGGACCGGCAATAAGTGGCGTGGCGAGCGGGAAAACGGCAATATCGTCTTTTAACACCGCCTCCTCGGTTTCAACCTCGGTGGTTGATACGCCGCCTGAGTCGCGTGCAAACACCATATCGATGCTGATCAACAGCAACAGTATGCCGCCAGCCGTGCGCAACGCCGCCAGTGAGATTCCCAACGCCGCCAGCATGGCGTTACCAAACAAGGCGAACGCCAGCAGAATCACGGTTGCCACCGCGATGCCGCGCAGCGCCATCGACCGGCGCGCTTTAGGCGTGGAGCGGGTTGTGAGCGCAGCGAACATGGCCGCCACATCGATCGGCCCAATCGTTGCGAACAAGGTCGTAAACGCGATGATGCCGATTTCTAACATTGAAAGTCCAGTCAAAAGCAGCGCCGCATACTACCATTCACGCAGCGCATTCGCGACGCTGACTTCAATCAGCGCTTTACGCTTGCGGAACCACACAGTTTAATGGCGCATCGCCAGCTATCCCAGTTTTCAACCGATGTTAAAAATACGTCAGCTAACCGGCACAATCGTCTTTCAATGATCCACCGCTACCATTCCATGTTGTGTCTCGTGCTGCTTGGGCTATGGCTAACAGCCGGCATTAGCCTGGCCGCAGATAAAGAGCTGGCGATTCAGGTCAAAGGTATTAAGGGCAAGCTCAAGGAAAATGTGTTGCAGCATGTCGGCAAGCGCAAAAAAGTCGAGCTGGCCGAACGCCGCTCGCTATTGACTGAAGTACGCCAGCAAAGCGAACAGGCACTGCAAGCACTAGGCTACTTTAACGCCGCTATTGCCGCCAAGATCGTCGAGCGGAAAAAAGGGCCGCTACTAAAAATTGTTATCGATAAGGGTCGGCCCGTGCGCATACGCAAACTCGAGATACACATCACGGGCGCCGGCGCCAACGACACCGCGCTGCGCAAAACCATAGACGGCTGGCGCATCAAACAAGACGCCGTGTTTAACAGCGCCAAATACGCCAGCAGCAAAAATCAGCTAATCACGGTGGCGCTACAGAACGGCTATCTCGACGCCAAATACACGCGCCATAAAGTGCTCATAGACCGGCAGGAGTACAGTGCTGCGGTAAACCTGCAATTTGACTCCGGTCAGCGCTATCGCTTTGCCGATACAACGGTCAGCGGCGCACGCCTAAAAGACAAAGTGATGGACAAATTCGTCGGCTGGCAACGTGGTGATTTTTATTCATCCGCAAAAATTATTGAGTATCGCCGCCGTCTGCTGGGCTCACGCTATTTCGACAATGTTCTCGTTAACACCCTGCCGCACAAGCTCAGCGGCAATGTTGACATTGCAGTCGGAGTAAATATGGCGCGTCGAAACGACCTGGGCGTCAGCATAGGCTTTGGTACCGACACCGGTCCGCGCAGCAAACTCAGCTGGAACAAACCATGGATTAACTCGCGCGGGCATAGCGCCGGGGGCAGCATTGGGCTGTCGAGCATCCAGACAAACTTCAACGCCAATTACCGGGTGCCGGTCAACAGCGCGATTGATCGTTACTTGCAGTTCGATCTGAATATAAAAAAAGAAGATTTCGAAGACACTGTCAGCGAAAAACAAAACATCGCCTTGCGTTATCACACCCCCCTCGGCGCGCATTGGACGACCGACGTTTTTGTCCGCGAGGCGTTCGAATCGTTTGAGCAGGGCGAACAAGATGACCAAAGCCAGTTGCTCATTCCGGGCATCGCGTTTAACTCAACAATCGCCAACGGCGGGTTGATTCCGCGATCCGGGCGTCGCTACAGTTTTCTGGCGGAGTTTGCCCACGACGCGCTGCTATCTGACGCCAGCTTCGTGCGTCTGTTTGCCAATGGAAAATGGCTGCAATCGCGCGGCAAACATCGCCTGTTAGGCGAACTGCAACTTGGCGCCATCGAATTTTTGGATTCATCAGAGCTGCGCGACCTGCCACCCACGCTGCGCTTTTTTGCTGGCGGCGACAACAGTATTCGCGGCTATGACTATAAAAGCCTGGCGCCCGAAGATGCCAACGGCGACTTGATCGGCGGGCAGTATTTGTCGATTGCACGGCTCGAGTACGGTTACCGCTTTAAACCAAGCTGGCGTGCGGTGTTATTTGCCGACGGCGGTAAAGCGTTTAACAACAGATCCGACAAAACCTATATCGGCCCCGGCATCGGGCTGCATTGGCTGTCGCCCATTGGTTCGGTGCGCTTCGACCTGGCGGCGGGCATCAGCGACGATAACGATCAGATCAGATTACATATCACGTTGGGGCCAGAGCTATGAGGAGATGCTTATGAGAGCGCTGTGGCTCGGAGTGAAATGGCCCCTCACCGTCCTTGGCATACTGCTACTCCTGCTGCTTGCCTCGCTGTGTTTCTTGCTGTTTACTCAAGCTGGCTCCACGTTGCTTATTCATACAGCCAGCGACATCGCGAACAAAAATGTGGCGGCACTCAACATCAAAACCGGCGCAGTCCGGCAACTTTCCTCTGGCCTGCATATTGATAGCGTGAGCTGGACCAGCGACGCGATAGAGATAACGGTTGACGATCTCGACGTTGCATGGTCCCGGCGTTGCAAGCGGCCGGTGTTGCTATGCATCAAGCTGATTAATGTAGCAAAGCTTACCCTCGAACCGAGAGCCGGCGCGCCCGCTGACAGAGCACAGGCGGCGATAAAACTGCCCAGCATCAACGCGCCGCTGCCACTGTCGATAGAGAAGCTGGCCGTTCACGCTATTGACTATGGCGGCGCCAACAGCAGCGCATTGCTGCGCAATCTACGTTGGCAGGCGGAAGATGTTTACTGGCTCTGGCGCACCGTACACATTGGCCAGTCGCACTTGCGCAACGCGCAAATAGAACATCGCCTGGCAGGAAAAATCGAGTTACACGGCGACTATCGATTGGCCTTTAACAACCACCTCGAGCTGCGCCTGGAAGCACTTGATAGCCCGCTCAAACTCGACGCGAAGCTGAGAAATAACCTTACAGATTTGCTCTTCGAAGTAAATTTGACGCAGCCTTCAGTGGCACGTATCAGCGGCCAGTTACGGCCACTGGCCAGCGGCCTGCCCTTCAGGCTGCAACTGCAGGCAGACGACATCAGTGCACGGCAGTGGCTCAAAACAGAAACGGAATTTAGCCTGCGCGACCTGGACCTGCTGCTTACGGGCTCTCCGGCGGCTTATAAAATCGCCGGCGAGGCGACTATCTCCCAACAGGACGCTTACCGGGAAAGCCTGCAAATCAACGCAAAAGGAAACAGTACCGAATTGCGGATCGACAATATTCGACTGGGCGACGATAAAGCCTGGCTCACGCTGCAAGGCCGAATCGGTTGGCAGGATCAATTTCGCGGTAACATCAAGCTGGCAGCGCATGACTTTTCTGTGCAATCGCTGCTTGACTACCCTGTCGACAATTTCAACGGCAAAGCGTCTGCCAGCTTTGCCATCGACAGCAACAACTCAACCGCGCGCTATACTTTCAAAACGGCACGCCTGCAAGCCTTGCTGCACGAACAAGCGTACACGCTAAGCGCTGATGTTAGCGCGCAGTGGCCGCAAACAATCGATATTACCAAACTAAAACTGGATTCCAAAGACAACCACTTGCTGGGCAGCGCGCGTTTGCCCGCCATGCTGCTGCTCGGCGCGAACGATCGGGATAAATTCTATCGCGCTTTGCAGGCTAGCCGCATTGATAGCAGATTTAATTTCAACGACCTCTCCGTCATTGACCAGAACTTGCAGGGGCGGCTCGCGGGCACGATTCGCTCACGCACTGTGAAGGGCAAAACCCGCACTATCGACGCCGCTATCAAAGCAAACAATGTGCAAACGCCGACACTCAAGCTCAAGGGCGCGAATGCCAAACTGAGTATAGCAACGACGCCCGACTCCTCCAGCAACATTGATGCCACGCTGCAAAACCTAGACTACAATGGTCGGAACATCGCACGGGCAAGCGCAAAACTGACCGGCACGCGGAACCGGCATTCGCTGCTTGTTAACGCCAATGGCGAGGACGTGACGCTGGATGCCAGCGTGGACGGCGGCTTGGTGGAGAAAGGCAACAAGCTGCTGGGCTGGCGCGGCGCGGTGCGCAGTTTGACGGCGCAGCATGAAAAACTCGGTCCGCTCGCTTTGCAGAGCACGACCACCGTTGAATGGCTTGCCAAACCCGCGAAAATTGCACTGGCGCCGTTTTGTGTGGCGGCCGAAAACGCCAAGCTGTGCAGCAGCGCAATCAATTACACAGCGCAAAATCTCGATGCTTCCCTTACGCTGACAAACTTCGATGCGCGACAACTGCAAGGCCTGTTGCCAGACAACTTTAGCTGGGCAGGCGCGCTTGAGGGTACGGCGGCGTTGCAAATCCGGCCATCTCAGCCGCCCAACATGCAAGCCAGTTTCGCCGGCTCCTCTGGCACCGTAAAAACGTGGAACGAAGAGCAGACGCTGGAGCTACCTTACGAGAAATTGGTGCTCAATGCCGTGCTGCAAAATGAACGACTGGCCATGGATTTTCTAGTCGATGCCGCAAGCGCCGGTAAGGCAGCAGTCAATATACAGCTCAGCGGCACCCGCTTTAACCAACTCGACGCAACAGCCAATATCAGCAAATTCCCGCTGGGACTACTGCAACCCTTCGTGCCTGAAGCGGAGCGGTTTGAGGCACAACTGAATGCCGATCTCATTGCCGTCGGCCCATTGGCGCAGCCCGAGTTGTCCGGGCTCGTTAAGATTGAAGACGGTTCGATACGCCTGCGAAGCCATGATTTCGAAATTAGTGGCATTGCTATCGATGGAAACTTTGAACGCAACAAACTGCTACTGGACGGACAATTCAACGTGGGTAAAAGCAGGGCAACTATTGACGGTTTTTTGGCTTACGACGCAGAGCTGACTGGGCAACTAAACCTTAAGGGCGACGCCTTGCACATCAAGCACAAACCCATTGTCGATATTTATACTGACCTCGACCTGCAGGCCAATATAGAAAAAAATTTGCTGACGCTGAGCGGCTCTATTCACGTGCCAAAGGGCGAGATTACCTTGCGTGAATTACCCGGCTCGGCCGTGGTGCTGTCTCCGGACGTGGTTTTTGCCGGCCAGCCCGCTACCGCGCAAGACGCTTCCACCTGGACCGTCAATACCAAGCTTGATATCAGCATAGCCCGGAATCTCAAGTTCAGTGGCTTCGGTGCGACCGCCAAGCTGGCCGGCCGACTCACCGTTAAACAAAAAAATCAGAATCCGACGACCGCTTCCGGCAGCATCAACGTGATCGAAGGGCGTTACCGGAAATTCGGCCAAAGGCTCGACGTGCGCCGCGGCCAGCTACTATTCGCCGGCCCGTTGTCGAAGCCGGATATTGATCTGGAAGCGATCAGAACCGTAGACGACACCGTGGTGGGACTGAAGGTACTGGGCGACGCACGTGCGCCACAAATTACACCATTTTCCGAACCGGCGCTGCCCGACAACGATATTCTATTCATGCTGGTCAGCGGCAAAAAACCCGGCGCCGCCGCCGAGGATGTCGATGCCAGCAAAATGGTAGCGCAGGCCTTATTGTCTTCCGGTATACGCGGTAGCAGCGACAGCGTGACGGGTGCCGCGGAAAAACTGGGCATTACCGATTTTAGTATTGGCACCGGCGACGATACTGACTTACTGCTCAGCGGCTACCTGCACCCTAACATTTATGTCGAATATGGCGTCGGCCTGCTCGAGGAGGGTAACGCGTTTAAAATGCGCTGGGATTTCGCCAAACGGTTGGCGCTAGAATTTGCCAGCGGCCTGCAGAGCTCGGTCGATTTGATTTACTCCATCAAATTTTAGCCTCCTCAGCAAAATCTGTGGGTCATTGGCGGCGTGGGCAGATTCCCAAGTGCA
>CAZJDL010000111.1:0-12459 GCA_964544755.1 uncultured Pseudomonadales bacterium | reverse complement strand
ACAACGCCACCCGGGCATCTGCAAGGTGGGCTTCTCGAACGATCTCTCTATATCGTAACCATCTGGGCGGTGCTGCGCTCCACCGTCTACCACAACGCCACCCGGGCATCTGCAAGGTGGGCTTCTCGAACGATCTCTCTATATCGCAACCATCTGGGCGGTGCTGCGCTCCGCCGTCTACCACAACGCCACCCGGGCATAATACGGGACAGACGTCGGATTCTAACATGGAGGCGCGGGTCGGAATCGAACCGGCGTACACGGAGTTGCAGTCCGCTGCATAACCACTCTGCCACCGCGCCTGTAATCTCGCCGCTCACGACATTCATGTCTATCGCGACATACCATACATCCTGTATAGCCTGTATATAAAAAACCCCGGCAGCGCCGAGGTGATTAATCTGGAGCGGGAAACCGGGTTCGAACCGGCGACCTCAACCTTGGCAAGGTTGCGCTCTACCAACTGAGCTATTCCCGCATTTTAAAGACTGCGCCTGAAGTCCGTGTCGCAACATCTGTATTCTGCCGATACACTGACTGGCCCGGCCACGCTGGCCGGTCGTTCGGCTTGCTGCGTTTGTTCATTGCATAACATAAACAGTCAAGCCTCATCCAACGGAGCGCTTACCACGCTGTTTAAACCGTGTACTTGCCGACCGTGGACTATTCGCACAATCCTTAAGAGGCGCATATTCTATTGCCTCTACCGAGGCTGTCAAGCTGTAAGGAACGCAAACGAGCTAGGAATCATCGCTGGAGCGCATAGTGAACTCCGGTGCTGCGGCTTTAAAGTAAATAACCATCGACCACAGCGTCAATATGGCGGCAACATAGAGCAAAATAAAGCCCAAAATTTCTAATTGCGGGACTATTTCATCGCCGGCAGCCAACAAAACGATGATAGCGACCATCTGCACGCCAGTTTTGATCTTGCCAACAACCGAAACCGCGACGCTGGTGCGTTTGCCCAGATCTGCCATCCACTCGCGCAATGCCGATACAACGATCTCCCGGCAAATAATGATAGCGGCTGGTATCGCAAACCATGGCGTGGCATGCAACTCAACCAGCAGCACCAGCGCCACGGCGACCATGAGCTTGTCAGCGACCGGGTCGGCAAAAGCACCAAACGCCGTGCTTTGGTTCAGTTTTCTGGCCAAATAACCATCCAACCAGTCGGTGATGCTGGCGAGGCTAAAGACCAACGCTGACGCAACAAAATGCCATTTGAACGGCAAATAAAAAATGAGGATGAGAATCGGTATTAGTGCGACCCGCAGTATGGTAAGGCTATTTGGAATATTCATAATATCAACATCTTAAAACTTTTATCTCTAACTACTATGAAGTGAATGATAAATGTCGGCAGCCGTTTTTTCGCTAATTCCCGGCACTTTACCAAGCTCATTTTCGCTTGCGCGCGCCACCTCTTGCAAGCCACCGAAGTAGCGTAGCAGCTCACGCCGTCTTTTCGCGCCAACGCCGGGAATGCTTTCCAGGCTCGACGTGTTGCGGGCTTTAGCGCGCCTTGCGCGGTGGCCGCTGATGGCAAAGCGATGTGATTCGTCGCGCACTTGCTGCATGAGATGCAACGCCGGCGAGTCGGTTGCGAATACCACTTCTTCGTGGCTGCCGGCGCGCAGCACTTGTTCCATACCAGCCTTGCGCGTGCTGCCTTTGGCGATGCCCAACACCACAATCTCATTGATATCCAGATCCCGCAGCACCTGCTCGGCCTGTGTCAACTGCCCTTTGCCGCCGTCGATCAGCAGAATGTCGGGCTTTATGCCCTCGCCTTCGGCGAGCCGGTTGAAACGGCGCCGCAGCGCCTGCTCCATCGCGGCGTAATCATCGCCGCCGATGACCCCTTTTATATTGTAGCGCCGATAGTCAGTTTTGCGCGCGCCACCAGTATCGAATACGACGCAGGATGCTACCGGCGCTTCGCCGGAGCTGTGGCTAACATCAAAACATTCAATGCGCTGCGGTAATTCGCTCATCTGCAGTGCCTCTTGCAGAGCCTCGAAACGCTGCGCGATGCTCTGCTTAATGGCGAGCCGGGCTTGCAGATTTTGCAGCGCGGCCTGGGCCGCTAATTTTACCCAGGCGGCACGCGTTTGCCTAACGGTGCTACGAAGTGCGACCCTGCGACCCGCTATCGCCTGCAAGGCTTCGCGCAGCAAAACCTGCTCCGCTATGGCTTCACTCACAATAATCTCGCGTGGCATATCCTGCGTTGCACTACTCAGATAGAACTGGCTGATAAACGAATGCAATACCTCGGCGCTGGTTTCTCCGAGTTTGGGTTTTGGAAAATAACTGCGGCTGCCCAGAATACGACCCGAGCGGATAAACAAACGATGCACGCACGCGAGGCCCGACGACTGCGCCGCCGCCAGCACGTCGATATCACCGCGCTGGCCGTCGGCGAACTGAGTTTCCTGCACGCGGCGTAGATCGCCAATTTGGTCGCGCAGGCGAGCAGCTTGTTCGAATTCCAGCTGCGCGGCGGCGTGTTCCATTTTATCCGCCATCTCGACGACCAGCTGCTGGTCGCGGCCGTCGAGAAACATCTGCGTGTAGCGCACCGAGTCCGCGTAGTCTGCGTCGTCAACCTTGCCCACACAGGGGCCGGAGCAGCGTCCAATCTGATATTGGAGGCACGGTCGCGTGCGATTTCTAAAGTAGCTGTCTTCGCATTGCCTGACATGGAAAATCTTTTGCAAAAGATTGAGGCTGTCGCGCACCGACCCGGCACTGGGATAAGGTCCGTAGTACTCGCCCTTCGCTTTACGCGCGCCGCGATGAAAACCGAGGCGAGGATACGCATGCTGCGCACTTAAATAGATATACGGGTAAGATTTGTCATCGCGAAAGATAATATTGTAATGCGGCTTATACGCTTTAATGAGGCTCTGTTCGAGAATCAAGGCCTCGGTTTCGCTATTGGTGACGGTGATTTGAATGCTGTGAATTTTACCGACCAAGGCGACGGTTTTGCTGTTCAGTCCGCGTGCACGAAAATAGCTGGAGACACGGCTTGTTAAATTTTTCGCCTTGCCTACGTACAGCAACGCACCATTGGCGCCCAGCATCTGATAAACGCCGGGCCGCCGGGTTAACGTCTTTAGGAAAGATTTCGCATCGAAGGCGGCGTCAGTCATTCACAGTGCAGCTGCTAGCGGGCATGCCGCATATTATAACGCAGCTGCCCGGCGACAATGTCACTGTGCGAGTCGCCCGATGAGCAAGTTGTGCCGCACGGCCAGCAAGGTCAGCTCTACGTCGCCGCTGATGGCAAGCTTTTCAAATACTCGGTATCGAAGACTGTGAACCGTTTTGGGGCTGATGCAAAGCTGCTTGGCTATTGTGGGTGCCTTGATACTGTCCGCTATCATCATGGAAATTTGTAATTCGCGCTGGGTCAACCGGCCAAATGGTGAAGCGTCTGCATCGTCGCCGAACGAATTCAGCGCCATTGCTTGCGCAACCTGCGGGCAAATATAACGCTGTCCCGCCGCGACTTTACGAATTGCCTCGACCATTTGTTCGACGCTGGCGTTTTTGGTCACAAAACCGCGGGCGCCGGCTTTCAGCAGCTTAGCGGGAAACGGATCCTGTACCTGCGCGGTCAAAGCAATGATTTTTATCTCGGGGTCGAAAGCCGCCAGTTTGCTGGTTGCCAGCAAACCACCGATGCCAGGCATGTGCAGATCCATCAATACCACTTGCGGTTTAAGCTGCTTGGCCAGCTGCACGGCTTCTTCACCGCTACCCGCCTGGCCTATTACCTCTATGTCGGCGAGCTCTGTCAGCATGCTAACGATGCCGAGCCGCACCAAATCGTGATCATCGGCGACTAATACTGTAATCATACGACTGTCCCTGTTGATTGGCAGCATTACACTGCTATGTGTTGTGGGTTTCGCCATGCAGCGAGTGTCGCTCACAAGCGAACCCAAAAACTATCATTTGTAGAGGAACAAGCCCACAAAACCTGGGGCCGCTGATCGGAGTTTACAATTCGACGGGGCTAACCCAACGGTACGTCAGATTGATTCGAGCAGCGTGCAGGTTGGCAACTTTTGGTACGCAGTGCTGCCACTCACGCTGTGTGCGGGCGCGCATAAGCAATAGCGAGCCGTTTGGCAACTCGGTACTCTGCGGCGTAAACGCGCGCGCGCTGTGGCGCCAACGCAGACGTCGTTGCACACCCAGGCTGACCGACGCTATCACTGGCTCGCAACCTAACTCGACCTCGTCGTCGGCGTGCCAGCCCATGCTATCGTTACCATCACGGTACAGGTTGGCGAGGACGCTGTTAAATTCTGCGCCGCTGACAGACTCAACAATGTGCTTTATGTCGAGCAACGGTTTTATCCAGGTGTTGGGTAGCAATTGAATATTGGAATAGCTGTAATGCGCGCCGGGATCACCGTACCAGGCCGACAAGCGCGGTGCATTGAGCAGCTTGCCAAACAGCGTGAGCTGGTGCTGTTGCCAGACGACCTGCTCGCGCAGGGCGTTAAACCATTCGACGCTACGCTCAACAAGCAGGTCGGGGTAGAGCTGCACAGCGGCGCCCGCGAGTTCTATCGACCTGCAAGCAAGGGCAGGAGTTTGCGTCGCACCGCGTTGGGTCATCGATACACTCTAGGTTCGAGTTCAAGGCTAACGGAAAACTTTTCCATAACGCTGGACTGAATATCGGCCGCGAGCGCCAGCATTTCCTCACCGGTAGCGCTGCCGTAGTTGATTAATACCAGCGCCTGTCGCTCATGCACGCCAACATTCCCCGCGCGATAGCCCTTCCAACCCGCTTGGTCGATCAGCCATGCGGCCGCGAGTTTATACTGCGCCTTTTCTGCAAGCGGGTAATACACCAAAGCAGGCAACTGCCGTTGCAAGCGCGCCAGCGTGTTTCGATCGACTATCGGGTTTTTAAAGAAGCTACCCACATTGGGCAGCGTTGCCGGGTCGGGTAACTTACGCTGCCGAATACGAACCACCGCGTCGCGTACCCCGCGAGCGTCAATCGTGCCGCTAGACGCTCGCAATTCTTCAGCGATGCCCGGGTAGCTTAAATTCAAATGCTCACGCTTCGCCAGCTTAAACGTGACCGAAGTGATGACTGCCTTGTCTTTCAATTCATTTTTAAAAATGCTGTCACGGTATGCGAACCGGCAATCGCGCGCGGGCATTACCTGCCGCGAGAGCGAAGAAGTATCAATATAGCTCAGCTCATGCACAAACCGCCGCAGGTCAACACCGTAGGCGCCAATATTCTGTATCGGCGCCGCGCCGACGCTACCGGGTATCAAGGCGAGGTTTTCGATTCCGTAGTACTGATTGGCAACGCAGTAATCGACAAGGGCATTCCAGTTTTCGCCCGCGGCGACTTTGAGATAGTAGTGGTCTTCATCATCACCTAATAACTGTTTGCCGGCCACAGCGATGCGAATAACACAGTCGAGCGTATCGGTAGTCAGAACGATATTGCTTCCCCCACCTAATACCAGTGATTGCGCATTACGCCGTTGCGCAGACAGCAGCGCATCGATTATTTCCTGTTCGCTGCTGACTGTGATGAGCTGTCGAGCGCCGCACTCCAGCGCCAGCGTGCAATGCGGCTTTAACGAAACGTTAGACTCAATTTGCACTGCTTATGTTAGCTGCTGCTTCTGAAGATGTTCAAGCAGGCCATGCGATGCGCTTTCGATAAGATCCAGCACTCGCTCGAAGCCCTTGCTACCCCCGTAGTATGGGTCTGGCACTTCTTTGTACTCGGCGTTTTTGGCAAACTGCAGAAACAACCCGACGTGCCCACGCTGCGGTTGCGATTTTAAGGCCAGAATGCCCTGCAGATTTTCCTGATCCATGGCGAGTACGTAGTCAAACACTTGCAAATCTTCGACGTTAAACTGGCGCGCCCTGAGAGGCGACAAATCGTAACCTCGCTGTTTGGCCGCCTGCGTGGCGCGTTTATCTGGCGACCGACCAACATGCCAGTCGCCGGTACCGGCCGAGTCAACGTAAATGGCGCGCTGCAGGCCAGCCTGCGTCACCAAATGCTGGAACACGCCATGCGCCGTTGGCGATCGGCAGATATTGCCCAGACATACAAATAACACCTTTACCGCCATTGACTACTCACTCCCTGCCACGGCGAGATATGCCCGCAGCGCTTCCAAATCCGCAACGGTATCAATACCAGGCGGAATACTGGCAACGGCAGGCTCGACATGAATGGCAACCCCGTGCGCGAGCGCGCGCAGTTGTTCCAGCTTCTCGGTGACCTCGAGCGCATGCGACGGCCAGGCGACAAACTGATGCAGAAAAGCAACGCGGTATGCGTATAAACCCACATGCCGAAACGCTTGCAGGTCTGCCGGCAGTTCGGCGCTGCTATCCAGCTCGCTATCGCGTGGCCACGGAATCGGCGCGCGGCTAAAATACAACGCGCGCTGACTATCATCAAAGGCCACTTTCACCGCGCCGGGATCGAGAAATTCCTGCGTATGGTGGATTTGCTCGCACAACGTGGCAATACCTGCCGCTGCGTTACGTGCTAAATTATCGGCCACCTGATTGATCACCGCTGGCGGCACCAGCGGTTCGTCACTCTGCACATTCACCACAATATGTTCATCTGGAAGATCCAGCAGGCGTGCGGCTTCCTCCAGGCGGTCGGTGCCCGAGCTGTGCTCGGTGGCCGTCAACAACGCGCGCCCGCCGACCTGCATCACAACGTTTGCTATTCTTTCATCATCGGTAGCAACATACACGGCATCAGCGCGACTCTGTTGCGCGGCCTCAACCACCCATTGAATCATTGGTCGCCCAGCAATACCCAACAAGGGTTTGCCCGGCAAGCGGGTGGACGCATAGCGAGCCGGTATAATAACGGTAAATGACATGTAATACTCTACTTCAGTTGCGCCGCGGCGCGTTCAATCTTTTCCAGCAACGCTGAATAAAAACCCTCTTCCAACTGCGCGTCCACCGGCAAATACCAAGCCTGGGGGGGCGCGAACTTGCGGCATTTTACCGCGTCTTTTTCCGTCATGATAATGGCTAGCTCATCAGCAAACTGTAAGTCCGCCGCGCTAAACGGGTGATGGTCGGGAAACGCATGTTCGATGATGTGCAAGCCCAGTTCGCGCAAGCCGGCGAAAAAACGTTGCGGGTTGCCAATGCCAGTCAGCGCGCGCACCGGTCCCGCGGCCGCCAATTCACCCAGCTCGCTGACGCTGATAGTTTTGTCGTCATGCAGCCTTACCAGACCCGAGGGCCTGAGTCGCATTGAAAACGTCGCAGCAGCGCGCACTGCCGTATTACCGTCGCCGTTGTGCACCACAAAATCGACACTATGCAAGCGCGCTGCCGGTTCACGTAAAGGCCCGGCTGGCAGGCAGCGCCCATTACCCAATTGCCGTTGCGCATCAATAACGGCAATTTCGACATCGCGGGCCAGCGCGTAGTGCTGCAAGCCGTCGTCGCACAACACGATATTACAATCGCCTTGTTCGACCAGCCAGCGGGCACCGCGCGCACGCAGCGGGTCAATGCACACCGGCGCGTCGCTGCGCTGCGCCATCAGTAACGGCTCGTCGCCCACCACGGTCGCATCATCAGAAGGCGACACGGTGCGCGGGAACGTCTGCGTTTGCGCCTTATAACCACGGCTCAGTATGCCAGGCCGCATGCCCACCTGTTGTAACCTGTCGCAAATCGCCAATACCAGGGGTGTTTTACCGGCGCCACCAACCACCAGATTACCCACCACGACCACCGGTACCAGCGGCCGATAACTGCCCTTCCTACCGTTCAGGTAGCGCTGGCGCACGCAGTTGACGTAAGCCGTGTACAAAGCTTCCAGCGGAGCAAGCAGCGCGCCACCTGCAGCATTGTCGTACCACATTGCCAGCAGCTTTTTCTCAAGCAGCGCGCGCAGCATTAACTGTTAAAATCGCGTTGATACAGGTGCGCGTAACGCTTGTTATCAGCCAACAGACTGGCGTGCGTGCCCTGCTCAACTACCTCGCCATTTTCCATCACCAGAATTAAGTCGGCCTGCTCAATGGTCGACAAGCGATGCGCGATCACGAATGTCGTGCGGCCTTGCAGTAAGGTTTCCAGCGCCGTTTGAATATGCTGCTCGGATTCGTTGTCAAGCGCCGATGTCGCCTCGTCAAGAATAAGCAGCGGAGAATTTTTCAGCAAGGCGCGCGCGATGGCAATGCGCTGCCGCTGGCCACCGGAGAGCAGTACACCATTATCACCAACCGTGGTCTGGTATTTTTCCGGTAATTTATCGATAAACACATCGGCATGCGCAGCATGCGCCGCCTCTTCGACGTCCTGCACCGAACTGCCGGCCAACTGCCCATAAGCAATATTGTTATATATGGTACCGTTAAACAAGGTGATATTTTGCGATACGAATCCGCAGTGGGAACGCAGATTCGGCAACGAGTAATTGTTGACATCGACACCATCCAAAAGTATCTGACCTTCGGTATGGTTATAAAACCGGGTTAGCAAGTTGACCAGTGTACTCTTACCTCCGCCCGAGGCCCCAACCAGCGCCACCGTTTGACCAGGCTCAACCGAGAAATTTATATCTTTCAATACCAGCGGCTTGTCTTCCGCATAGCGAAAGCTGACGTTACGAAACTCTATTTTTCCGTACACGCTGGCGCTATGGTAATCGCCCAGGTCGCGCTCTTTTTCAGTATCCAGATAGGCGAAAATATCTTCCGCCGCGGCCAACCCTTTTTGCACAATAGCCAGCACCTCACTCAGCTGGCGGATAGGTTTCGCCAACATACCAGCTGCCGTCAGAAACGCCACCAATTGGCCCGAGGTCAAATCGCCCAGCGACGAAGGCGGCAACATCAGCCACACCAGCACCCCCATGGCGAGCCCCACCAGCAATTGGATGACGGGAGGGCTGGCTGCGTTGGTCAGCGCCATCTTCATGCTCTGCATGCGGTTGTACTCACTGGCCGCGTGAAAGCGCTCTTGCTCGTAGGCATTACCGCCGTACATACGCACCTCGCGATAACCGTTAATGGCCTCATCAGCCACATGAGTCACATCGCCGACGGAGGTTTGAATACGCTTGCCGTAACGCCGAAATAACTTGCCAACGCTGCCAACAATCATGGCGATGACTGGCGCCACCGCAATAAACACCAGCGATAACTTCCAGTTGGTATACACCAGAAACGCCAGCAGACCAATAACAGTGAACCCTTCACGAATCAGAATTTTTAGGGCATTGGTGGCGGCGCCGGTAACTTGCTCCACATTAAAAGTGATGCGCGACAGCAAGTGGCCGCTGGAGTTACGGTCGTAGTAGGTGCTAGGCAACAACAGCAAATGGTCAAACACCTCGCAGCGCAACTTGTGTACCAGAAAACGCGCGACATAGTTGATGTAATAGTTGCCGGCCAGGAAACCACAACCACGCAGCATGACGATAGCAAACATAGCTAGCGGGATAAGAATTCTCGCCCGCTGAAGAAAGACCTGCTCACCCCCTTGCCACCACACCAGAAACCTGGCGATCATGCCCACGCCGACTTTCTCCTCGCCACCGGCGGTGTCGATAACCAACTGCATCAAATCAGCCATCAACACGCCGGCCGAGGAGTAAATCAGAAAGCCAACTACGCTAAGTAAAAAATAGGGCCAGTACGCATAAACATACGACAACAAGCGAAGATACAGCGACCAGTCGCTTGGCTTGGGTGCGGTGTTTTCCACCATAGATTGGGTCGGGATCAGTGACGAATGAGCGCAGAAAATAACACGCCAACGGGAGAAAACAAAAGGTTTTTAACTGCTCGCTTTAAAATGCAGCTTACAACACGCCGCTAACGGTACAGAGAAGTACCGGCAATACCTACGGCTGCACACCGCAGGTTTGCTGAGCAAGCGTGGAGCAGCACATGGATCTGTTGCTGGCGGAACCAAGGATGCAACAATCGGATTTTAGCCTTTGCGTACGTTGAAAAAGTCAGGGAGGCTTTTTCAACCCATTATTGTTCGCGCGCGGGTTCGGAGGTGGTAATGCTCAAGCGAATGAATCCAAGTTGACCGGCGGTATCCATTGCAGTTACGACCGACTGATGTGGCGTTTTAGCGTCGGCGGTAATCACAAAGGCCTGTGTGCGTTCTTTGCCCGCAATTTCCCGCAGCGCCTTGTTAAGAGTCGCGGGCTCGTTATTCACCAGCGCGCGACCGTTGACGCTATAACCGCCCATGGCGTTGATAACGACTTCGATTTTTTCCGTTTGCTGCTGGTCGGTTGGATCGGCGCTGGCTTCCGGCAAATCGATGTCGAGATGTGTTTCCTTGGTGAACGTGGTAGACACCATGAAAAAAATCAGTAACAAAAATACAACGTCGATCAGCGGCGTTAAATTAACGTCTGCCGGCGATGCGGGTCGGGGCCGAAAATTCATGCGGCTTTTGTCTCGCTTGTTTCGCTGCCGGGAACCGCGTCACTGCGCCGATCGGCACGCAGATCGCGGCGGTCGGCGTGTAAGGCATCGACCAGTTTGACCGCTTCGCGCTCCAGGGTAATCACAATGGATTGTATGCGGCGCTCAAAAAAGCGATGCATTATCAGTGCGGGAATAGCCACCACCAGCCCGGAAGCCGTCGTAATCAATGCCTCGGAAATACCACCGGCCAGCATGCCCGCGTTACCGGTGCCCTGCACCATGATTTCGCTAAACACCTTGATCATGCCAATCACGGTGCCGAGCAAACCCATCAGCGGTGAAATCGCGGCGATAGTTCCGAGCGTATTCAAATAGTGCTCCATTTCATGCACGACCTGCGCGGCGGCCTCTTCGATACTTTCTTTCATCACTTCGCGACCGTGGCGGGAATTGCTCAAGCCAGCGGCAAGAATTTGCCCCAGCGGCGAAGAGTTTTTCAGCATTTTTATCTTGGTCGAATCCAACTGATTATTTTTTATCCACCCCCAAACTTCAGCCAACAACGTGGTGGGCGCAATTTTGTTTTGATTGAGGGCTATCACACGCTCAATACAGATCGCTGCGGCGACAATCGAACAAAATATAATCGGCAGCATCAGCCAGCCGCCTTGTTTTACCAGTTCTAACACTTTAGCTCCACGCGATCTTTAGAAATTCCTTAATAACTTTAGCATATCCTCAAAAAAACCAGCAGAAACAAGGATCAACTTTCTACGCAATGACAATAACCGGGTACTGTTATGTGCTGTCGGAAGGTAAGGCCTCGCTGCGCTCCACTAGCTGCGCAACGGATGCCGCCACTTTAACCCGGCAAAGCGGCTAAAATCACGATCAGTCGTTATCCACTCACAGCCATATTCAATGGCAAGCGCAGCATGCCACGCGTCCGGCACCAGATTGCCGCGTGTAGTTGCATTGCGACACAAATCAGTAAAGATCTTCCAGTAATGCACACCGGGTGCAGTTGATACCCTGTTGGGCTGATCGCGCAAATGGCTGGAGAAGATCAGCGCGTCTGCAATCTACCTGGGCCTTGTAAATACACGTGGATGAGTGACTACGCGAACGAACCCGCTGACCACGACGTCGCAGACACCATAGTAAGCGTCAGCGTTTATGACCGCTTCAATCCAACTTAAGTAGTCAACATGTTGTTCAGCATCTTTACGATGCGCGTAAATTACCACATTGAGCCAGGAGGTATCACCTTCTGGCTTCCAAAATATCCAACAGCGATATGCCTGTCGTCAACGAGGAAAATATCGCACACACAGATCCTCGATTTTTTTCTCTGCACTGACCACAGTTTCTTTTATCGCTTCTTCGCCTGCCGCAGTCATGGTCAGGCTGATGGTCTCCAACCTGCACCCCATACAGCTGGTCAACCAAAGCTGTGAATATTTGATCGCAAAATCCTCGTTCTCGTTCCCTGACCCTTGGGTATAGTCACCACCGCTACTGGTGACTAATATCGCATCCCTCTCCGCCAACACCGGCGTATATCCCTCCTCTGGCGTCCACGTAAAGGTCAGCAGCGGCTGAGTGATCACATCGACATAGTGTTTAAGCACATAGGGGACACCCCAATTCCACGTAGGCGCCGCGATAATCACCATATCCGCCGCATCAAAACGCTCAACATGGGCCTCAATGCTGGCCCAGCTTTGCTTCTCATCAGCCGAAAGGGATTGGCCCGAGAATATGGCATATTTTGCATCCAGCGTGGCACCGTTCATATGCGGCAAAGGGGTTTGCCAAAGGTCAAGCATGTCCACCTCCACTTCCACGTACTTACCGATCTCTTCGATCAATTTCATACACGTTGAGGTAGTCATCGAATTGTCCTTGCGTGGAGATGACTCAATAAACAGTATCTTTTTCATATTTACTCCTAATTAGTGCCCGTCCAAAAACAGCGGTTTTCAGCTGGCATTCGACCAGAGCG
>CAZJDL010000110.1:0-12596 GCA_964544755.1 uncultured Pseudomonadales bacterium | reverse complement strand
AGCAGGACGCGCGATTATTCCGATTCGCCGCATATTTGTCAACCGCGCTATGAAAAGCGGCCTGCCGCGACGCAGATCCATACCAGGACGAGAAGTTTTTCAAGCTCGCAAACACCGCTGCCGAACCCATGTCTTTGGCTTGACCGGAGAGCTGGCGGTGCTCGGTGCCGATGCGATCTACAGTAGATTCCAGCGCCGAGTTCAGCAGCTCGGCGATCATTACAGGACGCTAGCAAAGCGCAGATGATTAGCAGGCCGCGTTCCCGCCCGGTTTGGCCCAACCAAAGAGTGGCCGGCAAGCAAACTAGTGCCAGGCAAACCTGCAAACGAAAGGCAAATTCGTTTTGCTAGGCGGCGCGCAAGCCGTGCATCGAAAAATCGTTTGCCTGCAGCACATGGCGCAGGTTGTCGCTGGTTGCGTTCTTGTTCCGTCATTCGCTATCGAACCTTAAAATAGTGGCGCAGACTATAAAAGAACACCAGCAGCAGCACGATAACCACCGTGGCCAGCGCCGCCAGCCTGGCCGGTGGAATAGCTACTTCAATCGAGGCACCCAGAAAAAACCCGGGTAACATATAAACCGGCGCCCACACCAGCGCCGAAGCAACATTCACTGCGAAGAACAGACCGGTGGGCATTCGCAGCATACCTGCTACCAGTGGCATAATCGGGCGGATAGGCCCAATAAAGCGGCCAATGACGATACCTTTAGCGCCATGCCGCGCAAAAAAAAGCTCGCCGCGCACAATCCATAGTTGTTTTTTTCTTAGCAGCCGCGAGGTCAGTAAACGCTGCCCATAGTATTTGCCGATCAAAAAACTGCTGCCGTCGCCGAGTACCGCTCCAATAAAGGCGGCAGCCAGACTGCTGGCCAAATCCAACGTGCCGCTGCCGGCAACGAACGCAGCCACCGTCAGCAGCGCCACACCTGGTACAACGACACCTGCAATCGCAAATGATTCGATAAATGCAATTAACGCAATACTCCCGGTTACCCAATCGGGATTGGCCAGCAAAAACTCGAACAGGGCTGAATCTTGTAAGGCTTTGATATCCAAATCAGCGTTTGCATTGGTTGTAGATTAAGGGACATGATCGCACCGAACATGAAACGAGACAATTCTTCCATGTCCTGCGTTTGCCTGACAGGCTGCGGGTAGACGCGATATAATGCGGATTGGTGAGTTTCCGTGGTGATCGGTTTCAGGCGTGGACATCAAGACTTATATGCAAGAACTCGGGTGCCAGGCACGCGCCGCTTCGCGGGCCATGGCGGTCGCCAGCACGGCACTGAAAAACGCCGCCCTGCATGCCATTGCCGCTGAGCTCGACTGCAACCGCGCAAATCTCCAGCAGGCCAACGGCCAGGATCTGCGTGCCGGGGAAAGCAGCGGTCTGGATGCGGCCTTGATGGATCGCCTGGAGCTGACACCGGCGCGCATCGACAGCATGCTCGAAGGCCTGCAACAAGTCGCCGCGTTGACCGATCCGGTCGGTGAAATTTGCGAGCTGGCGTATCGGCCCAGCGGCATTCAGGTGGGCAAGATGCGCGTGCCGCTCGGTGTGATAGGCATCATTTATGAGTCGCGGCCGAATGTGACGGTCGACGCTGCCAGCCTGTGTTTAAAGTCAGGCAATGCCTGCATTTTGCGCGGTGGCTCCGAAGCGCTGCATTCCAATCAGGCCATTGCGGTCGGCATTAGTGCCGGTTTGCAGCAGGCGGGTTTGCCGGCTACCGCCGTGCAGGTGCTAGAGACCACCGACCGCGCCGCCGTGGGCGAACTGATTACCATGCCCGAGTATGTCGACGTAATCGTGCCACGCGGTGGCAAGGGCTTGATCGAGCGTATCAGCCGCGATGCCAAGGTAGCCGTGATCAAGCACCTCGACGGCGTGTGCCATGTGTATATCGACACGCAAGCCGAATTAGCCAAGGCCGAGCGCATTGCGGTCAATTCAAAAACGCAGCGCTACGGCACCTGTAATACAATGGAAACCTTGCTGGTCGCCGACCCGGTAGCGCAGCAAATATTGCCGCGCCTGGCGGATATCTATACGCAAAAAGGCGTTGAACTGCGTGGCTGCGAGAAGACCGTCGCCTTATTGCCGGACGCAAACCCTGCCAGCGAAGCCGATTGGTATGCTGAATATTTGGCGCCGGTACTGGCGATTAAAATTGTGCCGGATCTGACCGCCGCGATTGAACATATTAATCGCTACGGGTCAATGCATACCGACTGCATCGTTACCGAAAATTACACGCATGCGCAACGCTTTTTGCGCGAAGTGGATTCCAGCTCGGTGATGGTTAATGTGTCGACCCGTTTTGCAGATGGCTTTGAATACGGTCTGGGCGCGGAAATTGGCATATCGACCGACAAAATTCATGCGCGTGGCCCGGTGGGCCTGGAAGGCTTAACCTCACAAAAATATGTTGTGCTGGGCGACGGTCAAATTCGTGAATAACGCTTTTTGTTCGGCCTGTTAGCAGGCGCCAGGTTGCACAACACACAGCAGGCAGTTGGAATTTTCGGAGGGTCATTCGACCCGGTTCATTTTGGGCATCTGCGTGCCGCGCTGGAGCTTGCCTTCACTTTTAATTTAACCGACGTTCGGCTCATTCCAAACAGCCAGCCCCCGCATCGTGATGTGGCTTTCGCCAGCGCGGCACAGCGTGCTGAAATGCTGGAACTGGCGCTGCGTGGTGCGGCGTTGTTAGTGCTTGATCGCCGTGAGCTGGACCGGCCGGGACCGTCTTACAGCATCGATACGTTGCAGTCACTGCGTGCTGAATTAGGCGCCCACGCGCCGTTGATCATGGGCGTGGGTGCCGACACTTTCCAGCAGCTGGCATCCTGGCAGCGTGGTAGTGAGGTGATCGATTATGCACATATCGCGGTATTGACGCGTCCCGGTTCACCGCTTGCCAGCAACGTTGATGCGGCGCTGCCATTTGCCGCACAATGGGCGACCGACCCGGCGCGCCTGACCGCGCGGCCACATGGCCTTCTATACAAGCTGGAAATGACGCCACTGGCGATTTCCTCCACGCGCATTCGGCAACAGATTGCGACCGGCTGGTCGCCGCGTTATCTGGCACCCGAAACGGTTTGCACGTATATTGAAAAGCATAAACTTTACGTCGCTGATGCGGCGCTACAGAGGAGCATTTAAGTAACCATGCAAGCAACGGAAATTGCCGCTCTCGCGGAACGGGCGCTGGAAGATGTAAAAGGGCTAAATATACTGCGCCTTGATGTCAGGGCGCTGACTGATATTGCCGACTTTCTCATTATCGCCAGCGGCACATCGAACCGGCATGTCAAATCATTGGCGGAGAATGTCGAACTGCAAGCGAAAAAGGCGGGTGTGCGCCCCATCGGGGTAGAAGGCGCAAACACGGCAGAGTGGGTTCTGGTCGACTTCGCTGATGTGGTCGTACACGTGATGCTGCCTGCGACACGTGCGTTCTATGATCTTGAGCGACTGTGGTCAGGCTTGCCGGCACCAGCATCGGCGCTTGACGAGCAGAATCTGTAACCGATTCGCTCAACGCATTGAAGATACGTATTCTAGCGTTTGGCCAGCGTATGCCTCACTGGGTAGAAAGTGGCGGGGGCGATTATTTGCAACGCATGTCTGGCACGCTGCGGGTGAGCCTGATTAGCTTGCCGCTGGAGAAGCGTAACAAAGCGCAGTCGCTGGATAAAGTACGCCAGCGCGAAGACGCAAAAATGCTGAGCAGCATCAAGCCTGGCGAATGCGTCATCGCCCTCGACCAGCGTGGTCAGCAGTGGTCCACCGAGGGCTTGGCCGCAAGCCTGCGCGATTGGCAGATGAGTGGCCGCGACTTTTGTTTGCTGATCGGTGGGCCGGAAGGTTTGGGGGACAAGAGTCTGCAGCGCGCCGACATGCGCTGGTCGCTGGCGCAGTTAACGCTACCGCACCCGCTGGTGCGCATTATCGTGCTGGAGCAATTGTACCGCGCCTGGACCATAAACGCGGGCCATCCTTATCATCGTTAAGCCTTTGCTGTTGTTTGGTGTCGTGTTGACGTAATATTCGCGACTGAAGTCGTTCTCACAACGGAGGCAAAGACTTGTAGGCACGACATTAGTCGCGAATCAAGCAGGCCATATGAAAGAAACAGAAAAAATATTGCAATACCTTGCTCTAGTACTCATTACGCTACTAAGCGGCGTTCACGCTCAGGCCGAAGACCTGACCCAGCGCGAAGATGTTAGAGCCTTTATCGCCCGCGTTAGCGCAGCCAATAAGTTGAATGCAGAAAAACTGCATTCCGTGCTCGCCGCGGCTCGCGTGCAGCAATCCATTCTGCAAGCGATCGCACGGCCGGCGGAGAAAACCATGCAATGGGGGCGTTACCGCAAAATATTCCTTAAGCCGCAGCGTATAAAGGGTGGTGTCAAGTTTGGCGCGCAATATTCTGAACACCTGCAGCGGGCGGAGCAGCGTTACGGCGTGCCGGCCAGCATCATTACCGCCATCATCGGGGTTGAAACACTCTATGGACAGCGCATGGGCAGCTATCGAGTCGTAGATGCGCTGGCGACGCTGGCATTCGACTACCCGCCGCGCTCCAAATTCTTCACCAAGGAACTGGAACATTTTTTGGTATTGAGCCTCAATAATCAGTTAGACCCCTTGCAGGCCAAGGGTTCGTACGCTGGCGCCATGGGCTATGGTCAATTCATGCCCAGCAGTTACCGCGCCTACGCGGTCGACTTTGACGACGACGGTCTGGCGGATATCTGGAATAATCCGGTTGATGCGATTGGCAGTGTCGCCAATTATTTGGCGCGCCACGGTTGGAAGAAGAATGCCGACGTGATAGTACCCGCAATGGTTAACGGCAAGACCTTGGCCAGCGAGCATTTAAATGCCTCACTGAAACCGAGCATTAAGGTCAAAAGTTTGGCGGCCATGGGCCTTGCAAGCTCACAGGAACTAAAACGCAATACACCGGTTGCGCCATTCAAGTATGTGGGCGATGAGGGCGTTGAATATTGGTTGGGCCTGCATAATTTTTATGTGATTACACGGTATAATCGCAGCCGCTTGTATGCCATGGCGGTCTACCAGTTGAGCCAGGCCATTGCTGAACAAATGCAGGAGAGCTAATGCGGATGACTAGCAGGGAAACGATATTCCGTAATTTCTTTGCCGTCACGTGCGGCTTATTGTTCGGCATTGCCGGTTGCAGCATGAAGGATCAAAGAGACGGCGCACCTGAGTCGTCAGGCATGCTGAATATTGGCGTGGCGTCCGCACATGCCGAAGATGCTGTGCCGAAGCTCGAAACGGTGACCCGCAAAGGCAATACCAGCCCGTATACCGTTTTCGGCAAGACTTATCACTTGCTGCCCACCAGCGCAGGCTATTCGGCCCAGGGTGAGGCCTCTTGGTATGGCACCAAATTCCACGGCAAGCAAACGTCGAACGGTGAAATTTATGACCTCAACTTGATGACGGCGGCGCATAAAACCTTGCCGATACCGTGTTACGTGCGCGTGATCAACAGGGAGAACGGTCGTTCCGTAATTGTGCGCGTTAATGATCGTGGACCTTTTCATGGCGACCGTTTAATCGATCTATCCTATGCGGCGGCCGTTAAGCTGGGTTTCGCTGACCGCGGAACGGTGGCGGTGTTTATTGAGACTGTTACGCCGGATGAATCCGCTGCGACGCGGGACGCTACTTTTGTACCCACGCCAAATTCTAATTGGTATCTGCAGGCTGGCGCATTTCAAAATCAGAATGCGGCCACGGCGCTGGGAAAGAAACTCGCCGCGCACACCGAATTACCGGTTCAGGTAAACCCCTCCGCGAGTGCGGACACCGTGGTTTATCGTGTGCGTGTTGGGCCGGTAAAACAGGAATCTGAATTGCATGGCCTGCAGCAAGACCTGCTGGCGGCGCAACTGGGTGCGTCGATTATTGTTAGAGAAGTGTTGAATTGATAGTCACAAAAACTATGCGAGCTAAAAATACGGGCGTGGTCAGCGCTTTCTTTGTTTTGTTTTTCTGTCTGCTGCAGCAATCGGCGCAGGCGGTGATCAGCGTGATACCGTCGCCGCCCAAGGTTAGTGCCAAAAGCTATCTGCTCGTTGACGCCATCAGCGGTCAAGTGCTGGTAGAAAACAACGCCGACCAGGCCTTGCCGCCGGCCAGTCTGACGAAATTGATGACCAGTTACGTGCTGGCTTATGAGATGGCGCAGGGCAATGTAAAGGAGGAAGACACTACCATAATAAGCAAAGCTGCCTGGGCCAAGAACTTCCCCGGCTCCTCGTTAATGTGGATCGAAGTCGGCACGCAAGTTTCCCTCAGTGACTTGCATAAGGGGCTGGTAATTTCTTCGGGCAACGATGCCAGCGTCGCGATTGCCGAACACCTCGCCGGTACCGAAGATGCGTTCGCCGATAGCATGAATAAGCACGCCGAAGCGCTTGGCATGAGTGGTACGCATTATATGAACTCGCACGGTTTACCGGACAAGGACCACTACACGACGGCGCGCGACCTTTCAATATTGGCGCGGGCAATCATCACGGCTTTTCCCGCAGAGTACGCTTTATACCGCGAGCGTGAGTTCATCTACAACAATATCAAGCAACCGAATCGCAACCGCCTGCTATGGCGCGACAGTACGGTAGACGGTTTGAAAACCGGCCACACCAAGGCGGCGGGGTATTGTCTCGTCGCGTCGGCTAAACGCGATGACATGCGGCTGATTTCCGTGGTGATGGGCGCCAGCTCAGAGGAATCCCGCGCGCGCGAAACGCAGAAACTGCTGTCTTACGGGTTTCGGTTTTTTGAAACCCATAAACTATACAGTGGCAATGAAAAAGTTTCCGACGCCAGAGTATGGGGTGGTATGGTCGAACAAGTGCCGCTCGGAGTGCAGGAAGATACTTACCTGACCCTGCCTAAAGGCAAGCACAGCGACCTGCAAGTCAATGTCGTAGTCGACAAGGAAATCCGGGCGCCGGTGCAGGCCAACCAACGCTACGGCACTGTGGTCGTTGCGCTGGGGGATGAAACCCTTAGCGAGAAGCCGCTGGTGGCGCTGGAGAGTATTGAACAGGCCGGGTTTTTTGCGCGCAGTTGGGATACGATTGTAATGCGCACCAAAGGTCTTATCGAGTCGCTGTTTTAAAAACGCCAGCACAATGGAGCCGCCACGAATAGAGTTCCCCTGCGATTACCCGATTAAGGTATTGGGCGCAGCCACGACCGGTTTTGAGGACATGGTGGTGCAGATTCTGCACAAACACGATTCCGAATTTGACCCGGCCACAGTCACGCAAAAAAACAGCCGTAACGGCAATTACGTGTCGGTCAGAGTCATCATTCGCGCCACTGGTGAGGCTCAGTTGCAGGCGCTGTTTGCCGAGCTCAAGCAGACCGGTCGGGTAAAGATGGTGCTGTGAATCGCCACGCCTGCGGCAATGTCTAACAAGAAGTTTCTGGTGCGTGATCTTGGCCTGCGACCCTATGCGCCGATATGGCGGGCAATGCGCGAGTTCACACTGACGCGCCAGCTCGACACCACCGACGAGCTGTGGTTGCTGCAACACGAAGCAGTGTATACCCTTGGGCAAGCGGCCGATCCGCAGCATGTGCTGGCCGCCGGTGATATTCCTGTGGTGCAAGCAGACCGCGGCGGCCAGGTCACCTATCACGGGCCGGGCCAATTGGTGGCTTATTTGTTAGTCGATTTACGTCGCCAAAAACTCGGTGTGCGGCAGTTGGTATCGCTTATCGAGCAAAGTCTTATTGGTTTGCTGAACCGCTATTCGATCAGTGCCGCAGCACGACCGCATGCGCCAGGGGTTTACGTCAGTGGTGAAAAGATTGCGGCGCTGGGCCTGCGTATTAAGAAGGGTTGTTCCTACCATGGCCTAAGCCTGAATGTGGATATGGATTTGGAGCCCTTCAGTAGAATCAATCCCTGCGGGTTTGAGGATCTCGCCGTGACCAGTATGCAGAGCCTGCTACCAAAGTGTCAGCTCAATATGGCCGCGGTGCAAGCACAACTATGCGGCGAAATTATGCGCCAATTACGCTATGCAGATTCGCAGATCGTTTATTCACCAAAAGAATGGCGCTTGCATGGACGGCCCGAGCAGGATGAAAATTTTTAGGGCGCATCGTGAATACATCCTTGTAGGCTCGAACTCTGGAGACGGTCCCAGAAAACCTCTCTCTATTCAGCCCTTTGCAGCTTCGATTAACCTTATTTGACTGCTTTCCGTCGTTAGAAGTATTTTTCCTTACCGATTCGCAGCCAGCCGCCGGGTTCGCGCCGTTGCGGGTCGTGGTGAGTCCAGTGGATGACGCCGCCTTTGTCATTCCACTCGTAACGGCCCTTGATATAAATTGTAACCCCGCGGCTTAGCGCTGCGCGTGGTGCCAGGTCGATGTTGTGCGCGACCAACAATACGGGTAATCCGGCACGCTCTACTAGAAAGCGTTGGTGCTTGTCACCGTAGGTGTCATCCTTGAGTTCTTTGCGTAAATTGAACTGCGTTTCCGCAAACCAGACTGCAGAGAGTTGTTGTTCTACCGCTTGCTTGAGTGTTTGAAAGCCATCCTGTGACTGCTCAATGACGGGCGCTGAACTGGAAGGGCTGTCGTTAGCGTGTTCAAAGTAGCGCAGCAATAAAGCGCCGCCAAGAAGAACGGCAAGTGCGAGCCAGTTGGTTCTGCGGAGCTTTTTAAGGCTTAACATTGGCCCAGTGGCCGGCCGGATAGTGCGGCGCACAGCGTGGATAGTTCGTCCCATGCGTTGGCCTTGCGCATGCCTTTCGACGCTTGGTCGATCGCGCCGGCCATTAGCAGCAGCTCTTCCATCTGTGGCGCTGTACAGTTTCGTAGTGCTCTTTTTACCAGTGGTGCACGATTTTTCCACACGTTCATGCGTTGCATCGCTTGCTGTGCCGACGTACCGTCTTGCTGCATCAGGTGTAGCGCCAGCAGTAGGCGTATCTCTTTGGCAAATACCCATAGCACCGCAAGTGTGTCAACCCCTTCGCCGCGTAGACCAGCCAGCATGCGCTGCGCGTCGGCGGCCCTGCCTTGCAGGCAAGCGTCGAGTAAATTGAATACACTGTAGCGCGCGCTATTGCCGATGGCTTGTGCCACAGTCTCGACGCTGAGGTGTTTGGTGGTGGTACTCAGTGCCAGTTTGTCGATTTCCTGCGCGGCGGCCAGCAGGTTGCCCTCTACTTTTTCCGCCAGCAGTAACACTGCGTCGCGGTCGGCCGTTAAGCCGCGTTGCCGCAGGCGTTGAGTTATCCAGCGCGGCAATTGCTGCGCATCGACTGGCCATAAACGGCAGATACAAGCGCTGTGTTCGAGCGTCTTTATCCATTTTGACCGCATGGCACTGGCGTCGAGTTTACCGAACACGAGCAACAAAACGATATCCGGCGGTAATTTAGCGGCATACTCCTGTAGAGCTTTGCTGCCCTTGTCGCCGGGTTTGCCACTGGGCAGGCGCAACTCTAGCAGTTTGCGGTCGGCGAATAACGATGGGTTTTGGGTTTCCAGCAGCAAGGTGTGCCAATCAAACTTATTGCCCGCTTGCAGTAATTGGCGTTCGACGAAGCCTTGCTCATGTGCCGCGTTGCGAACGGCATCGGCGGCCTCTTGTAACAGAAAGGGTTCGGCCGAACTCAATAAGTAAATCGGTGAGAGGGGTTTTTGTAACTGTGCAGCGAGTTGTTCAGCACGAATTTGCATGGGTGAGGGTGTTAACTTTTGTCGGTTTGCTGGTTTTGCAGCTCTTCGAGTCGATCGGCGTCCAAGGCCTGGTAGCGGCGCATGATCTGCGCGGCCAGTTGGCGCCGCATTTCTTCGCGGATCAGGCGTTCCTCATCGCGTTTACCAACCACGTTGGTAATGTCGTTGAGGAAAACGCGCTCGCCAATCAATTGGTCGGGGCCCACCAGGGCATTGCCCTTGGGGTCGCGCAACTCGAAATTGATGGAGTGACGCAATTGAAATTCGGCCGCTGCGGCCTGGGCGTCGACCGAAATTGAGCGCTTCTCTTCACTTTCGCTGCTGATATAAACGGTATACGGCGCTGCGGCGGCGGAGCTGGTGAGCTTAACTCCAGATGCACGCATTGATCGCTGTACGTCCATAACGATTGGGCTATGCGGGTTCTCGCCAGTGACAAATACTGTGCGCAAGCTCTCGGGTACATTCACCGCGCCGCGCAGATGAAAACCGCAGCCAACGAGTAAGCTGCCAAGTAGCAAGGTGGCGAGCACAATTGTATGGCGGCCGATGACCGGCACCCGTTTGCGCACAATAATGTTCACTTACTCACCACAATATTGACCAGTTTTTTTGGCACCACAATCACTTTACGTATTTCCTTGTTCTGGGTAAAGCGCTGCACGTTGTCATGCGCCAGCGCCAGCTGTTCGATGCTTTCCTTGCTAGCGTCGACAGCCACTTCGATGCTGCCGCGTAACTTGCCATTTACCTGTAGCACAATGCTTAACTCATTGCGCACCAGGGCAGACTCGTCCAGCTGCGGCCAAGGATAATCGATGACCGGTTCGCTGTGGCCGAGTGTCTGCCACAGCACATGGCAGATATGCGGCACAATCGGCGCCAGCAGCAGGACGGCGCTTTCCAGCGCCTCGCGCGTCACGGCTCGTCCTTGTGCGCTGCTGTCGGCAAAGCGCGACACTTCGTTGCTAAGTTCCATCACCGCGGCGATGGCGGTGTTATAGGTTTGCCGGCGGCCATAGTCATCGCTGACTTTTTGAATGGTCGCGTGCGTTTTGCGGCGCAGCGCTTGTTGGCCGGTATCCAGGCTGTCAATTTGCAATGGGGTATCCACGCCGGCATCGAAGTTGTCTACGAGTTTCCACAAGCGGCGCAGAAAGCGATGCGCGCCTTCGACGCCGGCATCCGACCACTCCAGTGACTGATCGGGTGGCGCGGCAAACATGACAAACAGGCGCACGGTATCGGCGCCGTACTTGTCGATCAAGGGCTGCGGGTCAACCGTATTGCCTTTCGATTTAGACATTTTGGCGCCGTCTTTTAACACCATGCCCTGGGTGAGCAGGCGTTTGAACGGCTCGTCGCTATTGAGTAAGCCCTCATCGCGCATCAGTTTGTGGAAGAAGCGCGCGTAGAGCAAATGCAGAATGGCGTGCTCAATGCCGCCGATGTATTGATCGACCGGCGTCCAATAGTCGGCGCGTTGGTCCAGCATGCGCTCGGCGTCGGGGCAGGCGAAGCGGGCGTAATACCAGGATGACTCCATAAATGTGTCAAAGGTATCGGTTTCGCGTTCGGCCGGCCCCTTGCATTGCGGGCACCGGGTTTGGTAGAACTCCGCCATTTTCTTCAACGGTGAGCCGGCGGCGGAGAACTCAACGTCGGTGGGTAATACCACCGGCAACTGGTCTTCCGGCACGGCCACGGAACCGCATTTTTCACAATGTATGATCGGTATCGGCGTGCCCCAGTAACGTTGCCGCGACACGCCCCAGTCGCGCAGTCGATATTGCGTTTGCCGTTGGCCTTTTTCCAACCGGCCCAAATGGGAGGCCATTTGTTCGAAGGCAGCGTCGAAGTCCAGCCCGTCGAACGGGGCGGAATTGAGCAACTTGCCCTTGCCGGTAAACGCCGCCTGCGTAATATCCACTGCCACTGCGGAGTCCAGCGGTGCAATGACCTGTTTGACAGGCAACGCGTACTTTTGCGCAAACTCCCAGTCGCGCTGGTCGTGCGCCGGCACCGACATCACCGCGCCCGAGCCGTAGCTCATGAGCACGAAATTGGCGGCCCAGATGGGTAGTTGTTCGCCACTGATGGGGTGCTCGGCATAAAAACCGGTTGCAATACCAATTTTTTCCATGGTCGCGAGTTCGGCTTCGGCAACGCTGTTGTGCTTTAAGTTGCTCAGAAACTGTGCCACTTGCACATCTTTTTGCGCCGCGGCCAAGGCGATAGGGTGTTCGGCTGCAACCGCCATATAGGTCACGCCCATGAGGGTGTCGGGCCGGGTGGTATACACGCTGAGCTCGCTGTCGGCGTCGGTAGCGAAAGTAATGTTCAGTCCTTGCGAGCGGCCAATCCAGTTGGCCTGCATGGTGCGCACTTGCTTGGGCCAGTCGTTGAGTTGCGCCAAATCGTCCAGTAGTTGCTCGGCGTAATCGGTGATGCGAATAAACCACTGCGGAATTTTGCGGCGCTCAACCAGCGCGCCGGAGCGCCAGCCGCGGCCGTCGCTGTCGACCTGTTCGTTGGCCAGCACGGTCTGGTCTACCGGGTCCCAGTTAACCTCGGCTTCTTTTTTATACACCAGGCCCTTGGCGAACAGGCGGGTGAAAAACCATTGTTCCCAGCGATAGTAGTCCGGGTCGCAGGTGGCCAGCTCGCGGTTCCAGTCGTAAGCAAGGCCGAGGTGTCGCAATTGTTGGCGCATGTGGTCGATATTTTCATAGGTCCAGCGCGCCGGTGGTACTTTGTTTTGCAGCGCGGCGTTTTCGGCGGGCAGGCCGAAGGCGTCCCAGCCCATAGGGTGCAGCACCTGTGTGCC
>CAZJDL010000109.1:0-12743 GCA_964544755.1 uncultured Pseudomonadales bacterium | reverse complement strand
GGTGTCCGCTTCGACGACCGGGTGACAAACACGGTTGCCAAGTTTTGCCCGACCGCAAAAATCATCCACGTGGATATCGACCCAACGTCGATCTCCAAGACCGTGCGCGCCGACGTGCCTATTGTCGGTCCGGTCGATACCGTGTTGCAAGAAATGCTGGAGCAAGTGCGGCGCCGCAAGGGCCACGACGACAGTGGCTATTCGGCTGCCGCGATCGACAGTTGGTGGCAGCAGATCGATGAGTGGCGCAAGCGGCATGGTATCTATACGGCACAGCGTTACAATCCGGACGATGCCGAGCAAATGAAACCGCAACAAGTGGTGGAAATGCTCTACAAAGTCACCAACGGCGAGGCCTACGTGACCTCTGACGTGGGCCAGCACCAAATGTTCGTCGCGCAATACTATCGCTTTGACCGGCCGCGGCGCTGGATCAATTCGGGTGGCCTTGGCACCATGGGGTTTGGCTTGCCTGCGGCGATGGGTGTCAAACTGGCGTTTCCCTCCGCCGTGGTTGTGTGCGTGACGGGCGAGGGCAGCATCCAGATGAATATTCAGGAACTGTCGACTTGCACGCATTACAATTTGCCGCTCAAAATTATCAATATCAACAACCGCGCGCTCGGTATGGTGCGCCAATGGCAGGATATGCAATACGCCGGCCGCTACTCGCAAAGTACTTATGAAGATTCGCTGCCCGATTTCGTCAAGCTGGCCGAGTCGTATGGTCATGTGGGCATGCGGGTAGATCGCTACGACGATCTGGAAGACAAGATGCGGGAATGTTTTGCGCTGACCGATCGGCTGGTGTTTATGGATATCTACGTGGATCCGAACGAGCACGTATATCCAATGCAAATTGCGCCGAACGGTTCTATGCGCGATATGCATTTAAGCAAGACGGAGCGTAGCTGATGCGAAGAATTATTTCCCTGCTAATGGAAAACGAACCGGGCGCCTTGTCACGCGTGGTCGGCCTGTTCTCGCAGCGGGGCTACAATATCGAGACATTGACAGTGGCGCCCACCGAGGACGAAACGCTGTCGCGTTTAACGTTGACGACCATCGGCGATGACAGCAAAATCGAGCAGATCACCAAACAGCTAAACAAGCTGATCGACGTGGTCAAGCTGGTCGATTTAAGCGAGGGTGAACATGTGGAGCGCGAACTGATGTTGATTAAAGTGCGCGCCAGTGGCATACAACGTTCCGAGGTGAAACGTTGCGCGGATATTTTTCGCGGCCAAATTGTCGATGTTGGGCCGAGTACTTTTGTGATTCAAGTCACTGGGGCAGGCGATAAGCTGAACGCCTTTATCAAAGCGATCGGCGCGACGTCGATACTGGAAGTCGTGCGCAGTGGCGTGTCGGGTATTGCGCGCGGAGAGAAGGTGTTGCGCTTGTAGGGTGGGCGCTGCGCACCTGAACATGCGTCGGGCGAGTCCGTTGCCCGCGTGCGCATAGCGCAGGACTCACGATCCGTCGTGGTAACGAGGGTCAAACAATCCGCTGCATCGCCGTCATATAGTTGCGTAATCTCTTGCCGACAATTTCCACCGGGTGATTGCGAATCGCATCGTTGACGGCGATCAACTCCTGATTGTTCACCCCCATGTCATCGACTTGCAAACCCTTGCCAATCACGTCGGCATCCACGCTTTGCATAAAGTCTTTGAGTAGCGGCCGGCAGGCGTGGTCGAATAAATAACAGCCGTACTCAGCGGTGTCCGAAATCACTACGTTCATTTCGTACAGTTTGCGCCTGGCGATCGTGTTGGCGATCAGCGGCGTTTCGTGCAGTGATTCATAGTAGGCGGACTCTTCAATAATGCCGGATTCCGACATAACTTCGAAGGCGAGTTCGACGCCGGCTTTTACCATGGCGATCAGCAGAATGCCGTGGTCGAAGTATTCCTGTTCGGGTATATCCCGGCTGGTGTTTTCCGCTCTTTCGAAGGGTGTTTCCGCCGTGGCGGCGCGCCAGGCGAGCAGGTTTTTGTCATCGTTGGCCCAGTCTTCCATCATGGTTTTGGAGAACTGGCCGGTCACAATGTCGTCCATGTGTTTTTCGTATAACGGGCGCATGATGTCTTTGAGTTCTTCGGCCAGACGGTAGGCGCGAATTTTTGCGGGGTTGGACAAGCGATCCATCATATTAGTGATGCCGCCATGTTTTAAGGCTTCGGTGGTCGTTTCCCAGCCGTATTGAATCAGCTTCGACGCGTAGCCGGAGTCCACGCCCTGTTCGACCATTTTGTCGAAGCACAACAGGGCTCCGCTTTGCAGCATGCCGCACAGAATGGTTTGTTCGCCCATCAGGTCTGATTTGACTTCGGCAATAAAAGAAGACTGCAGCACCCCGGCGCGATGGCCGCCAGTGCCGGCGGCGTAGGCTTTTGCCAGTTCCAGACCGTCGCCCTGCGGGTCGTTTTCGTCATGCACGGCGATCAGGGTGGGTACGCCGAAGCCGCGGCGGTATTCTTCGCGCACCTCGGTGCCGGGGCATTTTGGAGCAACCATAATCACGGTAATATCGTCGCGAATTTGCATGCCTTCTTCAACAATATTGAAACCGTGTGAGTACGACAGGCAGGCGCCGGTTTTCATTAACGGCATGACTTTGCCGACCACCGCGCTGTGCTGCTTGTCGGGTGTGAGGTTGAGCACCAGATCGGCCGCGGGAATCAACGTTTCGTGACAGCCGACGGTGAAGCCGTTTTCGGTGGCGTTTTTCCAGCTCTGGCGTTGCTCGTCGATGGCCTCCTGACGCAAGGCGTAAGCGACATCGAGGCCGCTGTCGCGCAGGTTGAGGCCCTGGTTCAGGCCTTGCGAACCGCAACCGACAATGACCAGTTTTTTACCCTTCAGCTTTGTGACTTCGTCGCTAAATTCGGTGCGATCCATAAACCGGCATTGACCCAGTTGTTGCAACTGTTTACGTAAGGGCAGTGAGTTGAAGTAGTTCATGTAATACTCCTTCCAGGTACTTTTGTCGTGTTCAGTTGTCGTGTTCAGTGTTAAGCAGACCGTTCCCTGCCAGACCGTGATGGCGCGGGCATAGTAAGCGCTACGTCAAGCCAGTGCAACGCCGCAGAGGGCGGCTGCTGAATACGGCAATAGCACCAGGAAGGAGTGCCAGTCTCCTGCTATCGAGCGAGTCAATTTTAGCGGGCGTAAGATAGCGCACTTGCTACGTTGCGTAAAATGATATTATTAAGCGGTGATGCGCTTCTACGCGGCACAATCACGCCGACGATTGGAAAAGATCTATGAACGAAGAGTCATCGAACGAACAGCAAAGTGGCAAAGCTACACCAATTGAAAGCCTGCTGCCGATTGACGAGCATGTCGAGGAAGTGTCTGAAAATGGCCGCAAGGTACAGCGCAAAGGTATTTTTCTACTGCCGAATTTATTTACCACTGCGGCTCTGTTCGCCGGTTTTTACGCGATTGTTGCAGCGGTAAACGGTGATTTTGAGGCGGCGGGTCTGGCCATCTTCTTCGGCCAGTTGCTGGATGGCATGGACGGCCGCATTGCGCGTCTGACCAACTCGCAGAGCAAATTTGGTCAAGAGTACGACAGCCTGTCGGATATGGTGACTTTTGGCCTGTCGCCCGCGCTGGTGATGTTTATGTGGTGTTTGTCCGGCCTGGGCAAATTAGGCTGGGCGGTAGCGTTTATTTATGTTGCCTGTGCGGCGTTGCGGTTGGCGCGCTTTAATGCCCAGGCCGGCACCGTCGACGAACGTTTTTTTACCGGTTTGGCCAGTCCGCCCGCGGCCACGCTGATTGCCAGCACCGTATGGATTGGCCACGATATGGGTTACCTGGGGCTGGAGCTATCTGGCTGGGCGCAGGGCCTGCTCGCGTTTGAAACGGCGTTGGTGGGGCTTATGATGGTGCTTAACGTGCCGTACCACAGTTTTAAAGATATTGATTTCAAAGGCCGGGTGCCATTTGTCGCCATGTTTGCCGTGATGTTGATTTTCGTCATCATTACCATCGACCCGCCGCGCGTACTGTTTGCGGTGGCATTCACCTATGCGTTGTCGGGGCCGGTGATATATATTTGGAAAAAAATGCGACGCAAGCCGGCGCTTGAGAACGATTTGAACTCGACTAACGGCCCCTAAACAAAGACCCCAACACGCCGCGCATCAGACTGCGGCCCATCTGGCTGCCCAGTGATCGCGTTACGCTTTTCAAAAAAGCTTCGCCCACCGATTGCCGATTGCTGCGCCGCCGTGTGGCTTTCTTTTGTACGGCGCTTGCCGCTTGCTGCTCGGCCTGTTGCATGGCTTGTTCTGCACGTTGCTGTAACATCTCATGCGCCGAGTGGCGATCGACCGTAGTATTGTATTTGTCACCATAGGGGCTGTCGGCCTGTACGGCATCGCGTTCTGATTTTTTCGCGGGTCCAATGCGTGAGAACGGCGGTTTGATCAGCGTGCGTTCGACCATGGTCGGCGTGCCTTTCGCCTCCAGCACCGAGACCAGCGCCTCGCCAACGCCCATGTTCATAATTGCCTCGCGAGTTTCAAATTTCGGATTGGGGCGAAACGTATCGGCGGCGGCGCGCACGGCCTTTTGATCGCGCGGTGTAAACGCGCGCAAGGCGTGCTGCACCCGGTTGCCGAGTTGCGCCAGTACCGTATCCGGAATATCGGTCGGGCTTTGAGTGATGAAATACACGCCCACACCCTTCGACCGAATCAGTCGCACGACTTGTTCAATCTTGGTTAGCAGTGCTTTCGGCGCATCGTTGAATAACAGATGCGCTTCGTCGAAGAAGAACACCAATTTGGGTTTTTCCGGGTCGCCGACTTCCGGCAGGTTTTCGAATAACTCCGACAATAGCCAAAGGAGGAAAGTGGAGTATAAGCGCGGATTTTGCATCAGTGTGTCGGCGGCCAGCACGTTAACGTAGCCCTGGCCGGCATCGTTGGTGGCGATCAAATCGTCCAGTTCCAGCATTGGTTCGCCGAAGAATTTTTTACCGCCTTGGCGTTCAATCACCAGCAAGCGGCGCTGAATGGCGCCCACCGAAGCCGCCGAAATATTGCCATATAGCGTTTTAAGCTCTTTCGCATGGTCGGCAATATGCACCAGCATGCTGCGCAGGTCTTTCATGTCCAGCAATAACAGACCCTGGTCGTCTGCCAGCGTAAACGCGATGGTCAGAATGCCTTCCTGGGTTTCGTTTAAATCCAGCAGGCGTGCCAGTAGTACCGGCCCCATATCGGAAACCGTCGCGCGAATGGGATGGCCTTTTTTGCCGAACAAATCCCAGAAGATAGTTGGCGCGCCGGCCCATTGATAGTTTTCTATGGCCATCTTGTCGAACCGTTCTTCGACCCTGGGGTGCGACTTGCCGGGTTGGCTGATACCGGAAACGTCGCCTTTCACATCGGCCAGAAATACCGGCACGCCCATGCGTGAAAACGATTCGGCCAGCATTTGCAAGGTGACTGTTTTGCCAGTGCCGGTGGCGCCGGCGATCAGGCCGTGGCGATTGGCGTATTTGGGGTTGAGGTAAACTTTCTGCTCGCCAAGGCCGAGTAGGAGCTGATTGGATGCTGGCATAACGGTTCCTGCGTGTTGGACTGTAACAATGAGGTATTTAGCAATGCGCGGCTAGCGCGACACAATCACCCGATCACCGCTGACCGGCTCAATCGCCATGACGGCAAATAACAGATTGTCGACGATAAACAAGGTGCCGGTTGCCGGGTCAAATGCAATACTGGCCGGGCTTTGCATTTCGGTGCCGACACCGGTAGCAATGTCAGATACGATGCGGCGTTCGCCAGTAGATGTGTTAAAGCCATAAACGCTGCGTTCGCGCGAGTCGACCACGATGGCTTCGGTCGGGGTCAAGGCCACGTCCTGGAACACGCTGGGCGGCAGCGGGGTTTGGGTGACGAATGGGAACGGTGAGGCACTGCCGGGCGGTCCGGGGTTGCGATCACCCGTGTTCAGGTCAACCGCGATGAGCGCGTCAAGCACGGTATCTACCACGTAGCCGATTTGATTGACGCCATCCAGAGCGATGCCCTGCGGCAAACCGAATGCTGTGCCGCCGCCAATGCCCGGGTCAGTGCCCGTAATCGAGCCTGACACAACAGTGCGATCACCCGTGTCAAGGTCGATGTTAAATAGTACATCGGTATCGCCTGCGGTATCGGGGTTGGTCACAAATACGCGGTTGTTAGCCGCGTCAAGCGCGATTCCAGCCGGCGTGGTTAATAACTCACCGTTGCCGTTGCTCGCGTCAGAGATGACGCTGCGATCGCCACTGGCCAAATCGATGCTGACGATGGCCGCCACGTCGGAGTCAACAACAATGGCGCTCCCCGCTTCCGGTCGCAGAGCAATGCTGGTTGGCGTGAACAGCTGTTGACCAGTGCCGGTGGTGGCGTCGCTAACGATGCGGCGTTCTCCGCTAGTGATACTGACGCCGAACAGCGCCCCGCCGGCCGCGTCGGTGACTAGTGCCTGGTTGTTCGCACGGTCAATATCGATACCCAGCGGGCTTGCAAACTGGGCGCCGCTGCCAATGCCGGCGTCGGATAGCGGCGACCGATCGCCGCTGCCGTTATCGACTTCGAACACCGTGTTGAGCGTGGTATCTACAACGAAGCTACGCGAACTGGCATCGGCGACCAGCGCCAGCGGAAAGCCGAAGGGTTCCCCGTTGCCCTGTGTGGGCGAAGAAATAATGGTGCGATTGCCGGTGGTGGGGTCGATGCTGAACAGCGCGCTTAATACGATGTCTGAGACGATAATCTGACCACTCGCTGGATCAATGGTAATACCGCTGGGCGTTGCCAGCAGATCGCCGCTGCCGACACCCGCGTCGGAGACGATGCTGCGATCGCCGCTAGTCAGGTCTACCGCGATCACCGAACCCAGAAAGGCATCGACTAGCAGGGCACGATTGTTGGCGTCATCAATTGTGATTGATCCCGGCAGCTCCAGCAGCGGTCCCGCGCCGGTGAATTCGTCGGTCAATATTGTGCGGTCTCCGGTCGTCAGATCGACCGCGTAAACGGCGGCTGGCGCCAGTTCGGTCACCAGCGCCCGGTTGCGGGCAGTGTCTAGTGTGATTTGGTCGGGATCCAGAAAATCCGGCCCCGCGCCGGTCGTCGTGTTCGATAGGATGGTGCGGTCACCGTTGCTCAGGTCTACCGCCAACAATGCCAGCAGCGTCGGATCAACAACGATGGCTCTGTTGTTGACGCTATCCACCGCTACGCCAACCGGTGTCGCCAGCGGCGGGCCCTGCCCGATGTTGGCGCTCGAGATAATAGTGAGTTGGCCACTGACCAGGTCGGCGGTGACGAGCGCGGCCAGCGTGCTGTCGGCCAGCACCAGTTGATTGTTGGTGCTGTCCAGCGCGATACTGAACGGGTCGGTGAAAACGGAACTTTTCACCACGGTGGTGGTTGCCGCGACGGTGTCGCGATTGCCGAGTGTATCGGTGCTGGTCACGTCCAGCGTGTTGGCTCCGTCGTTCAGCGGCACGCGCACGCGCCAGGTCAAAAAGCCGTTGTCAGATGTCGCGCGCACGCCATTGACCGCAATACTGGCAATACCGGTCACGTCTGTCGCCGTGCCGGTGACGGTTACGCTGTCGCCCCCGGTCAACGCGCTGGGCGGCGGGAATAAAATATTTGCGCCTGGTGGCGCAACGTCAAACACGTCACCACCGGCATCCGGGCCGCTGCCGTGGATGATTTCATCACCAAAAACATTATCGCTGCCATCCTTCGAGCCACTGCTGCACGAAGTGATGTGAAAAATTACCACAAGGTATAAAAAAAAGGTGCGCATAAGCGGCTGGCTTACAGGCATTGCTGGCTCCGGATAATGCAAATAGGCGGGTTCGGTATTCTACAGGGAAGGTTAGAATATAAACACGTAACGACCGCGAAATGACCCTCAAATCGTGTCTAATAAGATAAATTGCCAGAAATTATTGGCCGCTTGCCAGAGTAGTGTATTGAATAAAGCAAAGGCTCTAATACAGTAACGTTTTCGCCAGTTGATCGCTTGATGCAAATAAATTACCATCGCGTGACGTTTTTGTGACATAAATGTGAATATCAACAGGTGGGAAAAACGATGGAAAAATCCAGCAAATTGTTAAGTTTCGCCGCGATTGTTCTGCTCGTGGGCGGCATGTTTCCTGTGCAAGCCTACGCTTATCTGGATCCTGGCACTGGCAGCTTTGTTCTGCAAATGCTGGTTGCCGGGTTGCTAGGCGCGATGCTCTATGTCAAGTTGGCATGGGCCAACTTGAAGCTGTTTTTTAGCCGTTTGTTGTCAAAATCTGCAGCACCCGAATCGCTGCTGGATACGCCGGAAGAAAAACCGGAACACAAACGTCAGTAGTGGCTGGCGCTGGCAATGGCGTCCTCGCTAGCTCTTTTCGCGACCCGAGTGGCTTCCTGTTCATTGAAAACGATACCCTCTACCGTCAAGTAAACAAAGTCTATCAGCAAGACTACGACTTGCTAATCAATTCCGGGCTTCTACAGAAGCTGGTGGCTTGCCGATTGTTGATCCCGCATCAAGAGGTAGCACGCGAGCGGATCGGTACCGACGCAGCCTACCGCATCATCCGGCCAGACATAATCCACTATATTTCGTACCCCTATGAATGGTGTTTCAGCCAGCTAAAAGATGCTGCGTTGACAACCTTGCAGATTCAGAAAACCGCTCTCGAGCATGGTATGTCGCTGAAGGATGCGAGCGCCTACAATATTCAATTCATAGGCTCCCGGCCATTACTGATAGACACCTTATCGTTTGAGAGTTACCAGAAAGGCAAGCCCTGGGTTGCGTATCGGCAATTCTGCCAGCACTTTTTGGCGCCGCTTGCGCTGATGAGCTACTGTGATGTCAGGTTAAACCAATTGCTGCAAACCAATATCGATGGCGTGCCGTTAGACATGGCCAGTTGCCTGCTGCCCAAACGCACGCGGTTAAAGTTCTCGCTGTTTACCCATATCCATTTGCATGCACGCTCACAAAAACGCTATGCGGATGTTGCTATCAGTCCGGCCAAGCGTAAAACAGCCAGAGTCAGCGAGCTGGGACTCCGGGCGCTAGTCGAGAGTCTGGAATCGGCCATTAAAAAACTAAGCTGGAAGGCCGCGGATACCGAGTGGGGCAACTACTACGCAGCGACAAATTATGCCGATGCGGCAATGGAGCATAAAAAGAAACTGGTCGATGAATTTGTTGCGATGATTTCGCCCGCGCCAGCGCGCATACAGGATCTGGGCGCAAATACCGGCGTGTTCAGTCAAATCGCCGCGCGGCATTGTGATACCGTTATTTCGCAGGATGTTGATCCGTCCGCCGTGGAACAAAATTACCGGCGCTGTGTTGATTCCGGGGAAAAGGGAATACTGCCATTGCAGCTGGATCTGACCACCCCCAGCCCCGGAATTGGCTGGGCCAATGCAGAACGCATGGCTTTTATGGACCGCATTTCTACCGATACGGTGCTGGCGTTGGCGCTGATTCATCATTTGGCGATTTCAAACAATTTACCGTTACCGAAAGTTGCCGATTTTTTTCGACAGATAGCGGCCTATCTGCTTATCGAATTCGTCCCCAAAAGTGACTCGCAGGTAAAGCGTTTGTTAACCACCCGGGAAGATATTTTTCCAGAGTATACGCAACAGGGTTTTGAAGCGGCATTTATGCAATGTTTTACGGTGGTAAGGCAAGCGCAAATCGAGAGTAGCGACCGGGTGTTGTATCTGTTGCGGCGTTCAGATGGTTGCCGCTAACAGGGAGCTATTGTTTTACTGCCACGGAATCGGTTCCATATGACAGTCACTACCCGCGTCGGATATTTTGTCACAGTGTTCGTTGCTTTGCTGGGTACGCCGTGGCTGATATTCCTTAGCACGTCTATACCGCTATACCTTAGTAACCAGGTGGAGCTGCATCACAAGATTGATATCTTGTACCCGTTTGCAATATTAGCTATTACAATTGCACTAACGGCAACATTTGTCTTTCTATTGAGTGGCCGGTTCAGAAGCAAACGATTGTTGCGCTACTTTTTTTGGATGTATTTTCTTTTTGGCATCCTGTTTCTTTCCGTTTCCTCACTTCACGGAATACAAATAGCCTTAGCATATAAGGTATGCCTTACGGTTATCCTGCTCTGCCTGGTTTTTTCTGCCGCTGTCCTTATTGATCGTAAACTCTCTTTGCAGGATGGCGTTAATTTCTTTGCCATTGCAAGCCTGTTGTTTATTGCTATTGATTTGGTGCAACTGTACAGCAAGCTTGAGATTAATGCGCCGCTCTATTCGCAGCGTAATAATTTTGCAGTAGAAGTCGACGCAAGCGTGTCAGAACTCGAGCGCCTGCCGAATATCTACCATATCGTTCTGGATGAATTCCAAACAGATATGTTTGTGCAAACACTCGATGAAGGCGTGAAATCGAAGTTGGCGGGCTTTCGATTCTTTGCCGATACAACAACGCTTTTCGGTAGAACCGGCATGTCGTTACCGTCGATATTCACCGGTCAAGCCTATGATTTTTCCACTGCTCAAATTGATTATCAGCAGCGTGCCTTTAATGGCGACAGATCTTTTCTCTATTGGTTACGGCGCGCCGGATATCAGGTTTCGGCATATCTTCACCCGGTGTATGATTTTGAGCAAAATCTATTTGAATATGCGACATATCATAAGGATTTGTATCATAAGGATACGGAGGAATTGGGTGCAGAGCGAAATCAACAGGTCTTCCGTAATCTATGGGTCTATTCAGTTTTCCCACTTGCCGTTGCTAAAAGAATAATTGACCATGAATATATCGAACAACAGGACAATCAAAATGTGCTCGATCCCGCGGCGCCCGTACTGTCACTTAATACGATGCGGCAGGTGCTCGCAGAAGAAACAAGATTAGGTGATGATGGTCGGTATGTGTTCGTCCATTTGATTCTGCCGCATTTTCCCTATGTATTGGCGGAAGATTGCAGTTATTCGGAAAACCTTGCTAAAACCTCAGTGTTAAGTCAGTCTCACTGCGCGACAAAATTGATTATTGAATTGGTCGCGAAACTGAAACAACTAGGTCGATTTTCTGACTCGCTCATCATCATACAAAGCGATCATGGCGCGCGGTTTGCGTTGCAGGGAAGTCGCCTATTGAGTGTTGAGGGTCTCGGAACCGATAGCCTAGAATGGAGTAAAGCGCGATCCAGATCATTACTTCTGATCAAACCAAATGGGGTAAGTGGCAAACGCGATGATTTTATCGTATCAAGCATTCCAGCTTCATTGCTGGACATTGCCCCGACATTGGTTCGTGCGCTAAAACTCGAAACTTCGATGACTATGAGCGGGATTAATTTGCTTGATCCGAAGATTGATGTGGTAGACAGAATACGTTATTACCATTTCTTTGACAAAAAGGGCAAGAACGGCTGGACAGACGAGATAACCCGGTATCGCATAGAAGGTGGCGAAGTGCGTAATGAAGGTACGATAAAGCTAACCAATAACCCTCCCCGACATTAAATCAGAATGTGGAAAGTAGAATTCCGGGCCTTGCTGCTGGTTGCGTCATTCCTGTTAACTGCGTGCAACGCTGATCGCGAAGCGCCTGAGCTGGCGGCGAAAAAACCAAATTTCCTGATCGTGGTTGCAGACGATCAGTCCTGGGTGCACACGTCTTTCGCCGGCTATCCAGCGCTTGATACGCCGGCATTCGATCGTATTGCCAATAATGGCGTGTACTTTACCCATGCTTATGCATCGGCGCCGACCTGTACTGCGTCCCGAACTGCGCTATTGTCGGGGCGGCATTTTTGGCAGACTGGCCCAGGCGCGACGCTGTGGGGATCTTACGCGCAAGAACTACCTAGTGTTCAAATGATCCTGCGCGAACACGGTTACCACGTTGGCTATACAGGTAAGGGTTGGGGTCCAGGCAAGAACCTGATTGAGTCGCCATACCCGTGGGGTGATCCATTCAATGCGATCCAATTACAGGCGCCCAGTGGGATGTCGAATATAGACTACAGCGCTAATTTTGCGGCTTTTCTGGCCAACAAGCCGAAAGAACAGGCATTTGGGTTTCTGTTTACCCCCTTCGAACCCCACAGGCCTTATGGCAGCGATGATAACCCAACGACGCAGATAGATTGGCATGCTATTGAGGTGCCGGATTTCTTGCCCAATACGCCTGTCGTTAAAAAGGATATCGCAAATTACCTGGAAGAGATCGAATGGTTTGATCAGCACCTGGAAAACATGTTGCAGCAATTGGAGCAGAGTGGCGAGCTTGAAAATACCTTGGTGATTGTCACTTCTGATAATGGCATGCCCTTTCCAAGAGCAAAGTCCAATAACTACGAATATGGCGTACATATGCCACTGGCTGTTATGTGGAAGAACAGGGTAAAGGGCGGAAGAGAAGTAAGCGATTTTATTAATCTGGCGGATGTTGCTCCCACCGTGTTGCAGGCCGCGGGCATTCCCGTACCCGCGGAAATGACCGGTGCTAGTTTTTTGCAAGCGTTACATTCGGACAAAAACGGCAGAATTGACGCAACGCGAAGTTTCACGGTAACTGGGTTCGAACGACATGTACTTTTGTCCCGCCCGGCGGGTGTGAATTACCCGGTTTGCGCGCTACACACAGACGATTGCGTATTCCAGACGAAGGTTGCCACCTAATCCACGCCAAAGTTGCCACCGATT
>CAZJDL010000108.1:0-13266 GCA_964544755.1 uncultured Pseudomonadales bacterium | reverse complement strand
GATTTAGGTTCCAGTGTCGCAAGACGTGAGAGTTCGAGTCTCTCCTTTCGCACCACGCGCCTGACAAATAATCTTGAGTTGCGCATGCACCTTCGAGCGATTGCCTTAATACTGTGAGGATCTTACATGCAGGTTTCTGTTGAAACGATTGGGGGCCTGGAGCGGCGCCTGACCATTGGCATACCTATTGACAAAATTGACACCGAAGTGAACGCGCGCTTGCAAAAGGCGGCGCCCAACGTGCGGCTCGCGGGCTTCCGACCTGGCAAAGTGCCCATGCAAGTGGTGCGCCAGCGTTTTGGCGCGGGCGTGCGGCAGGAAGTGCTGAGTGAACTGATGAATCAGACTTTCTACGAGGCAGTCGAACAGGAACAGATTAAACCGGCGGGCCGCCCCAGTATTGCCACCAAAACTGACGAGCAGGGGCTCGATTTTGAGTACACTGCGACATTTGAAGTCTATCCCGAGATCGGTCTTACCGATCTTTCCAAGCTGACAGTGACGCGCGCGGTTGCTGGAGTGACGGACCAGGACGTTGACAACACGATACTGAAGTTGCGCGAGCAGCACGGCGAGTGGGTGCGGGTAGAACGTGCCGCACAAGAGGGCGACCAGGTGCTTATCGATTACAGCGGCACGAAAGACGGCGAACCGTTTGCTGGCGGTGCGGCTGACAACAGCACGCTTGACCTTGGCTCGAAGCGCATGATTCCCGGCTTTGAAGAGGGTGTCGCGGGTCTGCAGGCCGGCGAAGAGAAAACGCTGCAGCTGAATTTTCCTGACGATTACCATGCGCAAGAATTGCAAGGCGCTGCGGTAGAATTCGAGGTCAAGCTGCATGAAGTACGCGAACATCACAGCGCCGAACTGGACGACGCGTTGTTTGAAAAATTGGGCGTGACGGAAGGCGGCGAAGAACAGTTTCGCCAGGAGGTGCGGGAAAATATGGAACGTGAACTGGCGAGTGCAATTAAGACAAATGTGAAATCGCAGGTGATGGACGCCTTGCTCGACGCGCACGATGTGCAGCTACCCGCTGCTTTGCTGAGCAGCGAAATTAGCGTGCTGCGGCAGCAATCGTTTCAACAGTTCGGCGCGGCCGCGGCACAGTTCGACGCATCCTTGCTGCCTGATGAATTATTTGCCGAGCAAGCGCAGCGGCGGGTAAAACTGGGTTTGATCTTAGGTGAGATCATTAAACAGGAAGACGTGCAACCACACCCCGACAAAGTTCGTACTATGATTGAAGACATGGCCGCCACTTATGAAAGCCCCGAAGAAGTCATAAACTGGCACTACAGTGACCAGGAACGACTCGCGGCGGTGGAATCCGCGGCGTTGGAAGAGCAGGTAATAGACGAAATACTGCAACAGGCGGTTGTTAACGACGACGCGTGCAGTTACCAGGAAGCGTTGCAGGCCAAACAGCAATAAAATCATTGTCCGCACCCCATTGAATGGACGCGGTCGTAATGCAGCGACTACAATTAAAGCGGACAGGCATGAGCAGGATCGTGCAACTATCAACCACTTCGGGAATATCTGATGCCAACTCACCAATCGCATTTTGAAACACAGAATCTGGGCCTCGTGCCGATGGTCGTCGAGCAGTCCGCGCGCGGCGAGCGGTCGTACGATATTTATTCGCGCCTGCTGAAAGAGCGGGTCGTCTTCATGGTGGGTCCGATTGAGGATCAGATGGCAAATTTGATTGTCGCGCAGTTGTTATTCCTGGAATCGGAAAATCCGGACAAGGATATTCATCTTTACATCAATTCGCCGGGCGGTTCGGTGTCCGCTGGTCTGGCAATTTACGACACGATGCAGTTCGTCAAACCGGATATCAGCACTATGTGTATCGGCATGGCTGCCAGTATGGGGTCTTTTTTGCTCAGCGGGGGTGCTAAAGGTAAGCGTTATTGCCTGCCTAATGCGCGCACAATGATCCATCAACCCAGTGGCGGCGCGCAAGGTCAGGCGACTGATATTGATATTCAAGCCAAGGAAATTCTTATTATAAGACAGCGGCTTAACGAATTGCTTGCGCTGCACACAGGGCAAGATATAGAAACCATAGCGAACGATACAGAACGAGACAACTTTATGAACGCCCAGCAGTCTGTAGAGTATGGGCTGGTTGACGAGGTGTTGGGCAGCCGCGATGCGGCACCTGAAAGCTGATTTTCAGGCCACTTGCTTTTTGCACCGTTCAGGGCTTGAAAAAGTTTTCAAAAAGCTGCATCTTTAACCCTGACGCGAACGGTGAGGAAAGGTTTCGATGAGTAATGACACAAAAGGCGGTAGTGACGACAGCGGCAAGCTGCTTTACTGTTCATTTTGCGGCAAAAGCCAGCATGAAGTAAGGAAGCTCATTGCCGGTCCTTCGGTATTTGTTTGCGATGAATGCGTTGACTTGTGCAACGATATTATTCGTGAAGAAGTGCAAGAGAGCAGTAGCGAAAATCAGCACGACAAACTGCCGGTGCCACAAGAAATCAAAGAAATCCTCGATGACTATGTGATCGGTCAGTCGCGCGCGAAGAAAGTACTCGCGGTCGCGGTGTATAACCACTATAAGCGGTTGAAGCACGACGACGCCAAGAAAGGCGACGTTGAGCTGGGCAAGAGTAACATCTTACTGGTTGGCCCCACCGGTAGTGGCAAAACGCTGCTGGCTGAGACGCTGGCGCGCTTGCTTGACGTGCCGTTTACTATCGCCGATGCGACTACCTTGACTGAAGCGGGTTATGTCGGTGAAGACGTCGAAAATATTATTCAGAAGTTGCTGCAAAAATGTGATTACGATGTAGAGAAGGCTCAAATGGGCATTGTCTATATCGACGAGATCGACAAAATTTCGCGCAAGTCCGATAATCCTTCAATTACCCGCGACGTATCCGGTGAGGGGGTACAGCAGGCGCTGTTGAAATTAATCGAGGGCACCATCGCCTCGGTTCCCCCGCAAGGTGGGCGCAAGCACCCGCAACAAGAGTTTCTGCAAGTTGACACGGCCAACATTCTGTTTATTTGTGGGGGTGCATTTTCCGGGCTTGATAAAGTGATTCGCGATCGTTCGGAAAAAAGCGGTATTGGTTTCAGTGCCGAGGTTAAAAGCAAAGACGATGCGAAAAACGTAGGTGTCGTGCTGCGTGATCTGCAACCGGAAGACTTGGTGCGTTATGGCCTTATTCCAGAATTCGTTGGCCGTTTGCCGGTCATCGCCACGTTGGAAGAGCTCGACGTCGAAGCGCTGGTTCGAATTTTGACCGAGCCACGCAATGCATTGACCAAACAGTTCGCTAAATTGTTTGAAATGGAGCATGTCGAAGTCGATTTTCGCGAAGACGGCCTGAAGGCGATTGCAATCAAAGGCATGGCACGCAAGACCGGGGCGCGCGGATTGCGTTCCATCCTTGAATCTGTGCTATTAGACACCATGTATAATATTCCGTCGATGGAAAATGTGCGTAAAGTGGTGATCGACGCCTCCGCCATTAATGGTGATTCTGAGCCTATGCTGGTCTATGAGACTCCCGAGTCAAAATCGAAAGTTGCGCCCGAAGAATAATAGCAGTAGCGCTTTGCACGGCGACCGTGTTCGGCCGCACAAGATCTCCACGGGCATTTTCCTTCCCACACAGTTCGCGTTATGCGAGCTATTTAGGTTATTGTTATGACCGATTCTGCATCTGAAAATCTGCTTAATAATTCTGAAATACCTTTACTGCCACTGCGCGATGTCGTGGTGTATCCGCACATGGTGATCCCGCTATTTGTCGGTCGCGAGAAATCGATCCAGGCATTGGAGGCGGCGATGGCCGACGACAAACAAATATTGTTGGTGGCGCAAAAAGACGCAACGCGGGATGATCCTGGTTTAGACGATTTATATCGTGTCGGCACGGTGTCAAACATTTTGCAATTGCTGCGTTTGCCTGACGGTACCGTAAAAGTGCTGGTGGAAGGTATCGCCCGCGTGAGCCTCGACGAAGCCTACGATGAACCGGACTACTTTCGAGCCATTGTCAGCGCCGTGCAAAGCCGGCCTGTGGCGGAAGAAGACAGCGCCACATTGGCGCGTGTCTTGCAGAAAGAGTTCGAGCAATATGTCAATTCCACCCGAAAAGTACCAAAAGAGGTGCTGTCGTCGCTGACCGGCATCGACGAGCCTGGGCGCTTGTCCGACACCGTCGCCGCGCATATGGCGTTGAACGTTGAACAAAAGCAAGCCTTGCTAGAGATTGCCGACGTCACCACCCGCATCAACCAGTTGATTGCCGCGATGGACAGCGAAATCGACTTGATCCATTTAGAAAAACGGATTCGTGGCCGGGTCAAAAAGCAGATGGAAAAGAGCCAGCGCGAATACTATTTGAACGAACAGATGAAGGCGATTCAAAAAGAACTGGGCGATCTCGACGAAGCGCCCAATGAAATAGATGCGCTACAAAAACGTATCGCCGAAGCGGGCATGTCGAAAGAAGCGTTGGAAAAAACCCAAGCCGAATTGAACAAGTTAAAAATGATGTCGCCGATGTCGGCCGAAGCCTCGGTGGTGCGCAGCTATCTCGAATGGATGTTAACGACTCCGTGGAAGAAGCGCAGCAAAGTGCGGCTTGATCTGCAGAAGGCCGAAGAAGTGTTGGAAGCTGACCATTACGGGCTAGAAGAGGTTAAAGAGCGTATTCTGGAATACTTGGCGGTGCAGAAGCGGGTGAAAAAACTGAAAGGGCCGGTGTTATGTTTGGTCGGCCCTCCAGGGGTTGGCAAAACCTCGTTGGGAGAATCCATAGCACGCGCAACGAATCGCAAATATGTGCGCATGGCGCTTGGCGGCGTTCGCGACGAAGCCGAGATCCGCGGTCATCGCCGTACCTACATTGGCTCGCTGCCAGGAAAAATTATTCAAAAGATGGCCAAGGCGGGCGTTTGCAACCCGTTATTTTTGCTCGATGAAGTCGACAAAATGGGCATGGATCATCGCGGTGATCCCGCGTCCGCTTTGCTTGAAGTGTTGGACCCGGAGCAGAACAACAGCTTCAATGATCATTATCTTGAAGTCGACTACGATTTGTCCGATGTCATGTTTATCTGCACGTCGAATTCGATGAATATTCCTGCCGCTTTACTGGATCGAATGGAAGTCATCCGTCTACCCGGCTACACCGAAGAGGAAAAACTCAACATTGCACAACGCTATTTGGAGCCTAAACAGAAAAAACAAAACGGCTTGAAAGACAAGGAAATTGTCTTTGAAAAACTGGCGCTGGTGGATTTGATTCGCTACTACACGCGCGAGTCAGGAGTGCGGGGGCTGGAGCGTGAAATTGCCAAGACATGCCGCAAGGTAGTGAAGCAACTAGCGGATGTCGCGTCAAAGGACACGGTACGAATCACGCCGGAAGCACTGGATGACTATCTGGGTGTGCGCAAGTTCAACTATGGCCGCGCCGAGTTGGAAAATAAAATCGGCCAGGTGACGGGTCTCGCCTGGACCCAGGTTGGCGGTGAGCTACTCACTATTGAGGCGGCCTGTGTGCCGGGCAAAGGCCGTCACGTCAAAACCGGTTCGCTGGGCGATGTTATGCAAGAGTCGATTCAAACAGCGACGACGGTCGTGCGCAGCCGGGCACAAGTATTAGGTATCACATCAGACTTTCATGAGAAGTTTGATGTGCATATTCATGTGCCGGAGGGAGCGACACCAAAAGACGGCCCGAGCGCAGGCATTGGGATGTGTACGGCGCTGGTGTCAGTACTAACGAACATTCCGGTGCGTTCCGATGTTGCAATGACCGGTGAAATCACTCTGCGTGGTCAAGTGTTGCGCATCGGCGGCTTGAAGGAAAAGCTGCTGGCCGCGCACAGGGGTAGCATTAAACGCGTCATCATTCCAGATGAGAACGAAAGAGATCTCAAAGAGATACCGGAAAACATTAAACAGGACCTTGAAATTGTGCCAGTCAAGTGGATCGACCAGGTTTTGGCGCTAGCCCTGGAGCGCATGCCTGAATCCCTGTCGGATGAAGATTTTTATCCCAGTAAAAAACCACAACAAGAAACTGATGACCAGCGCGCAAAAGCGCACTAACGCCCTTTAATACGCTTGACCGTCAGTGATGCGCTTGGTATAAACTGCCCGATCGCTAGGCGCCAAAAGAAACCCTGTTTTCCTGGTGCCTATTTTATATATGTATTCCAATACGCGAGGGGATGAGTGTGAATAAATCTGAACTGATTGATGCAGTAGCCGAAGCCGCCGATTTATCGAAAGCAAGTGCGACACGCGCGCTGGATTCAATAGTTGACACAGTGACCGAATCACTACAAAAAGGTGAGCCGGTCGTTTTGGTTGGGTTTGGTACTTTTCAGGTGAAAGATCGCGCGGCACGAACAGGTCGTAATCCCCAAACCGGTGCACCGATAGAAATCAAGGCAGCGAAGGTTCCGAGTTTCAAAGCGGGTAAAGCGCTGAAGGATGCACTGAACTGAGAACCGCATTGCACCGTGGGTTCTGTCGGCGATTGAGTTTGGCCGTAGCTGCAAACCGAAAGCGCATCCTGTACCGGGTGCGCTTTTTTGTACAGAAAGAAAGTATGGGGCGAAAATTGCTCCTCGACAACCGCTAAGTAATCATTACTGAGCAATATTTAAATGCTGCAATCAATCCGTAACAACGTCCAGGGCACGATGGCGAAAATCATTGTCGGCATTATTATTGTGCCGTTTGTTTTTTTTGGTGTTGATGCATTATTCAGCGGTGGTGGTGCCAAAAACGCCGCTGAGGTGAATGGGGCGGAGATCACCGAGTCAGAACTCAATATTGCGATTGATATGCAAAAACGCCGCATACAACAACAGCTTGGCGAGTCATTTGATCCAGCCATGCTGGAAGACAACATGATAAAAAGCTCGGTACTGGATTCGCTGGTGCAACGCCAGTTGTTAAAAGAAGAAGCTACCCAGCTAGCACTGCTGGTGCCCGACCAAGTGGTTGATCAGATTATTGTCAGCGATGAGGCCTTTCACGAGAACGGTAAGTTTTCCGCGCAACGTTACGAGAACTTGATCCGCTCGAATGGCTTGTTACCCTCGGATCACCGCAACCAAATACGCACTCAGTTGCAATTGCAGCAATTGGTCAGTGGTTTTACCGAAGGTGCGTTTGCCACCGAGAAAGAGTTGGAAATGGTTGCACGCCTTACGCAGGAGCGCCGTGACGTACGCTTTCTCACCGTGCCGGTAGCAAAAGATCTCAGCAGCATTGCCGTCAGCGACGCGGAGCGGCAAGCATACTATGCCGAGCACAAGAAGGAATTCAAAAGCGATGAGCAGGTGCAGCTCGAGTTCGTCGAACTGCGCCTGCAAGATCTTTATGAAGACGTCAGTGATGCAGATATTAAAGCGACCTATGAACGTGAAAAAGCTGCGTTTGAGGCCGCGGAGGAACGTGAGCTAGCGCACATTCTGCTGGAAGTGAACGACCAGCGCACAGAAAAGCAAGCGCGACAGCAACTGAAGGAAATAGGAGAACAGTTGCAAAAAGGCGCTGATTTCGCCGAGTTGGCGAAGAAATATACCGAAGATGTCGGCACCGCGGAATTCGGTGGCAACCTGGGTTATGTGAAATCGGGTGAGCTACCCGAGAAGTTTGAGCAAGCCGCCAACGTGCTGACGGTTGGCGCCATCAGCGAGCCGATTGTTACCGAAGCCGGTGTGCACCTGATCAAGTTGCTCGATGTAAAGAAAGACGAGCCACCAGAATACGCGAGCAGTAAAACGCGCATAGCCGAAGACCTTCAAAAAACGGGCGCCAAACCACAATTTGTCGAGAATCTTGAGTTGCTGGCCGATAGCGTATTTGGTGCAGATGATTTAACCGCCGCCGCGGCGGAGCTGGATTTGACCGTACAACAAACGGAATTTTTTAATCGCAACGGCGGCAAGAGTATCGCCGCCAAACCGCAGGTGCTGCGGCTGGCATTTGACGAAGAATTTATCGACGAACGACAAAACAGCGAAGTGCTGGAGCTAGACGAAGACCATGCTGTCGTTGTGCGGGTCAAAAATCACAAGCCCGCCGAACAACTGGAGTTGGCCTCTGTGCAAGATAGCGTCGATAAAAGCATTCGACGGAACAAAGCGAACGACGCTGCGGCGGCGCAGGCGCGAGCCCTTTTGCAGAAAGTGCAAGAGGGACAGAACATTAAGGATCTCGCCGCCACGCACAAGCTGGAATGGGAGCTGGAAGCCGGCCTGCAACGTAACAGCGTAAAACTGGATCCGGAGATTTTGGGCAAGGCTTTCGACGCAACGCAGTTCGATGACGGTACAGCGCTCGAGTTGCTGTCGCTGTCCAGCGGCGACCAGGTCGTGATGCAGGTCAGCAATGTCAAACCGGGTAGCGCTGCGTCCCTGAACTCGAACGAACGTAGCAGCATAAAACGCGCGCTGGCGCAGGGCCGGGGAAATCGCGAGGTACAGGCCTATTTCGACCGGCTAAAAGACAGCGCTGATATCAAAATGTTCTAACTCGCGATCACGATGCTGAATCTGCCCGCCGCGGAAATTCACCTGTGGTTTTGTCGGCCGTATGAGTTAGAGCTTGATCACGCATATCTAACGCTGTTGCAAGCGACGCTAGACGCTGACGAGTTGCATCGTATGCGGCGCTTCAAGTTCGAACGGCATCGCCAGCAGTTCTGTGTCAGCCATGCCATGACCCGCTGGGTATTGTCGCACTACGCCAACCTTCCGCCCGAGCAATGGCAATTTGATAAAAATGAGCACGGTAAACCGTTTATTGCCAACGACGCCTACCGCGACCTGCAATTTAATTTATCGCATACTGACGGCTTGCAATTGCTGGCAGTACGTCGCGCACTGCCGGTGGGGGCAGATGTTGAGCGCTGCAATGGGCGCGTCGAAGGCCCAAATATTGCTAATCGCTTTTTTTCACCTACGGAAGTTGCTGAGTTGCGCGGCTTTCCTGATGACATACAAAGAAAAGTGTTTTTTGACTACTGGACGTTAAAGGAAAGCTATATAAAAGCGTGCGGTAAGGGGCTGGTTATTCCGCTCCGGCATTTTTCATATTCATTGGCTCAAGATGCCATCGGTATTAACTTTGCGCCAGAGCGTGACGACGAGCCCGGCGACTGGCAGTTCTGGCTGCTGGCGGCGGGTATTGATCACACGTGCGCGCTTGCCGCCAGCGGTGCGTTGCAAGCAACTCGTGTTGCCACGCTGCGTGGCTGGGATGTGACGCCGTTGCGTAAGATAACAGAGCGCCCGATTGCCATATTGAAGCAATCGCAGCGACCGTAATTTAAAAAATGGCTGCTATAATGCCGCGCTTTTCCTGACTGTAACAAGAGACTATTCTGTGTATAAAATCCTTACCTTCAACCACATTTCCGTTAAAGGCCTCGACCAGTTATCGCGCGAACATTATGAAGTCGCTAGTGAGGTGGGGCATCCTGACGCCATTCTGTTGCGTAGCCACAAATTGGCGGCGGCCGATATTGCCGACTCGATCAAAGCGATCGCGCGGGCCGGCGCCGGTACCAACAATGTTCCGGTTGCCTGGTGTACCGAACACGGTGTGCCGGTATTCAACACGCCGGGCGCCAATGCCAATGCGGTAAAAGAATTGGTGCTTGCCTCATTGCTATTGGGGTCGCGAGGTATCCTCGAGGGCATCGATTACGTGCGTGGTTTGACCGACCAACGAGATGCCGCCGAGTTGAGCAAATTACTCGAGAAAGAAAAGAAGCGCTTCAAGGGCGAAGAGTTGGCCGGGAAAAAACTGGGCGTGGTCGGCCTCGGTGCTATTGGCTCCAGCGTGGCGGAAGCCGCTCTTGTGCTCGGTATGGAAGTATTGGGTTACGACCCGGCGCTGTCGGTCGAGGCCGCCTGGCGCTTGCCCAGCGATGTGCAGCGTATGGAGAACCTGGTATCGCTGGTTAGCAAGGCTGACTACATAACTCTGCACCTGCCAGCGCTGGATTCAACCAGGCATTTGGTGAATGCGGAACTGTTGGCTCAGTGCAAGCCCGGGACGCGTTTGTTGAATTTCGCCCGCGATGAAATTGTCGACACAGAGGCCGTGGTTGCGGCGTTAGACGCCGGCAAAATTGGCTGCTATCTGACCGATTTCCCCGATCCGCAACTTATCCATCGTAATGACGTTGTGCTCATGCCGCACATTGGCGCCAGCACCGCGGAGGCAGAAGAAAATTGCGCGATTATGGCGGCGCGCCGATTGCGTGATTTTCTGGAAAACGGCAATATCAAACATTCGGTTAACTTCCCTCATTTGGCCTTAGAGCGCAATGGCGGCCACCGGCTGGCGATTAGCAACAAAAATGTGCCGAAAATTCTCGGCAACATTCTATCGATACTCGCCGAACAGAATATTAATGTTATCGATATGCTGAACAAGAGCCGCGAAGAAATTGCGTATAATCTGGTTGATCTGGAAACCGAACCCGGGCAATCGACTATCGATGCCTTATGTGCGGTCGATGGTGTGATCAACGTGCGGCGTATCGCCGCGAATTGATCGCGCAGCGTCCGGGCGTAGAACCGGCAGTGAGGGTTTTATGCCACAATTGGAAAACATCGCACACGCTATATTTGCCGATCTCGCGCAGCGGCCTGATCCCGGAAAGCGCCCCGTGCATCTGTGGGACCCACCCGATCGCGGCCTGCTGGATATATGTATCAAGTCCAATGGTAGCTGGTTCTACCAGGGTGGCGAAGTGCATCGCGGCGCGCTGGTTAAGCTGTTTGCGTCAATATTGCGCAAGGAGGCCAACGGCCACTATTATCTGGTAACCCCGCAAGAGAAATTTCAAATCAGCGTCGATGATGCGCCCTTTATTATTGTCGACTCGGAAGTGAGCATCGTTGATGGCGAGCAACAAGTGTATCTGCGCACCAATGTGGAAGACTATGTCGTGCTTAACGAAGAACACCCGCTTGAACTGCGCGACAACCGTCCCTACGTCAAAATTCGTGACGAACTGTGGGCGCTGCTTGGTCGCCATGTATTCTACCGGCTGGTGGGTAGTGCGGAGGAGCGAATAATCAATGGCGCGCAGCATATGGTGCTGCGCAGCGCGTCGGCCGAGTTTTCGATAGGCGAACTGCCCTGAAAACTATTCCTGGGAGGCTGTAACGAATAAACCGCACTAGCGATTAGTGTGAGGCGATAACTTCATCTGCGGAGCGTTGCCAAAACAGTAATACCGGCAGCGGCAGTAACATTGTAAAAAAACAATAAGAAAAGCAGGAATGATAAGTAAAGCTGGCTGCCAGGGCGACAAATATACCGCCAGCAGAAATAAAGGCCAAACTGTTACGTTTTCACAGGAATTGGTTTAAAGCGACTTTGTTCGGATAAGAACGGAAAGTTCCAATTAAACGTCACTGGACGTCCGTGGGCTTGGTCCTGACGCTCTCTCGAAACGATAGTAGCCCCAAGCCCCAGATCAACCCCCAAAACGAGGCACGCGAACGCCTGCCACCCTCGGGGATTGCGGCCTGTACAAGGCGCTATACTCTGTCTTCCCATTAGTATAAATTCTCTGCTAATTTAATCGACATAGCGAGGGGAAAACCATGCGATTGACTGACTGCCACAATTTCCACGATTTCAGAAAGCTTGCTAAACGGCGCCTACCATCGCCGATTTTCCACTATATTGATGGTGCGGCGGATGACGAGATCACCTATCGGCGCAATACCTCAGCCTATGATGATGTTGATCTGGTTCCCAGTGTTTTGGCCGGGGTTGACAAGGTTGACCTCTCTACCACTGTATTTGGTAAAAAAATTGACATGCCGTTATTTTGTGCGCCAACTGCCTTGCAACGGTTGTTCCACTATGACGGTGAGCGGGCGGTGGCCAAAGCGGCGAAAAAATACGGCACCATGTTTGGGGTATCTTCGCTCAGCACCGTAAGTGTCGAGGAGATCAGCAGTATGATCGATACCCCGAAGATGTTTCAATTCTATTTCCACAAAGACCGCGGGCTGAACGACAATATGGTCGAGCGGGCAAAGGCGGCAAAATTTGATGTGTTGGCCCTGACCGTCGACACTATCACTGGCGGCAACCGTGAGCGAGATTTGCGCACCGGCTTTACCTCACCGCCAAAGCTAACCCTTTCAAGCCTGTTCAGCTTTGCTACCAAGCCGATGTGGGGCATCAACTATGTGACCAAGCCAAAATTCGAGTTGCCGCATTTGCAGGATTATGTCGTCGAAGGCACCAATACCAATGTTTCGGTTGGTGACTATTTTTCCACCATGCTGGACCAGTCAATGAGCTGGAACGACGCCGAAAAGCTGTGCTCCCAATGGGGCGGGCATTTCGCCCTGAAGGGCATCATGAGTGTAGAGGACGCCAAGCGGGCGGTCGATATAGGCTGCACCGGCATCATGGTTTCAAACCATGGCGGCCGGCAGTTGGATGGCTCGCGGGCGCCGTTTGACCAGTTGGCTGAAATTATCGATGCGGTTGGTGACAAGATCGACGTGATTTGCGAAGGTGGCATCCAGCGCGGCACCCATGTGCTAAAGGCGCTTTCAATTGGTGCCAAGGCCTGTTCGGGCGGGCGGCTTTATCTTTATGCGCTGGCGGCTGCCGGTCAGGCCGGAGTTGAGCGCGCCCTGAACCAATACCGAACCGAGTTAGAACGGGATATGAAACTCATGGGTTGCACGTCGGTGGATCAGCTAAGCTGCGACAACCTGCGATTTCGTTAATGGGCAATTAGCCTGCGGCGCAGGTCGCCAAACACGGGCGCAAACCAAACCACAAAACGAGGAAGCCACAAGGTTGAATGCTACGTACATAGTCCGGCCCTGAAAAACGTTAAATGGCGGCCGGGAAGGCTCCCGTAACGATAGCAAACATCGCTCGTAGCTTCCTGACCCACCCATGCAGTCGGAAATTTTGGGTCGAATAAAGCAGCCGCATCCATTTTCTGAAGTTGAACGCCGCCGCTGTCAGAACGTTGATCTGATCGCCTATAAATCCCTTGAGGTAATTCCGACACAGTCGATGATCCGATTTGAGGTGACCGATCACCGGCTCAATTCCTGCCCGTCTTCTAAACCGTTTACGCATCAGTTCCCGGTATGCACTCGTGGTATCTCCCGTGTTAGCACTGGGTCTAACGTAAGCGCCTTTAAATCGACCCCATTGATATTATTTCGCGAACATTGAACGGTAAATCAGTTTGCCCTGCGTTCAGT
>CAZJDL010000107.1:0-13554 GCA_964544755.1 uncultured Pseudomonadales bacterium | reverse complement strand
AACGGCAGATTTTTCCAATTAACGAGCGTTTGTAATCTCAGCGGGAGGAGCTGCTGTTTAACAAGGTTTCTGGCAATTTTCGCTGACCACTATAAACTAGGCACGATAACTCTTGCAGTAACGTGGCAACGCTAATGAGTTTGATGAATCACATTTTGCTGGTTGAAGACGAAGTTGTTATTCGCACCGCGCTTAAGCGCCTGCTCGAACGTCACAGTTATCAAGTAGCCGAGGCCGCATCGGTGCGCGAAGCTGTCGCCAGGCACAACCTGGACTCATTCAATTTGATCATTAGCGATCTGCGTTTACCGGGTGCTCCCGGCACCGATCTGATTCAGACGGCAAACACTCCCGTGTTGATCATGACCAGTTACGCCAGCCTGCGCTCGGCGGTTGACTCCATGAAAATGGGCGCGGTCGATTATATTGCCAAACCGTTTGACCATGACGAAATGTTGCAATCGGTGCGGCGCATTATCATACAATACGGCCAGCAACAACAACGCGATACTCAACCCGGTTCGGGCAGAGAACGCATCGCCGGTATGATAGGCCAATGCGCCGCAATGGAACAACTCATTCAGAGCGTTAATAAAATAGCGCCGACCGAAAGCACCGTATTGATTCAAGGTGAAACCGGCACGGGCAAGGAACTGGTGGCAAAAGCCATTCATGCGAAAAGCCGACGCGCCAACAAGCCACTTGTCAGCATCAACTGCGCGGCCATTCCAGAAAGCCTGATCGAGTCGGAGTTATTTGGCTACGAGAAAGGCGCCTTTACCGGCGCTAACACCAATCGCATGGGTTTGATCGAGGCCGCCGATGAAGGCACGCTGTTTCTGGACGAAATTGGCGAGCTGCCACTGGAAGCGCAGGCGCGCCTGCTACGTGTTCTGCAAGAGGGCGAGATTCGCCGCATCGGTTCGACCCGGTCAACCCGCGTCAATGTGCGGCTGATCAGCGCGACCCATCGCAATTTGGGCGCATTGGCTAAAGAAAGAAAATTTCGGCAAGACCTTTATTACCGCATCAACGTACTGTGCGTGATGCTGCCGCCGCTACGTGAGCGCGGCCAAGACATTCTCGATATTGCCGAAGCGGTCATTCAGGCCAAATGCGAGCAATTGGGACATACATCGGTCAGCTTAACGGCCGAGGCGGTGCGAGCCATTACCGCTTATGATTGGCCAGGTAATGTGCGCGAGCTGGAAAATGCGCTTGAGCGCGCCATTGTGTTGTGCGAAGACAATGAGATAAGCCTTGATTTGCTCGCTATCGAGCACGAGCCGGTGAGTGTCGACCTGATCCAGGGCGACCCAATACAGGAAGCCGGCAAGCACGTTATTGCGACGGCTAACAACACCGACCCCAACGAAGACCTGTCACTGGAAGATTATTTCCAGCGCTTTGTGTTGGAGCATCAAGACCACATGAGCGAAACAGAGCTGGCAAAGAAACTTGGTGTCAGCCGCAAATGCCTGTGGGAGCGGCGCCAACGCTTTGGTATTCCGCGAGTTAAGACGAATATGGCGCCCAAGGTGGGGCAAAGCAAATTAGCGTAACGCTATGCATAACGTTGGTTGTTACGAGTTTAAGGTCGAAAGTAACAATGTCGGGGTGCATTGGTAACAAAATTTTGACGCTTTGGTGATTATACAACAACGGAAAAACATATGTCATTGAAACTTAAATATATTTTTTTAGTGGCACGACATCTGCTTTAGGTTCTAGCAAATAATTAAAACAAACAACAAAAATAATTGACATAAAAATAACGAATAAGGCCTGGATGGGGGAAAACGTAGTTTTCCCCCTCACTACCCGTTCGATTTAGCCCTCTGACCCTAACTATCTGTCTGCGTCAAAACGTTTTGCAACGCCCGGTATGCTAAACTTCTGTGCTATAGCGTTAGCTGATAAATACCGGTCATAGAGCGATAGTGCACCTCGTCAAGATGATAATGCCGCGGCACACGATATTTTGAAGCCCGCGAGCCCTGCACAAAAAGCAGCGCTGGCGCCGCGTATAGCCGCGCCCGAAATAGACGCGCAGCTGCGAACGATCTGCCCACACGCTATTCAAATAGTTAACGAACTGCGCCACCACGGTCATGATGCTTACATCGTCGGCGGCTGTATTCGCGATTTGCTGATTGGCCGGCAACCGAAAGACTTCGATGTGGCCACCGACGCTCACCCGCACGAAGTAAAAGCCCTGTTTCCACGTTCACGCATTGTTGGCCGGCGATTCCAAATCGTGCACGTGCGCTACGGCCGGGAAATAATCGAAGTCACTACGTTTCGCGCCAGTCATGACACCCAGACCACACAAGCACAGCGTTCGAAACAAACCGAATCTGGCATGCTGCTACGCGACAACGTGTACGGCGATATTGTGCAAGACGCCGACCGCCGCGACTTCACCGTCAACGCGCTGTATTTCGACCCGGCGGACGGCAGCATCATCGACTATGTTGATGGCATGGGTGACCTCGAACAAAAAACGCTGCGTACGATTGGCGAGCCGCTGCGCCGCTATCAGGAAGACCCGGTAAGAATGCTGCGAGCCGCCCGCTTTGCCGCTAAACTCAAATTCGCGCTGCACCCGGAAACGCAAGCGCCGCTGCTCGAACACGGCCACCTACTATTGCAGATTGCGCCAGCACGCATGTTTGACGAAGTTCTGAAGTTGTTCCTCGGTGGCTATGCTCTCGACAGCCTGAACGCGCTGCAGGAATTTCGATTGTTTCAGTTCCTGTTTCCCGCCACCGGCGAATGTCTACAGCGCAAACAACCGTTTGCCGCGAGCTTGCTGGAGCACACAATGCGTAACACCGACGCACGCATTGCCGCAGGCAAACCGGTGACGCCGGCATTTCTATTCGCGGCTCTGCTCTGGCCCGCAGTCAGCTATGAAGTCACGCGCTTGCGCGGCCAGCCGGCCATTCCCGATGACGAGGCGCTGCAACAAGCGGCGCGGATAACCCTGACGCGCCAGATCGAGCACACCACTATTCCGAAACGGTTTTCCATTCCGATGCGCGAGATATGGGAACTGCAGGCTCGCCTGCATCTCAATCATGGCAAACGCGCAAGGGTACTGCGGTCAAACCCGCGTTTTCGCGCCGCCTACGATTTTATTCTGCTGCGCGAACAGTCGGGCGAGGAACTGGACGGCCTAGGATCGTGGTGGACCGAATATCAGGAACAGAATCCTGTCGATGAATCCGCAACGCGCCCCTCTTCCACCAAGCGCAAACCGCGCCGCCGTAGACGGCGGCGCGTGAATGACTAACGCCCGTCAACCCTATGTTGGGCTTGGCAGCAATCTCAACCACCCAATCGAGCAACTCAAACAAGCTCTCGAGGCATTGGACAATGTCGAAAATTGCGCTGTCAAGTGCTGCTCACCGCTGTATTGGAGTACCGCGATTGGCCCTGACAAGCAGCCAGATTACCTGAACGGCGTGGCGCGCGTGCAAACTCGATTGAGTCCGCACGCGCTACTGAACGCGCTGCAAAATATAGAGAATGCACAAGGCCGCACGCGTGAGCTGCACTGGGGGCCGCGTACTCTGGATCTCGACTTGCTGCTGTACGATGACCTTGTCGTGACTAGCAACGACCTGACTATTCCACACCCGCGCTTAAGCAAACGTAATTTTGTTGTTTATCCGCTTTACGATCTTGCCCCCGCGCTGCGTTTACCGGACGGGCGGGCGCTAAGCGAACTGGTCGAGCAACTACCGCGGACAGGGCTGTGGCTGATGGCTGATGGCTGATGGCTGATGGCTGATGGCTGATGGCTGATGGCTGATAAAGTATGACGACAAAAGTAACGATGCAAACCTGCACAACAATAGCCGAACTTCGAGCCGCCATCCGGGAGCAGAAAAACTCCGGGTATAGCATCGCCTTCGTACCCACTATGGGCAATCTACACGAAGGGCATTTGAACCTGATGCGGCGTGCGCGCGCAATCAGCGATTGCGCGGTGGCCAGCATCTTCGTCAACCCGTTGCAATTCAGCCCGCTGGAGGATCTGGCCAGCTACCCGCGCACGCTGGAGGCCGACCAGGCCAGCTTGTCTTCGGAGGGAGTTGCGTTACTGTTTGCACCGCCCGTGGAAGAAATGTATCCGCGAGACCATGACAGTCAAACCATTGTCAGCGTGCCAAAACTCGCTAATGTTTTATGCGGCGTTCATCGCCCGGGCCACTTCACCGGCGTGACCACCGTAGTGGCCAAACTGTTTAACATCGTTGCGCCGGATTTTGCGGTGTTCGGTGAAAAAGATTACCAACAATTAGCTATCATCCGCCGCATGTGCGCCGATTTAAGCCTGCTAATCGAGATTGTAGGCGTGCCAACCACGCGCGCCGCAGACGGTTTGGCGCTGAGTTCGCGCAATCACTATTTAAGCGCGGCCGAGCGCAAAATAGCGCCTGCACTGCGTGCAACTCTGCTAGCACTGAAAGACAAGTTGACGCAGCAGCAGGATTCGATTACGGCGTTGGAAAAAGAGGGGGAAACATACCTGCAAAGCGCCGGGTTTAAGCCAGACTACCTTGCCATACGCGACGCGCAAACGCTGGGAGTCATCGCTGAGAACAGTAGCGAAGCCGTTATTTTAGCCGCGGCGATGCTGGGTAAAACCCGCTTAATAGATAACGTGACTGTCGTATTAGGCTCGGCAAATTCTTGGCCACCAAAGTAAGTCACACTCCCCACCATTAGTGGCAAGGAGTGCCAGGGCCTGTTAACAGCCCCTAATACTCTACTCCACTGCCGCTTCCGCGGCATCTTCGTTGATGATCGCTTTCATGCTCAGTTTGATACGACCACGGGCATCAACGTCGAGTACCTTAACCCTTATTTCCTGACCCTCTGTCAGCACATCGGTCACTTTTTCAATGCGCTCGTTGGCGATCTGGGAAATATGCACCAAGCCGTCTTTACCCGGCAAGATGTTCACAAATGCCCCGAAGTCGACGATGCGGGCCACTTTTCCGGTATAGATAGCACCGACTTCGGCCTCAGCGGTAATAGTCTCTATCATCGCGACCGCCGCGTTCATTGCAGTTTTGTCGGCGGCAAATATTTTGATGCTGCCGTCGTCTTCTATGTCTACTGAGGCGCCGGTTTCTTCGGTGATGCTGCGGATGGTCGCCCCCCCCTTGCCAATCACATCGCGAATCTTGTCGGCGTCGATTTTCATGGTTGCCATGCTCGGTGCATTGTCCGACAGCTCGGTGCGTGACGCGGGCAACACGGCATTCATCTGCGCCAGAATATGCAGGCGCGCCTCCAATGCTTGCTGCAGGGCTACCTCCATGATGTGCTCGGTGATGCCTTCGATTTTAATATCCATCTGTAGCGCGGTGACGCCTTTGGCGGTACCGGCTACTTTGAAATCCATATCACCAAGATGGTCTTCATCACCCAGAATGTCGGTTAGCACGGCAAACTTGTTCTCATCTTTCACCAATCCCATGGCAATTCCCGCTACCGGGGCCGACAACGGCACGCCGGCATCCATCAACGCCAGGCTGGCGCCACAGACGCTGGCCATGGAGCTAGAACCGTTTGACTCAGTGATTTCGGAAACCACCCGCAGAGTGTATGGGAACTCGTCGCCTTTCGGCAGCACGGCGGCAATACCGCGACGCGCCAGCCGGCCGTGGCCGACCTCACGCCGGCCGGTAAAGCCGGCGCGGCCACACTCACCGACCGAATACGGAGGGAAATTGTAGTGCAACATAAATCCATCTCTGCGCTCGCCTTCAAGTGCGTCGATAATCTGCGCGTCGCGAGTGGTTCCCAATGTTGCCACCACGATGGCTTGCGTTTCGCCGCGAGTAAACAGCGCCGAACCGTGCACTTTGGGTAACACACCCGTTTCGACGAGGACCGGTCGCACGGTTTTGGCATCGCGACCGTCAATACGTTTCTCACCATTCACAATGCGGCGGCGTACGATATTTTTCTCGGCAGCACCGAAGGCTGCGCGTACATCGTCGGTGGAAACGTCGGCTTCTTCATTCTCCAGTTGTTCGATCGCCTGCTGACGCAATTCAGAAAGCTTGCCGTAGCGCTCCATTTTGTCGATTATCCGATACGCATCACCTATACCTGTGGCAAAGCCTTGCTCGACCTGGTCAGCCAACTGGGTGTTTTCCGGCGCGCTTTCCAGCTCCCAGGCTGGCTTGCCAGCGTCGGCGGCAAGTTCCTTGATCGCCTGGATGACAACCTGCATTTCCTGATGTGCGAATAACACGGCGCCAAGCATCTGGTCTTCGGTTAACTCCTGCGCTTCGGACTCGACCATCAACACGGCCTCTTCGGTGCCCGCGACCACCATGTTTAATGCGGAGCTTTGCAGCTCACTGTAGCGCGGGTTGAGGATATAGCCCGTATCCCGTTTGAAGCCAACGCGCGCGCCGCCGATTGGACCGTTAAACGGAATGCCCGAAACAGCCAACGCCGCCGAAGTACCAATCATTGCTGCAATATCGGGGTCTACGTCTTTATCGGCCGACATAACGGTGCAAATCACCTGCACCTCGTTTTTGTAGCCTTTTGGAAACAATGGGCGAATAGGCCGGTCGATCAGGCGTGAGGTCAGTGTTTCTTTCTCATTCGGGCGCCCTTCGCGCTTGAAAAAACCGCCGGGTATTTTGCCGGCCGCGTACGCTTTCTCTTGATAGTGCACGCCAAGCGGGAAGAAATCCTGCCCTGGTTTAGCAGTTTTTGTGCCCACGACGGTAGCCAATACTGCCGTATCATCGATGGTCACCAGCACAGCCCCGGTGGCCTGGCGGGCGATGCGCCCCGTTTCCAGTGTGACGGCCTGACAGCCGTAGTTGAATTTTTTCTGTACGGGTTTCACTTGGTGTTCCTCCAAAAAATAATAGCCAAAGCCGTCAGCTCCAGCGGCTGACGCGCTTTGATTGAACGCAGCCTAGCGACGCAGGCCGAGGCGTTTAATGAGAGTGGCGTAGCGGTCTTTATCTTTACGCTTGAGATAGTCGAGCAATTTACGCCGTTGATTGACCATTCTGATCAAGCCGCGCCGCGAGTGGTGATCTTTGACGTGGTCGCTGAAGTGGCCTTGCAGCGCTTCAACATTTGCGGTTAACAATGCGACCTGCACTTCGGGCGAACCGGTATCGCCCTCCGCCGTGCGGAATTCTTTGACAATGTTCGATTTTTGTTCGGCCGATAAAGCCATGCGGTTTCTCCAAATATGCGTGATCGGGTGGACATGCCCACCAACAGTGCGGCCGTGCATATTTACAGCCGGGTTCGAGTTGATTGTTGACAGCCGGGCTGCTTGCGCAGAAGCGGACGCCCAAAACTTTTACTGCGTGTCATGTGCTCAGCAATCGTGTCGGTTTGAGATAACCGTCGTCTGCAAGTTGCGCTACGCCAATAAAAGCGGCACGCAGCATAACACGAACAAGCCCGGTTCTCACATCATTTCCCAGCCACACCTGCTGCCCATACCGCAACGCCCTGGCCTGTGGCTCGTCAACTTCCAGCGCGCGCAGGTGCTTGATGCCGGCGTCCACTGGCAACAACAGTTTGTCCAGTTGCTCGCTGTCAACGCCGGTCTCGACTTCGGCAAGCGCCTCGATACTATGCATCTGCGCCTGGTCAAAAGGCCCCGCCGCCGTGCGCTGCAGCTTGCTCACATGGGCGCCACAACCAAGCCGGGTGCCGATATCTTCAGCCAAGGTGCGAACATAAGTGCCTTTGCTGCAGCTAATCTGCAGGGAGGCAGTCGCTCGCGATCCAGCGGTAAAGCTAAGCAAATCAAGCGTATATATGTGCACCGGACGTGCTTTGCGCTCCACCTCCTTGCCTTGACGCGCCAGCTCGTAAAGCGGCCGGCCGTGGTGCTTGAGGGCCGAATACATGGGTGGCACCTGCTCAATTGGGCCAACAAACTGCGCCAGCGCCATTTGCAGCCCCGCCCTTGTCACACCACTCGCGTCGCATTCGGCTAACACCTGGCCGTCGGCATCGCCGCTATCAGTGCGAACACCGAAGGTAAATTCGCTGCAATAGGCTTTGTCTGCATCGAGTAGGAACTGCGAAAATTTGGTCGCTTCGCCAAAACAGATAGGCAGCACACCGCTGGCGGCGGGATCAAGACTGCCAGTGTGACCCGCCTTGGCCGCGTTGAACAGGCGTTTGACCCGTTGCAGCGCGTGATTGGAGCTGACCGCCAGTGGTTTATCCAGTATCAGAATACCGTTAACCACGCGGCGGGTGCGGCTACTATTCGCGGTCCTGGCTATCATCGATGGCGTGCTGTTGCACGTCGCGTTCGATCACGCTATCAATCAGCCTGGTCAGTTCGCTGCCACGCTGAATACTAACGTCGAATTCAAAGCGCAGACGCGGCGTTGTGCGCATGGCGCTGCGGTGAGCGAGTCGAGAACGCAAAAAACCAGCGGCATGGTTGAGCGCCTGAACGGCGGGTTTGATTTCGGCTTCAGCTTGCTTGCCTGGGAAGGTCACAAACACCTTCGCGTAGCTCAGGTCACGGGTGACATCGACACCAGTCACATCCACCATACCAATGCGCGGGTCGCGAATATTGTGCTGGATTAGCTGCGCCAATTCCTTTTGCACAAAGTCGGCAACCCGTTGCGAGCGGCTAAACTCTCTGGGCATTGGCAGACCGTTTCGATGAGCTACTCAACATGTTAAACCCGGGCGCATCACGCTATAAACTGCGCGCGATTTCCTTGACCACGAACACTTCGATTTTATCGCCCTCTCGCACGTCATAGTTTTTCACACCAATACCGCACTCCATGCCGTTACGCACCTCATTGACATCGTCTTTGAAGCGCCGCAAGGACTCCAGCTCGCCTTCGAAAATAACCACATTGTCGCGCAACACACGGATGGGTTTGTTCCGATAAACCGTGCCTTCAACCACCATGCAGCCGGCAACCTGACCAAATTTTGGCGATCTGAACACCTCGCGCACGTCCGCAACGCCGATAATTTCCTCGCGCAGTTCAGGCGCCAACATGCCGCTAAGCGCCGCCTTCACATCATCGATAAGATTATAAATCACGCTGTAGTAGCGCAAATCCAAAGACTCATCTTCGACAATTTTTCGCGCTGCGGTATCCGCCCTGACATTAAAACCAAACATCACGGCCTTGGTGGTAACCGCCAGGGTTGCATCGGTTTCAGTAATTGCGCCAACTCCGCCAGACACGACCTTGACCTGCACTTCGTCGTTACCGAGATCTTGCAGAGCCGATTGAATGGCCTCCAACGAACCACGCACATCGGCTTTGAGTACGACTTGCAGAACTTGCTTCTCAGCGGCACCCATATTTTCAAAGGGATTTTCCAGGTTAACCGTAGCCAGACTGGTCGATTTTTGCTGGCGCAGCTTTTCTTGCCGCAGCAGGGCAATCTCACGCGCCTGCTTCTCGCTTTCGGTGACGGCAAATTCGTCACCGGCTTCCGGCGTACCATCAAGGCCGAGTATCTCAACGGGAATGGACGGCCCAGCACTTTTAATTTTCTTGCCGTTTTCATCGGTTATGGCGCGCACCCGGCCGGTGTGCACGCCGGCGAGCAGAATATCGCCGGCCTTTAATACGCCTGCTTGCACCAACACCGAGGCTACCGGGCCGCGGCCTTTGTCGAGTCGCGACTCGATAACAATGCCACGCGCCGGCACATCGCGCGGCGCTTGCAATTCCAGTAGTTCAGCTTGCAACAACAGCGCGTCGAGCAAGGCGTCAACTCCATCACCGGTGTGTGCCGAAACCGGAATAAACTGCACGTCGCCGCCCCAGTCCTCGGGTATGACCTCTTTTGCCGCGAGTTCGTTTTTCACCCGGTCGGGATCAGCCCCTTCCTTATCCATTTTGTTGATCGCAACGACTATCGGCACTTCGGCGGCGCGGGCGTGTAGAATCGCTTCTTCGGTCTGCGGCATGACACCATCTTCGGCTGCAACCACAAGAATAACGATGTCGGTACTCTTGGCGCCACGGGCGCGCATGGCAGTAAATGCAGCGTGACCCGGCGTGTCCAGAAAGCTGATCATACCGCGGCCAGTTTCAACGTGATAGGCGCCGATATGCTGGGTAATACCGCCCGCTTCACCGCTGGCCACCTTAGCTTTGCGGATGTAATCGAGCAACGATGTTTTACCGTGGTCAACATGACCCATCACGGTAACCACCGGTGCGCGCGCTTCCAAAGTGCCTTCGCGCCGCAAGGACTGTTCTAATTCGTCTTCTACTGCATCGGCCCTCTGCAGCTTGACCTTATGCCCCATCTCCTCGACCACCAGCACAGCGGTATCCTGATCGATAGACTGATTAATGCTTGCCATAACGCCAAGATTCATCAGCGTTTTGATCACGGCGCCGACCTTCACCGACATGCGCTGCGCCAACTCGCTGACACTGACGGTTTCGCCGATAGCGACTTCATGGACAATTTGTGCGGTGGGTTTCGCGAAACCATGTTTGTTTTGCGCGGCGTGATGACGCGCAATACTCTGCCGCGCAATCTGCTGGCGCTGCAGAGAACCGCGCCTTTCTTCCGGATCGTCGTCAAGCAGGTCAACAACCCGAGTAAAGCTTTTGCCGGAAAGTTTATCTTTTTTTCTGAGTGCCGTTTTCTTGCGCGGCCGATCGTCATCCACTGCGCCCGCGTCTTTGCCATGCGCGTGGCGCTTGTGTTTCGGCTCGGCAGTTGCCGGTGCCGGTGCCGCTGGAGGTGCCGTCGCAGCTTGTTTCGCCTGCCGTCGCAGCTCCTGCTCGGCCGCCAGCTTCTTGCGTTGCGCGTCTTCGCGGTGCAGCCGTTCCTCCTCTTCGCGCTGCCTGCGCTTGGTAGCCGCGGCTAGACGCAATTCTTCCGCGTCGAAATCGGCTTTCTTTGCGGCCGGTTTGTCAGCGCTTTCAAACACTGGCTCAGCCGTAGGCGCTTGCTCTTCGCTGGCTACGGCTCCAGGTTCGATGTCTGCTTGTTCTGCTGTGGGGGCACGCTTAACATAAGTACGTTTTTTGCGCACTTCGACGTTGACCGTTTTTCTGCCCCGGCTGGAGCGCGCTTTTAGAGTACTGACTGTTTTGCGCTTTAGCGTTATCTTTTTTGGCGCATTGGCCGATTCGCCGTGACTGCTCTTCAAAAAAGAGAGCAAAGTCTGCTTGTCTTCATCAGAAACCAGTTCTTCCTGCACGCGATGCGCCAACCCTGCTTCTTGCATTTGCTGTAGCAATCGGTCGGCCGGCGTTCCGACCACCTCGGCAAGCTCGCTTACTGTCACTTCTGCCATCTGTGTTCTCCCACAAAACTACCCAACACTAGCCCTGTTGCTCGTCCGCAAACCAGGGTGCGCGCGCAGTCATAATTAGCTGCCCGGCTCTTTCATCGTCCAGGCCTTCGATTTCATGAATATCTTCGATCGCCTGCTCGGCCAGATCTTCCATTGTCACAACGCCAAGCGCTGCCAATTGAAAAGCCAAATGCTTGTCCATGCCTTCCATGCCGAGCAAGTCTTCGGCCGGCTCCACGGCATGCTCCTGCACGGCTATAGCGCCGGTTAGCAGCGCATCTTTAGCGCGCGCACGCAGCTCAGTCGCCATGTCTTCATCGAAACCTTCGATATTGATCATCTCTTCCATCGGCACGTAGGCGACTTCTTCGAGCGAAGTGAACCCTTCTTCCAATAACACCAGCGCTACGTCTTCATCGACATCGAGCGCGTCAACAAATTGCTGCATGATCTGACCCGACTCGGACTGCTGTTTGTCCGACGCTTCTTCCACGCTCATCACGTTAATTGTCCAGCCGGTCAGTTCGCTGGCCAGGCGCACATTCTGACCGTTGCGGCCGATGGATTGCGCAAGATTGTCTTCCTCCACGGCGACATCCATCGTGCGGGTGTCTTCGTCGACCACGATAGACTCCACTTCGGCCGGCGACATGGCATTGAGCACCAACTGTGCCGGATTGTCGTCCCACAAAATAATATCTACCCGCTCGTTACCCAATTCGTTAGACACTGCTTGTACGCGCGAGCCACGCATGCCAACGCAGGCGCCGACCGGGTCAATCCGCCCATCGTTGGTTTTGACTGCAATCTTGGCGCGCGAACCAGGGTCACGAGCCGCGCTGCGAATTTCGATCACTTGCTCGGCAATTTCCGGCACTTCGACCTTGAACAGTTCAATCAGCATATCCGGGCAAGAACGACTCATAATAAGTTGCGGGCCGCGCGCTTCAGGATTCACCTCAATCAAAATTGCACGCGCGCGATCGTTGACACGAAACGTCTCACGACCGACAAGCTGGTCACGCGACAATAGTCCTTCGGCATTGTTACCCAAGTCCATAATGATGTGGTCGCGGGTCACACGCTTGACCGTGCCGCTGATCAATTCACCAGTCCGATCGCGATATTCCTCGACGATTTTGGCGCGCTCCGCTTCGCGCACCTTCTGCACGATCACTTGTTTCGCGGCTTGCGCTGCAATGCGGCCAAATTCTACGTTTTCGATCTGTTCCTGATAGATATCACCCACCTTCAGGTCGGCGTCTTTTTCCGCCGCTTCCTCGGTCGTAAACTGAGTGCCTAAAAGCGCCAACTCATCATCACTGACCACCTCCCAGCGCCGAAATGTTTCATAATCGCCGGTGTCACAATCAATGTTTACGTATATGTCGGCTTCTTCGTCGTACCTTTTCTTGGTAGCGGTAGCCAGAGCAAGTTCGAGCGCTTCAAAAATGATATCTTCAGACACACCTTTTTCGTTAGATACCGCCTCGGCGACCAACAAGATCTCTTTACTCATTCTCCATCCTCTCTATACGCTACTCGTACTGCGGTACAACATTTGCCCTTTCTATTAGTTCCATTGGCAGACTGTACTCGAACCCGTCAACGACAACCCGCGCTTCATCCCTGGCGACTTCTCTCAGTACGCCTTTAAAACGCCTTCGACCTTCAAAAGGGGTAGCCAGTTTCACTTTCACCACATGCCCAACAAACTGTTGAAACTGCCCTGTGTTAAACAGCGGCCGGTTCATGCCTGGCGATGAAACTTCAAGCATGTACTCGCCGCTAATCGGGTCTTCCACGTCCAGCACACTGCTGATTTGACGGCTTGTCATCGCACAATCTTCTACGCCTACTCCCTGCGGGCTATCGATATAAACCTGCAATAATTTGCGCTTGCCATGAGTGCTAAATTCCAGCCCCCATAACTGATAACCGAGCGTACTCACCAGCGGTTCGATGAGTCGCTGCAACTGCTGAACGTTTGCGGCCATCCGGCCTTCTCCATCGTGCAAACAAAAAATGGGCACAAGGCCCACTTTCGATTCCCCGAACCAAACACGGCCAGGGTATTTAAAAGCAAAAAAAACCCCATACTGGGGCTTTTAGTTTGTGGCACTTTCACGAGCTAGACTCTCTCAGAAAACCACTTTTATTGGTAGCGGGGGCCGGATTTGAACCAACGACCTTCGGGTTATGAGCCCGACGAGCTACCAGACTGCTCC
>CAZJDL010000106.1:0-13569 GCA_964544755.1 uncultured Pseudomonadales bacterium | reverse complement strand
ACGTCAGTCGATAGCATACGCTGTGGCAGCCGTGTTTTTCGACGCCTGAGCAACCGGTCGAATAAAAACCTTCGACCGGAAGCGCTTGGCGCTTCGAATCGGCTGCTGTTCAGCCCTCCCGGCGTGGCCGGCGATGAAGACCGTTATTTGCTGGAAGCCTACGTGTTGTATTTAAACAAGATGATCAGCATCGGTTTGGCGGGTTCCACTTTCAGTTATAGTGGTTTTGCGCATACTTATTACGAACATCAGCGCAGTGGGACCGATTTTGTCGAACGCTTTCGCGCCATGTTTGAGTTTTTGAAACAAGACAAGAAAAAAATTGCAGTTTCCAGACGTTCTCCCGGGCGGCGACCTGATTGGCAGGAGTGCGAACCGCTCAATAGCGAGCTTATTGCCTGCAATTCGCAAGGAATGAATCTGTTATATCAAGCGTCGCGTTGAGTAGGCAACCCAGGGCCCTGCGACGAACAAACTGTACATACAGCAAGCCGTTGATTGTACAGTTTTATACCTTCCAGGACTTTAGTCGATGCTCGATCAGCGAATGCATGCGCTTCACGCATTGTTCGCCTTCTCTGATCACCTCTTTGGCGCGGCTGAATTCCAGCATGCCGACGTCGTTAAGGCGCGGGGTCAACACAATGTCGGCCGGCTCTCCGGCCAGCCGGCTGCGCGTAATACGGTCTTGCATGATATTGATCGAACTGGCGACCACGCCAAACAGGCCCGGTGTTTCCTCGCTGGGGCTCATCCATTGTTCGATTAAGGGGTTGGCGCGCTCCTTGATACTGAGTGACAGTTTAGCGAACAGGTTCTGCGTGTCATTGCTGGCTGCGGTGTCGCGCAACGGTTGTTTTGTCGCAACGGTCTGAGGCGCTTCGGCGTCAGCGGGAAGCGGCTTAAGCATAAACTGGCGGCTGACCAGGTCGCTATTCAGGTTGACGGCAATAATCACATCGGCGCCCAGGGCGCGGCACACCGACACCGGTACCGGGTTCACCAAGCCGCCATCGACCAGCCAGCGGCCATCGCGCAATACCGGCGTTAACATACCGGGCAGCGCCATCGAAGCGCGCGCTGCGTCCCAGGCTGAACCGCTTTGCAGCCAGACTTCGCGCCCCGTTTGCAGCTCGGTTGCGACCGCGGCGAACGGCAGGCTCAAGTCTTCAATTTTTGGGTCGCCGAATTTTGCGCGTAGAAACTCGAACAAGCGTTCGCCATCAGCGACGCCGCTGCCAGCTCGCAAGCGAATGTCCAGGTAGCGCACCATATCCAGCGTACTCATTTCGCTCAACCAGGTCGCAATTTGATCCAGACAACCGTGCGCGGCGGCGGCGCCCATGAATGCGCCCACTGAGGTGCCGCAAATAATGTCGGGTTGCAGATCGTATTTCTGCAGCGCACGGATCACACCGATATGCGCCAGACCACGGGCTGAACCGCTGCCCAAAGCGAGGCCGACACGGATATTTGGTGGCAAACTAGCGCGCATGGCTTATTTCAGTCGCCGTATTATGACGATCACTGAGACCGAATCTCGTATTAGAAATGATAAGTGATGCCAATATATGCACCTGAAATGTCGATATTGGCGTCGACATCGTCGATGTCTTCCAGGTCGAGCTGCAAGCTGCGCCAACCCAATGTTGCGCCAAAGCCGAACACCGACTCGTAGGTAACTTGCAGCTGTGCGTCGATAAGATTGCTGCCATCGTAGCTAAAGCCCTGTAGCTCGGCGCCGACGCTGAAATGGGAGTCGGGGATTTCCACCAGCACCTTGCCGTACAGTAACGGTAGTCTTTGTTCCAGCTCTTCTTTGGCGCGTAGATTCGCGTTGGTACGCGATTGAATGCTAATTTTGCTGTCGTATATACGCACCGAAAAACCGATACCCAGGGTGACCCAGTTCTGCAGTGGCTGCCAGTAGGCAGTAATATCGGTATGCGACAAATCCAGGTCGGTAGAGATGTTCTCATCGACCCCGAACGTCGTGTTATTAAATTCGATGTCACGTTGCAGCCTGCCATCGCCGGTAATTTCCATCTCGGTGCGTTGCAGTTTGAAATTGGGTAGCACCGGTAACGGGTGTTCAATCGCCGCGTAGATCACGTTGCCGCGTTCGTCGTTGAAACCCAAATCGGATTCGAGGTCGATATCAACGATACTGTCGACTGAATTTACATCGCCGCTATACGCCTGTTGCCAGTAGGACCAGCCGGCGTACACACCAAAGTCTGATGCAATACTATGTGGTGCAAAACTCAGTAACAGCGCTGCCAGTCGTATCTGTGGCGGAAATTTCATTGAGCCGTTCTCCAGATTCGGAACACAATTTTACTGGCTCAATGAGGAAAACGCCCGCTCGGCTGCCGCAATGGTGGCATCAATTTCTGTGACATTGTGCGCAGACGAGATAAATCCCGCCTCGTAGGCAGACGGTGCGAGATAAACGCCCGCGTCCAGCATGCCGTGGAAGAAGGCTTGGAAGCGCGGCACATCGCAGGCCATCACGTCTTTAAAACTGCTTACCGTGACGGCATCGGTAAAGAACAGGCCGAACATACCGCCCACCTGATTGGTGCAAAAAGGAATATTCGCATTCTGCGCCGCCTGTTGCAGGCCTGCGGTCAATCGCCGAGCGTGGTCTGACAACTGGTCAAAAAAGTTTTCCTGTTGTACCAGATTCAGGGTTGCCAGTCCTGCCGCCATCGCCAGCGGGTTACCGGACAAGGTGCCCGCCTGGTACACAGGCCCGTTGGGCGCCAGCTGCTGCATAATATCGCGCCGCCCGCCGAACGCGCCCACTGGCAAGCCACCGCCGATTACCTTGCCGAAGGTGGTCAGATCAGGCGTCACATCGAACAATGCTTGCGCGCCACCAAGAGCAACCCGAAAGCCGGTCATCACCTCGTCGAAGATCAGCACAATGTCGTGGCTGTCGCAAAGCTTGCGCAGGCCGGGCAAGAATCCTGGCGCCGGCGGCACACAGTTCATGTTGCCGGCGACCGGTTCGACGATAATGCAGGCAATGTCGCGGCCGACTTGTGCGCACAGCGACTCGACATGATCGAGATCGTTAAATCTTGCAACGAGAGTTTGCGCGGCGGCTGCCTCGGTAATGCCCGGCGATGTCGGTTCTCCCAACGTCAGTGCGCCGGAGCCGGCCTGTACCAGCAGCGAGTCGACGTGGCCGTGGTAGCAGCCCTCGAACTTGAGTATTTTATCCCTGCCGGTGTAGCCGCGCGCCAGGCGGATGGCGCTCATGGTGGCTTCGGTGCCGGAGTTGACCATACGCACCAGCTCAACCGACGGCACCAACCGGCAAATCAGCTCGGCCATTTCAGTTTCAATAGCTGTCGGCGCGCCGAAGCTCAGGCCGTTCGCCAATTGTTCGCTCACCGCTTGCAGCACTGCAGGGTGGGCATGGCCAGCGATCATCGGCCCCCAGGAACCGACATAATCGACATAGCGCTTGCCGTCTGCATCGAACAAATAGGCGCCTTCGCCGCGCTGAAAAAATACCGGGCTGCCACCTACGCCTTTGAATGCGCGTACTGGAGAATTGACGCCACCGGGAATAAAGCGCTGGGCCTGGATAAATAATTGTTCGGATTGACTCATATATTTTTTACCTAAAAAGGTCTAACGACGACCAGAATAACGATCGCGAACAACATCAATACCGGGATTTCGTTGATCACGCGAAAAAAAACATGCGAATGTCGAACTTCCCCGCGGGCAAAAGCCGCCACCAAACGACCGTAGTAAAGATGGCAGGCAACCAGGCACAGCACCAGCACAAGTTTAACAATCATCCAGCCCTGACCGGCGTAGTAAGCCCAGTTGTCAACCAGCAGGATAAGTCCAAACAGCAACGCCAACACCGCCAGCGGTGTCATAAAACGGTACAGTTTGCGTTCCATGATGCACAACCGTCGTTTGACGGCGTCACTCTCGGTCAGCGCATGGTTAACGAATAAGCGCGGTAAATAGAAAATGCCGGCGAACCAGCTGATAACAAAGATGATGTGCAGTGCTTTAATCCATAGCACTATTGTTTCATACCTTGCGGGTAGCGGTAGTAGTTTTCTATATCTTCGCGCGTCAGCACGCCGCTGGGTGGCCTGTATAGGGGCAACGTCGGGCCTATCACGTGCAATACGTCGGCTTTTTCTTTTTCCAGCACATCCAGCGCTTCCCTGAGCGTCGCCTCCGGGTGCACGTTAATCATATGCCGCTGCTTGCCCGGTAGCTCCTGCAAGGCAATATTTTGCTCGGGTTCCAGCTGCGCGCCATGTTCTTGCATATAAAGTACAAGATCTGTGCAGTCGAGCAAGCGTTTACGCCCAGCCTCCTGCACAATAAGCCAGCGCGGCCGGTTGCCCAGCAAGGTGTTGATTTCCTCCACCGTCATCGTGTGCGCCACCGTGCGGAAGTTTTGATCCATCAGACTGGCCACCGCCGCCCGCTGCAATGCCTGTGACAGCGGGTCATTGACTATTTTAAAGCCCTGGCTTTCCATGATTGTTTGCACGGCCGACCTGTGCCGGTATAGCCCGCTGCGGGTCAGGGTTGCGACGATGACCGCCAGCATCCCGGGCAGAATCACATGTGGGTTGTTGGTCAGCTCGACGATTGCCAGCAGTGCGGCCAGTGGCGCATTCAGGATGGCGGCCATCATCGCGCCCATGCCCAGTAATACGTAGAGGGTCGCGTCAGATGCCAGCTCGGGCATCAGCGCGATACCGGCCAGACCCAGTGCGCTGCCGATACAGGCGCCAATGATCAACGATGGCCCAATATAACCGATGGGCATGCCCATGCCGCAGGCGATCGCCGTCAGGAACAGTTTAGCGCTGATAATGAGCAGTAAAAACCACCAGCTCAGTTCGACGCTGAGCAGAGTTTGCAGCGTATCGTAGCCCAGCCCTAGAACTTGCGGCACCACGATCGCGCAGGCGCCAGTGAGTACGCCCACAAAGCTTAACCGCAGGACGATATGTACTTGCGACCAGCGCAGGCAAAATTTCTGGATGCTGATAAACACGGCCGCCGCCGTACCGCAGGCGAGGCCGATCAGTACGATAAAGAATACCTCGCTGGCCGAATTCATATCGATCAGCGCGATGGTAAACATCGGCTCTGCACCATAGGCGGCGCGGGTCATTAAAGCGCCGGTCACTGCCGCCAGGATCACCGGCGTAAAGCCGATAATCGTGTACTCCAGCATCACCACTTCCATCGCAAAGATCACCCCGGCGATGGGTGTGTTGAACGCGGCGCTGATGGCGGCGGCACTGCCGCAGCTGATCAATATGCGCGTACTGTTGTTGGGTAGGTGCAAAAAACGCGCGGCTAGACTATTGATGGCTGCGCCCAGGTGGACCGAAGGCCCTTCGCGGCCGCCGGATTGGCCGCTGATAAGTGCTATTGCACCGGCGCAGAACTGCGCCGCTGCATTTTGCCAGGGCAGCCATCCATGATGATTATTCAGCCGATTGACTACATGGCTAACACCGACACTGCGCTGTTCCTTACGAAAAATCAGTAGCAGCAGGCCCACTAACAATGCCCCCAGTGCCGGCACTAGAAAGCGTAAGTTTAGCGGCAGGGCTTCAAAATTCTCGGCGTTGTTGCCCGGCAAAAACTGCGCTAACGGCCATTCAACGACAAAACGAAATAACATGGTGACGCTGGCGGAAAGCACACCCGCGACGATGCCGAGCAGAGCCAGCACTAACAACGCATCTTGGTGCGAAAGATGCTGTCGCAGGCGATCCAGCAAGGTCCTGATGCCGGGCACAAATTGCGCTCTCGATGTCACCTTGCGGGAGTACTAGGTTTTTTGGAATCGATCATCGTTTAAGCTTGGCAGAACCTGTGCCGAAAATACCGGTAAAATCGCTGAGCCTGCTATTATACGCAGGACGCGCAGGCGTGAACGTGATTCTGTCATCGCGCCGATCATGAGGAAAAAAGTCGTGTATAAAGCAGGAATAGTCGGCGCTACCGGTTACACCGGGGTGGAATTGCTCCGCTTGCTGGCGAGCCACCCCGACGTAGAGGTTAACGTTATCACGTCGCGCTCCCAGCAGGGCCAGCGCGTCGACTCGCTGCATCCCAATCTTCGCGGCCATTACGATTTGCAGTTCACCGCGCCCGACGTGCAAGCGCTGAGTCAGTGCGATCTGGTATTTTTCGCCACCCCGCACGGTGTTGCCATGCATATGATGCAGGAGCTGCTCGCGGCTGGCGCTCGGGTGGTGGATTTATCGGCAGACTTTCGGCTGCGCGATGCCGAGCAGTGGAGCCATTGGTACGGTCAGGCGCACGCTTGCCCCGAGCTGCTGGCCGATGCAGTTTACGGCATGCCGGAATTGTATCGCGCGCGAATCGCCACCGCGCAGCTGGTCGCGGCGCCGGGGTGCTATCCGACTTCAGTGCAGTTGGGGTTGTTGCCCTTGTTGGAGCAGGGCCTGGTCGATACCGGGCAGCTTATTGCTAATGCCGCGTCGGGCGTTAGCGGTGCGGGGCGGCAGGCCAAGGTGGACAATCTACTGGCCGAGGCGAGCGATAGTTTTAAGGCGTACGCCGTTGCCGGGCACAGGCATTTACCAGAAATCGAACAAACATTAAGCGCTATTGCAAAAACCGCCGTTAATATTACGTTCGTGCCGCATTTGTTGCCTATTATTAGAGGTATTCACGCGACGCTGTACGCACGTTTGTCCGCAGCCAAAACTGTCGATTTACAGGCTTTGTACGAGCAGCGCTACGCCAGTGAAGCTTTTGTCGATGTATTGCCAGCGGGCACGCACCCGCAAACACGAACGGTAAAAGGAAGCAATATGTGCCGGTTGTCGGTGTTCAAACCGCATGACAGTGACACGCTGGTCGTGCTCTCGGTGATCGATAACCTCGTTAAGGGGGCTGCCGGCCAAGCCGTGCAATGTATGAATATCATGCTGGGCCTGGCCGAGACCAGCGGGCTTGATGGCGTTGCATTAACCCCGTAACGCGGTGTTGACTGACTTATGGCAAAAGTAAAAGGCACCAAACATGTGCGTATGGTGGTGGTGCCGTATAATCCACTGCGCCGCTGGGGGCTGCTGGTCACCGCGGCGGCAGGCGCATTGGCGCTGGCGGTGTTTGCGTACCTGCATGGCTTTCGCACGGCCAATGCTGACTATTATGAGCTGCTAGAAGAGCGCACAATGCTGCAACGTGTTGTGGACAATAGCGCGCGCGACAGTGACCAGCTGCAGCGCCGGCTGGCGCAGGTGCAAATGGGCTCGGATATTGATCGCCGAGCGACCAGTGAAGTGCGTGAGGAAATTGCCGACTTAAACAAGAAAATCGCCGATTTAAATAAGGAAATCAGCTTTTACAAGGGCTTAATGGCGCCCACCGCCGAGGAGCGTGGCTTGCGCATTCGTAGCCTGGACGTGCTGGCATCAGACGATCCGCGCGAGTACGAGCTGAAACTGGTTTTGCAGCAGCTCGCCGTAGAGCACAAAGTTCTGTATGGTTATGCTACGATCAACATTGTTGGCAAGCAAAATGGTAGCGAGAAGGTGCTGTCGTTGGGCGATGTGTCAAAGCAAATTGATGGCAATAAAGTCAGGGTGCGGTTTAAGTATTATCAAAATATCGAGGGCTCGCTGCTATTACCCGAAGGCTTCGAGCCGCAGGGTATTGACGTTGTGATAAACGCCAAGGCCAAGAAAGCCAGACGCGGCGCGATGGAACATATAGCAAAGAAATTTGGTTGGGTAACGCAGGAGGCTTGAGCCAATGTGGTTTTATAAAAATAATGGCGCGCGAGCGGCCGGTGGGCTGACAACGCTGGTTGCCCAGGGTACAGAAATAGCGGGTGATGTTCGGTTCCTCGGCAATATGGAAGTGGAAGGTACGGTGAACGGCAATCTATATGCACTGGATCAGGATGCCGGGACGATGCGCGTTATGGAGAATGGCTGTGTGCAAGGCGATGTAAATGTGCCGAACGTTGTCGTTAACGGTCGCGTCGTGGGCGATGTGCATGCGAGCAAATACCTCGAACTGGCCAACAATGCCGTGGTCGAAGGTAATGTGCATTACAATATTCTCGAAATTGTGAGTGGCGCACAAATCAATGGCAAACTGATTTACACTGCAGAAGACCCGTATGGCGAGCGGTGTCAATCGGCGGAAGAATCCGCGCACGGCGCAGCAGCACCTGCTAGCGGCACCGATTCGGTTGTCGATATCAAGGGCGCCGGTTGAACAAACGTATTTAGCGTAGGCAACATCTGTGAATGAGCAAATCGAAGAACCGCTGATAGTATTCAGTGATCAGGCCGCCGCCAAGGTGCACAGTCTGATCAAAGACGAAGGCAACGATGAGTTGAAATTACGCGTATTCGTGACCGGCGGCGGCTGCTCCGGTTTTCAGTACGGCTTTACCTTTGACGAACTGGTTGCCGACGATGACACCGCGGTTGAAAAACAAGGCGTAACCCTGCTGGTAGACTCGCTAAGCTTCCAGTATCTGGCTGGTGCGGTAGTGGACTATACCGAGGGTCTTGAAGGCTCGAAATTCATCGTCACCAACCCAAACGCTGCAACGACTTGCGGCTGTGGTTCATCGTTTTCGGTGTAACCACAAAGTGTGCTTTTGTTGGCGGTATCTGTTTTTTCTGGTCACCATCGCAAGCTTTTTTAGTGGATCGTTATCTTTCGCCCAGCCGTTGGGTGTTGAAGAACCCGCACCAAACCCCGCATATCTGGCGCAAATAGAAGTGCACACCGTGGCAGAGTTGCGCGGCGTTCTGGAACGTGCCGACAAGTTGTTTGCCGATGGCGACCTGCAAGCTGGTAGCGACCCCCCCGTGGCCTTTGTTTTACACGGTGCCGAAGCCAAGGCCTTGCTGCGCAATAATTACCAGCAGAATAAAGCGACAGTCGATTTGGCGGCGCGTTTGTCGGCGTTTCAGGTGGTGGATATCAAAGTCTGTGAGACGTGGATGAAAGGGCAAAAAATTGATGCCACGCTGCTGCCGCCATTTATTGGTACGGTGCCTTACGCGCCGGATGCAATAAAGCGGTTGATGGAAAAGCAAGGCTATGTCTATTTCTGAACGGCGGAGAGACTACGGATAATAAACGCCACCCAGCACGCTAGCTCTGTTCGACCCGGTGACGCTGCATAAGTCGACCGGATTTCTGAGTAAGGTTTGTTGTGCGAACCAGGCGAAGGCGCTGGCCTCGACCAGCTCTGGCGCTATTCCGAGCGCGCTGGTTGTTGCTACCTGACCGTTGGGTAGCAGCGCCTGTAAGCGATCCATTAAGAAAATGTTATTGGCGCCGCCGCCGCATACGTAAATTTCATCCAGCGCGGCATGCGCCCTGATCGCATCACAAATACTGACCGCACTCAGTTCGACCAGTGTACGCTGCACGTCCACGGCGGCGACTTTAATGTTGGCCAGTTGTTGATCAAGCCAGTCCAGATTGAACTGTTCGCGGCCGGTACTTTTTGGAAAGGCCTGTGCGAAATAGTCGTGTGCCAATAGCCGCGCCAGTAAATCCTCCAATACGTCACCTTGCCGGGCCCATGCGCCGTCCGCATCGTAGGTTGTGTCGCACTCTTGTTGAATCCACGCGTCCAGCAATACATTACCGGGCCCGGTGTCATAACCGACGCAGGGGCGATTGGGAGCCAGCACGGTAATATTGGCCATGCCGCCGATATTGACGATAGCGCGTGCCTTGCCGGTGCTCGCAAATGTGGCGCGGTGGAAGGCTGGCGCGAACGGCGCGCCCTGGCCGCCGGCGGCAATGTCCTTGCGCCTGAAATCGGCGACCGTCGTAATGCCAGTAAGGTGGGCGATGCGATTGGGGTCGCCAATTTGCAGTGAATAGCGCGCTGGTGCGTGGCGAATGGTTTGGCCGTGGCTGCCGATGGCTGTGATGTCGCGGCCCGCAGTGTTGGACTGGTGCAGCAGCTTATCGACCGTGGCGGCGACGAGTTCTGCAACCTGTCCGTCGGCAACCGCCATGCGCTCTATCTCATCTGCGCCGGGGTTGCACAGTGCAAGCAGCTGCTGTTTGAGCTGGGCGTCATACGGTTGGTGGTGGTGGTCAACGATGTGGGCTTTTGCCGTTGTGTCGACCAGAACGGCGTCGATGCCGTCAAGGCTGGTTCCAGACATCACTCCAACGAAGAGCTCAGCCGTTGTTGTCACCTGGAAGTGGCGCGGTTTTTTCTGGATGCCAGGAGCGGTTGAGTTAATGTGTAGGCGCCGTCGTCGGCGCTGCTGTCGTCACCCGAGGCTAACTCGTAGGCGCGTTGATGTTGCGCGAGTTGGGTTTGCAATTGTGCAATTTGCAACTTAAAACGATCCATCTCCGTGCTGGCGATCGACTTTGCTTTTGGCAGCTTGCTCAGGATAGTGCGCGGGTCGCGATGTACCCCGTTCGCCAAAAACTCGTAATGCAGGTGTGGGCCGGTTGCGTAGCCGGTTGCACCCACGTTGCCGATGATCTGGCCCTTGTCTACGCGCTGCCCGCGCTTGGTGTGCAGCTTCGATAAGTGCAGGTATTTGGTGGTATATTTTCGTCCATGACCAAGTACCACAAAGTTGCCATTAGCGCGCGAATAGCCGGCTCTAAGTACGCGACCATCACCCGCTGCGTACACCGGCGTGCCGGTTGGAGCGACGTAGTCTATGCCACGATGGGCTCTGATTTTTTTGTGGATGGGGTGCACGCGGCGCAAACTAAACGGCGAACTGATGCGGGCAAAATCCAGCGGCGCACGTAAAAAAGCTTTCTGCATGCTGACGCCATCGGGCGCGTAGTAACCGCTATCGCCGTTGCTGTCCTCATAACGAAAGGCAAGCACAGCTTTGCCGCGATTCACGTATTCGGCGGCCAGTATTTTGCCGTTGGATATTTTTTCGCCGTCCAGGTAAAGCTCTTCATACAAAATACTAAACGAGTCGCCCGGGCGCGGATCAAATACGAAATCGATTACCCCGCCAAATACATTGGCGAGCTGCATAATCACGTTTTGCGACAAACCGGCGTTCTGGCCGGCGAGAAACAGTGAATCGTCTAATTCCGCGCGCCGGTACTGCACGCGTTTCTCTGCATCCCGAAAAATGGTTTGTGCGACAAAGTAGTCACCTTTGCGGGAAAACTCTTGCGTTTCTAGCGCACTTTTCACATGGCGCAACTGCTGCAACTTGTGGTTTTCAATATGGAAAGCGAACTGATGGCCGGGATAAACCTTGACCAGCTGTTTGGCCTCGGGGCAGGTGTTGAGCAGCTCAAGCACGTCGTTCGAAGTCAGGCCAACGCGTTGAAACACCAATGACAGATTGTCGCCGGTGGCGACGGTGATCGTTTGCCAATCAATAGCGGGTTCTGCTGCTACGGCCTCTGGCATCCGTTGTTTCAGTGATGTAACGGTTTGGGATTGCTCGAGCCTGGGTTGCTCCAGTCCGGCGTCAAGCACCGCTTGTGCCTTGCCAGACAGGATGTCCATTGCACGGCCGGCCTTCACGCTGCTTGGGGGCACCAGCAAAAGCAGTACCAGCACAAAAAACATCAGGCAACCCACGCCTAATAGATGATAGCGTGGCCAATCGCCCGATTTTTCGCTGTTATGGTGCGCCAGTGATGCGAGGAGTTTCATTAATATTGTAGCTGCAACCGGTGGCTTGAAAAGACAAAGAACTCGAGCCTGAGTTGTGTTGAAGTATAACAAATTTATGAAAGGCGACCAGATGTAGCGTAAATTATTCCGCAACTAGCGCGAGCGTTGTAATTAATAACCATTACGGTATGGTACTTGCCGCCTGGAAGGAGGCCTTATGTTCGCACAAAGTAACGATCTGCTCAACGAATTTGAATGGCGTGGCTTGCTCGCGCAGGTTAGCAGTCCGACCGAGTTACAAGCACATCTCGCTGCCGGCCCGCGCACCTTCTACTGCGGCTTTGATCCAACGGCGGATAGCTTGCACATAGGCAATCTGGTGCCCTTGCTGGCATTGCGGCGCCTACAGTTGATGGCGCATAAGCCGATCCTGCTGTTGGGCGGCGCCACCGGGTTGATTGGAGACCCGAGCTTTAAAGCCGCGGAGCGCAGCCTCAATACAGCGGATGTAGTGGAGGACTGGGTGGGGCGCCTGCAGAAACAGGTCGAGCGCTTCCTGGATTTCAACGCGGGGGGGCAGGCCGCCTTGATAGTGAACAATCTGGACTGGATCCAGCCGCTTGGTGTGCTGAGCTTCTTGCGCGACGTGGGCAAACATTTTTCTATCAACGCGATGGTGCAAAAAGAATCGGTCAAGCAGCGCATCGAGCGCGAAGGAGAGGGGATTTCGTACACCGAGTTCACCTATATGATTTTGCAGTCGTACGATTTTGCCGAGCTTAACCGGCGTTACAACTGCACCGTGCAAATTGGTGGCAACGATCAGTGGGGCAATATCACCGGCGGCATCGATCTGACCCGGCGCATGAATCAGCGGCAGGTGTTTGGTATTACCTTGCCGTTGGTGACCAAAGCTGACGGTAGCAAGTTTGGCAAAACGGAAGGCGGCACCATCTGGCTGGATCCGCAGAAGACGTCGCCATACGCGTTTTACCAGTTCTGGATGAATACCGCCGACGCGGATGTGTACAACTATCTGCGCTACTTCACGTTTTTGGATCAGCGCGCCATCGACGAATTAGAGCAGAACGACGCCGTGACCAGTGGCCGGCCCGTTGCGCCAACCGTGTTAGCGCAGCAAGTGACCTGTTTGGTGCATGGCGACGCTGGTTTGCAGGCCGCACAACGCATTAGCGAAGTATTGTTCTCGGGCGATGTGAGCCGTTTAACCGACCAGGATTGTGTGCAGTTGGCGCTGGATGGCTTGCCGTGCACCGATGTAGCGGGTAATGAACGCAAGCTGGCAGAATTGCTGGTGGATGCCGGCCTGGCGCTGACGCCGCGCGGCGAAGTCACGTTGGGGCAGGCGCGCAAGTTTATCCAGGGTAATGCGGTCAGTGTCAACGGGGAAAAAATAAACGACACCGACGCGAGCTTGCGTGCGGCCGATGGTTTGTTCGGTAAATTCCATCTTCTCAAGCGTGGCAAAAAGCAGTTTCACCTGCTGCGTTGGGTATAAAAAAAGAGGTTTTTTTAAAAGCTGTTTTCATGTTAAATTTTTTTATTCTCCTCGAGTGCATTTAATGTTGCGTAACGCAAAAGGATACGTATAATACGCTTCCTCTTCGGCCGGTAGGCCAAGACCAAGTGTGGCTCAGCGTTACACTAGTTGTTTAACAATTAATCAAGTAATAAGTGTGGGTACTTGTTTTATGGTAGTGCCATAGAGCAAGAACCCGTCAAAAACCTGTTGTTCTTTCTTTTATTAGAAAGGCAGTGGGGCGATGACGTTGAGTTTTTACTCTGAGTAACAAAATGGCGGAGCCATCCGCCCGCAACCTTCTCTTACGAGCGGGAAGCAAACAAACTTAAACTGAAGAGTTTGATCATGGCTCAGATTGAACGCTGGCGGCAGGCCTAACACA
>CAZJDL010000105.1:0-13850 GCA_964544755.1 uncultured Pseudomonadales bacterium | reverse complement strand
TAGAGAGAACCTCTATAATTTTCCAATTGACGAAAGCATCAAAACGAGAGTAGACGAGATAGTAATATTCACCTCTGATAATGAACAGGATGAAGGAAAGGAGGCGCTGAACATCTACCACCAGGCGTTAGGTGGTGAGGTTATTGAGTTGCAAGGACACGGCCACTACATCCTCGCTCATATGGAAACGGAACAATTTCCTGAATTACTTGAAATTGCGTTAAAATAAGGCACTAGTCACCAAAAGACAAACCAGTATGAAAAATGCAATAAAAAAAATGTTTGAAGAATCAATGTCTGTCAAACAAGAAACATTAAACAATAATGTTGATTTAATTGTGCAAGCGGTAGAAATGATGGTTTCGTCTCTAAACCAGCACGGGAAAATTCTATTCTTTGGTAACGGAGGGTCTGCTGCAGATTCGCAACATATTGCAGCAGAGTTTGTTGGCCGATTTATGAAGGAAAGGAAAGCCTTGGCGGCGATAGCGTTAACCACAGATAGCTCTGTGCTAACTTGCTTGGGCAATGATTACTCCTATGACGTTATTTTCTCTCGTCAAATCGAAGCTTTAGGCAATAAGGAAGACATAGCCTTTGGCCTTTCAACCAGCGGGAATTCCATAAACGTTATTAAAGGTATAGAAAAAGCCAAAGAGCTGGGTTTAAAGACCATCGTTTTGACAGGTTGTGGCGGAGGCAAGCTCAAAGGTTTAGCGGATATTCATATCGACGTCCCATCAAACGCTACCGCTCGAATTCAGGAATCTCATATGTGCATTTATCATGCACTATGTGAACTTGTTGAAAATCAATTTGCAGACTAATATCGAGCGTAGCAAGAGCTAAAGCCGTTTCCCCAAGTTTGAGGGACGCCAGCAAACTCTATTCGTTTCCTTTATGGCAGCGCGCCTGCCCGGATGCCAAGGCGAGTCCACCGCCCTGTTCGTGTTCGCTGCCACCTTTCGCTATACACCCGAAACTAATTCAGCGCTATCGTGTTTGCGCCGCTTGCGCCCACCACATCAGCAATCCCCAATTCGCCTTCAAGGATCTGGAGAGTGACCAACAAGCTTGTCGCTAGCCACAAGAATCGAAGGTTGATATCGTAACTCGCTACAACTCGAAGCGCACGCCAACAGTCACTGCCTGGCTATCGACATCATCGAGACCAAGCAAAGTATCGTAGTTGACGAAAAACTGATTGCCGCCTTTGAATACGAAGCTAGCCCCGACGCTGACCAGGAAGAAGTCTTCATCCGGCCCGTCACTGGTTAGCTCGACGGGAAAGCTGCGGTCACCAGCGATAAAAAACGGATCGTTTAAATAAAACGACCTAACAGTTCTTTCGTCATCTTCGAATTCGTGGTGCGCTTCCGCGCTGACGTACGGCTGAATCACGCCAAAGTTCACGCTAAATGCATACGCGAGCTGTGCGCCCAGTATCAACTGTAATGATTCAATCTCCTGGTCTTCGACACGCATGGCCCATTCGTTACCGCCAATAGCGTCAGGATTGCCACTACCGCTCTCATCGTAGGCGTCGATGTCGGCGTCTATTCCCTCCGCGCGAGCGAATAAGCTGTAGTTGAAACGATCGATACTGTTGTTGTAGCCCGCCGCTGCGCTCCACGCAAGCTGATCGCTATCGGTGTCGCTTGCAGCTGACCGTACGATGCGGCTATCTCCCGAACCGTAAGCAATATTGCGTTCGCCTTCGTGCTCGTAGGTTCCGTACGTCAGGGAACCCTCGACGTAGAAAAACCCGCTAAACCAGGTGCCATACAATATAAGGCTATTGCCATCGGTTTCGATGCTGTCATTGTTTTCTTCGGCATCTACATCCGATTTGGAAAACCCGACCGCGACACCTGCAACTAGCGCCTCATTTATGCGGTAATCGACACCGGCGGTAATACCATAAGCATCATAGTCGAAACCCGCTTCGTTAAATGTCTTGTTCTTGTCACCGGATCCATAACTGCCATTGACGAACAATCCCCACCGGCTGTAACCATCAGCGCCGGCGGACCCGCCGGTAAGACTATCGCCGGTCAAGTGGTGAATACCGGAAACCGCCAGCGTGCTCGTACCGGTACGTATAAACTGCAAGCGGCTGCCAATATTCGCCAGTTGATCGTGCGAGGTATCGGTGGAGCCAGACCCCATGATTTCCGCTTCCTCGGGGACGATTTGTTGCAGCCAACCCGGTACCTGGTCTGGCGTACCACCGAGATTTAATGTTGGGCTTACCGAGCCAGGGTCGGCCGTTTCGACCAGTTCCACGCAACGCGTAGCGAGCGCGGCGACACCCGCCTGAGGATTCTCAGTTGCGTTCATTCTCTGGCACAGTCCAGCGCCGGGGGCAGCTGCGTCAATGACCGGTCGCAAGCCCGTTGCGTCATCCACACCTTGCCAGGCGTCGGCGGCTGCATCTTGTGGTCCGTTCAGCCCTTGCAACTGATCAAAGCCGACGGCGAAAACAGCATGGGGGGCAACGACAAAAACGCCAGCGATGACTGCGTAAAACGGATACAAAAGCAGGCTAAACAAGTCGCGTGGTTGGCGACGCGGGCCTTTCCGAGGGCAACGAACATAAACTTGCATTTACCATCTCCCTTCTATTTGCGCTAGCCGAGCGTTCCATATTTCAAATAAAAATACAAGTGTTTTTGTGGTATACAGAGTCGTCCGAGCCACTAACCTCCACCGCCGTTTACCTGCTTTACGCCACCGTTGCGATTTTACGGTGCATAGCTGGTCTATTTCGAGTTATCCCCGGCGGGCTCTGCGGGCGTAGACTTCTCTTTTACCGCTGACTCCTCTGGCACCGAAGTCTCTTCTGGCGCAGCCTTTTCTACCGGCGCAGAATCCTCCGTGTCATCAACATTCAGTTTCTCCTTGAATGCTTCCAAAGTCTCCTTGATGGCGGCGCGGTTATCCGATCCCATGCGCAGCAACAGCTTTTGCGCGGGTTTGAGTTTTTCCAGTTCTTTATCGGCAAATTTATAGTACACCGATGGCCGCACCAGCTCAATATCGCCCTCCACATCAGGTGTTTCGAGTAGCAGGTCAATGGCGGTCATTATTTCTGTCTGTAACGATTTGTCGGTTTCACCGAGTTCGGCAAAAGCCGTGCGGAACAGCGGCCAATAATGCAGATAAAACGCCACCGTGTGATCGACGTCCAGCGCCTGCACCGCTTTCACGAATACGTCATAGCGCTCGTAATTGTCGCTGTTGATATATGTTTTCTTGTTCTTGCTCGCCACCTTGAACTTGCCTTTAGGCGCCGGCAGCGACATATATTCGTAGGCCACCTCGCCGTCTGCAAGGCTATAAGCGACCGTGGTAAGTTTGCGCGCCAAGTCTTCACTCGGCGCCCATTTCCGCAACTCGTCCGCCTCAGACAGCTGGGCCAGTTGCTCCTTAAGTTCGGTGTCACTGTCTTCGAGGTCGGGTAACGGTTCGGGAAATACGTAGTCAGAGGCCGCCTCGATCGGCTCGAGCAGTGGTGGGGGCTCGGCTTTTTCTTGTTCTTCATCGCGCTGCACGGTACCAGGCTCGGCTTGTTCACTTAAGGCGGCTTTGTCAAGCAGCAGCTCGTCGGCATCGCTGGAACTCCGGAAAAAGTACCAGGCAACCGCGGCCACGATAGCGACAGCAGCAATGATGGCAACCACCAACAGATACCGTGATTTGTCTTGATCAGGAATTAGTCTTTCGTCTTCGCTCGCGTACACCGTTGCAATGCCCCGTTAGCAGTCATAGAGAGAAGTCTCTATAGTAACAAGCCCTCGGCGTCGTTGACGACAGAAAGTTTGCTGCAGAGTGCCGTATCGATTAAATATTGTTCGCCAGCAACCGTTCGCCTTCTTCTTATAGGAGGGTTTCGACCCCAGAGCGGAGGGCAGGATGAACTCGCCATGTCCCGTAACAGCTTACGACGGGTGAAGCCGGCTTCTTTGAGCATTTTGTTATGTCGTGTCCAGACGTGACTTTGTGCCATCATAACGCAGAATCAACCGTCTGATATTATATGCTTATATCACAAGTTCGCAGGGACTCGGCAGGCTCACGCCATGAAACACAATAACCTGCTGCCCCAAAGCATAGTATTCGCGAGCCTGTTCGTGGGAATGCTATGGTGGATCAAACTGCTGGAATGGTGGCTTAACTGGAGCTTGTACCGCCTCGGCATTCACCCCGGAGAACTGTCGGGCGCGGTAGGCATAATCACAGCACCACTGATTCACGGCTCGTGGGAACATCTTATCGCCAATACCCTGCCCTTGCTGCTGCTTGGCGCGGTCGTGCTTTATGGCTACCCGCGTTCACGCTGGTGGGTCATTGCCACTATTTGGTTGGTGTCTGGCCTCGGTGTTTGGCTATTCGCCCGGCCAAACTTTCACTTCGGCGCCAGCGGCATCACCCATGGCTTACTGTTTTTTCTGTTGATGATCGGCCTGCTGCGGCGCGATAAACGCTCGATCGGCTTGCTGATGGTCGCTTTTTTTATGTATGGCACGATGTTGTTAACCATCTTTCCACGCGATCCGCAGGTTTCGTTCGAGTATCATCTTTTTGGCGCCGTCGGAGGCGTGCTGGCAGCGTTGCTTTTTAGACATTGGGATCCGAAACCCAGAACAAAAACCTATTCCTGGGACTTTGAGCCTGACGATAAGGAAGACCCTGTGATTGGTGATTTATGGAAGAAGCGCAGCGGCGAAAAACAGAGCGATGGAGACCAGCCGAGGCTTTAGCTGGAAACAATCACTAATACAGCATGACCAATTGATCGACGACCCCCGCCAAACCATCACTGGCAGAATCTTTATCCGCCACGGGCTGCAGCAATTCGGCGCACGCTGGCGAACTCAGTGGCCTGGAAAGGAAAAAGCCCTGCGCGAAATCACAACCGAGCTTGCGAATCAACCGCAGTTCGCCCTCGGTTTCTATGCCTTCGGCCACGACTTTAAGGCCCAGGGAGTGCGCCAGTTCGATTGTCGTTTTAGTAAGTATTTTATTCTGCTTATCGTGCGGCAAATTATGAATAAGACAGCGGTCGATTTTCAGGTAGTCGATCGGCAGTTCTCTTAAATGCGTGATCGACGCAAAGCCCGAGCCGTAGTCGTCCAGCGCAAAAGTAATACCCATGCGCTTGAGTTCCGCGATTGTTTCTTTGCATTGTTCGATATCTTCAATAAGCTGGCCTTCGGTTATTTCAATCGCCAGGGAACGACCATCAATTTTATGCGTATAGAGAATGTTGGCTATTTGCAAACCTAACCGGTTATTGCGCAACTGCCGGGCCGACACATTAATATGCATTTTCAAAGGCTTCGTGCAACTGCTTTGCCACTGCGCCAGCTGCGCGCAGGCTTGGTCAAAGATCCACAAACCAAGGCTGTGGATAAAATTGGTCTTCTCGGCGATGGGAATGAACTTTTCGGGGGATATGCGGCCGAGCTGCGGGTGGTCCCAGCGAACCAAGGCTTCAAACGCTACCGGCGTGCGCGTTTTGGTATCGAATACGGGTTGGTAGACCAAACGCAGCTGACCTCGTTGCAGCCCTTTAGGCATTTCTCTCTGCAGGAAGATTTCTTCCGAGTGTTTGGCGCTCAGAGCGGCGGTATATACCTGGTAATTCGAGTCTTCCTGCGTTTTCGCTTCGTACATCGCCAGGTCGGCGTGTTTGATCAGATCCTGAAGATTGTCGGCGGCGGGAAATAACGAGATACCGATACTCACGTTGGCCTGTACGTCGCCGGCGGCAGTGTGCACCGGTTTTTGCATCGTCGCTATTACTTTTTCCGCAACCGTTTGCAAATGTTCTACATAGGCGACATTATCGATCAAGAGAATAAACTCGTCACCGCCCAGGCGTGCGAAACAGTCTTCGGCGCGGATCAATTTCTGCATGCGTTCGGCAAATTTTATCAGTACCGCATCACCGACGTCGTGGCCGTAGGTGTCATTAATCTCCTTAAAGCGATTGACGTCCATATAAAATAACGCCACCTGGCGATCATAACGCGCGGCCTGCACCAGGGTGCGCTTGGCCAATTCGAAAAAATAGATACGGTTGGCCGTACCGGTCAATGCATCGTGATACAGCGCGTGATCAATCTTGGTATAGGATCGATAGTAATGAATCATCAGGCCCACGAGCGGCACCAGATAAGCGACGATCTTGAGTGCATGGGCAATATTGAAATGATTGTCAAAAAAACGGGTCGAGCCAAACGCCATGTGCAGCTCAAGCACTACTTGCGGAACCACACAGACGATCAAAGCGCCGTTGAGCATGGTGGGCATTTTGCGGTACAAGGCAACCAGCGGAATGAGCGCAAATATAAACAGCACGATCGGCACAAGGTCATAAGGACGACTGAGGATATTTTCCGGGTAAAAAGATTGCGGCAGACTGCTGCTTGAAGCCGCCCAAAACACGCACAGCAACGCCAGCGCCACAAACGCAGCACTGACGCCGAGCATAATAAGAAGTTCATTTTTCTTCTCACCGGGCAGGTGATTAACGCGCGCCACGCGCAGGCAAATAATGGCGCCGAGAATCAAAATAACAGCGTTAAAACAACGCGCCAATGCCCAGGTGAAGGGTACAAAATCGGCGTCGTTAGCGCTGACATTCACGATGTGCAAAGAGGCCAGAATATGAAATGCGTCCATCACGCCGCTGCAGCACAAAGCAATGCCGATGATCGGCGTCGCGATATGTTCCTGATCAAGGCGAAAATGCGCGAAGGCCAGCAATGCCGTTAAAAAGGCCAGCATCACCGCCGTCCATTCCAGCAAGGTATGGTGCAAGACACCGGCGCCCATCCGCCACAGCATAGCGCGGTCGGCTATTAGCTGAGCAAAGCCACTTTTCAATTGCAGGACTTCAGCGATATTTACGTTGGGTGAATCGAAGTAAACGCCAAGCATATTAAACAACAGGGGCGTTATGGAGAGCAGCGAGACAAAGCTTAAGGCGGCGAAACCACCACGCGGTAAACGGGCAATCTTGATAGCGGGCAAGTTGCCATCTTGCGCGAGTCTTCCAGTCGTGGTGAGCGCGGGACTATTCATTACGCTTATAACATTTAGCTATGGCCTATTTAAAAAGTATAGTTGGTCTTCATAAAGGCGCGATGTTAAAATTGCAGAAAATTATCGAAAAATACGCCTGTTATTTGATCGCTTTGTGATGGTGGGCGCGGCCACGGTGACGCACTAGTGCACTAGCCCCTAACATCCCGGCACATTCTGATAGCAGTTTCGCGCGCTTGATAATATCCAGCGATCCGCTTGATTTGCCGATAACCGAGGCGCTGATAAAATTCATAGGCCTCTCGATTGGATTCTCTGAGTTCCAGCGATATTTTAAACGTGCCCGCCGTTTTCGCGGTTTCTTCCAGCCACAGGATGAGACGCTTGCCCAGGCCTCGCCTTCGATAGCGGGGCTTGACCGCCAGCAAATTGAGATGTGCCCGATCCTCCCCGAACTGCATAATCGCGAAGCCTTGCAGCTCGCGTTTGGATTTTGCAACCGCCACAACCACTTCCGGTTCGTGGATGTAACGAAGTACGCGCTGCTTATTCCACGACCAACCCAGGCCGCATTCTATGTAGTCCCTGGACATTCGTGCGATTTCTTCGCACTCCTGCAACGTCGCTAGTTTTATTGGAGTACTGGGATTTAATTTCATAAGTACCCGCTTTCAAATAAAACCTACGCAGCCAAATGATCCTCTTGATTAAGGGCAATCAAGGTCGGAGACCGCACGGATAGTCGCCGCCGATATGGAACGCCTATAAGCAAGCGCCCTGCATCGCTCACAAATATTTTCCTGCTAGAATCAACAATATAGTTCTGCGCCTGTTATCACTGTCGTTTTCAGAGCACTTTATTGTAAAGCAATATTCGTTTAAGGTGCCTCGCTGTATCTGCGCGTTATTCATTACAGGACGCTAGAGCGTAACGCGCTCAACGCGAGAACCTAGTAAACTGCGCAATTAGCCCAGAACAATTCTTTACGCACATCAGGAGATACCGTGGCAAGACGCACAAAAATAGTCGCAACATTGGGCCCGGCAACCGACGAACCAGGCGTTCTGGAGCAACTTGTCATTGCTGGCGTCAACGTTTTCCGGCTAAATTTTTCCCACGGCACGGCCGCGGATCACATCCGGCGCGCCCAACAAACGCGCGAACTGGCCCGCAAGTATGAAACCTGGGTGGCCCTGATGGGCGATCTGCAGGGGCCGAAGATACGCATTCAAAATTTCGCCGAGGGGCCTGTTCATTTAAGACAGGGCCAAGCCTTTGCGCTGGACGCCGCGTTGCACAACGACGCCGGCAACAACGTCGAAGTGGGCATAGACTATAAAGAGCTACCGTCTTTTTGCAGGCCTGGCGATAACCTGGTGCTCGACGATGGACGTATTCGGCTGCAGGTCGAGAACGTCACCGCAACGCGGGTCGAGTGCAGCGTTATCATGGCGGGTATTTTATCGAACAAGAAGGGCATTAACCGGCTCGGCGGCGGCCTTGCGGCACCGGCATTAACCGCAAAAGACTTTGCCGATATGCAAACCGCGGCGGACATCGGTGTTGACTATATCGCCGTGTCGTTCCCATCTAAGCCGGAAGAAATCGTGCAGGCGCGCGATCACATGCGCAAACTGAAAAGCCAGGCCTGCGTGATCGCTAAAATCGAGCGCGCCGAAGCTGTCGCCAGTAAAAGACTGTTAGACGATATTATTAACGCATCCGACGCTATCATGGTCGCGCGTGGCGACCTCGGCGTTGAGATCGGCGACGCCGAACTGATTGGCGTGCAAAAATACATGATCCAGCGGGCGCGGGAGTTGACCCGTTGCGTGATCACCGCGACGCAGATGATGGAATCCATGATTGAGAGCCCGCTGCCAACCCGCGCCGAGATATTTGATGTCGCCAACGCAGTGCTCGACGGCACCGATGCGGTGATGCTGTCAGCCGAAACCGCGGCGGGAAAATATCCGCTGGCCTCGGTCGAAGCCATGGCTCGCACCTGTATCGGTGCCGAAAAGCAACCTTCGATTCGCCGCGCCGCGCACCGTATGGATCATGAGTTTGAGCGCATCGACGAAGCCATTGCGATGTCGGCCATGTTTGCCGCCAACCACCTGGAGGGTGTTGCAGCGGTAATATGTTTGACGGAATCCGGCTCCACGCCGCTATGGATGTCACGCTTAAGTTCAGGATTGCCCATTTATGCCTTTAGTCGCCATCTCCACGTGCGCCGGCGCGTGGCGCTATATCGTGGCGTGACTGCCATTCCCTTCGACTCACAGGAATACACTCCCGAACAGCTTAGCGCTGCAGCGCTAGCAGAGTTGCAACGCCGTGAGCTGGTCGAGCCGGGCAATTACGTATTACTCACCAAAGGCTCGCTAGCCGGCAAGCACGGTGGCACCGACGGCTTGAAAATTTTAACTGTTCCGTAGTGGAGAGTAACAAAGCAGCATGGAGCTGCGGCAGCCGCGAATGCTAGCACGGCAATTTGTGCCGTTTTGAAATCAGCCGCCAGGCCATCGCCCAAACGCACCGTCATATCAGCGCTTGGGCCCGGTGTTAATAACTGCAGCTGCTAGAACCGGTAAGAATGAGAACGCCGTCACGTTTCTCGTGATCACCTCGACTTAGGGGCGCTATTATTTGCGATTGTTAAAACTATCAAATATTTACACATAACTAAGTATTCAAATCTTAAGTTTGAACATGCATAATGGCGCCCAGCTCAATGTGGAGGCATGCGCTGAGCGCCGGTACCAAAAACAACTTTAGGAGTTATCCATGAAGAAATTGAATCGTTCGAAACTGGCTGTTGCTACTGCCGGGTTAGCTGTGATCATCATGAGTGGTTGTGCGTCAAATCCAACCGAACGCCTGGACGCCCTCGACGCGGCGGTTGCCAAAGCCCAGGCTGACGCTGACGCGGCTATGTCCACCGCAGAAAGCGCACAATCGGATGCGGCTAGCGCGCAAAGCGCCGCCACAGCTGCGCAAGACAGCGCGAACGAAGCAGTAACCACTTCGCAGCGTCTAACGGAAAGCTGCTGCCGCAAGTAAGTAACGGGTTAGTTTGTTACGATATCCTCGACTTCCGGTGCCGTGATCGGTACCGGAAGTCCGCTGTGTTTGCGTGCGCTTTGTTCTGCTAAATCCCAATTGATTGCTGCTTCATGATTCTTATGTGCATCAATCACGGTAGCGACCATGCGCGTCAAATCCAGCCCGCTCTGTTCGAATTCTTCTGCCAGCGGTTTATGCGCTTCTAGATACAGGCGGCCTTGGCGCCACCCTGCCTTGTACGGCATTTTTATAATATTGACTGCCGTCCCCCGTTTCACAATCTTCACAAGTTGCTCGATGTCCTCCGGGTACAGGCGAATGCAGCCATGACTAACCCGCATCCCCACACCCAATGGCTTGTTAGTACCGTGCATTAAATAACCCGGTAAGTTCAGGTATATCGCGTATTCTCCCAGCGGATTGTCTGGCCCTGGCGGCACGGAAAGGCCCAACTCGTCACCCTCTTCCGCATGCTCTTCGCGAATCGATTTTGGCGGATACCAGGTTGGCTTATGCGCCGAAAAGGTAATTTTGGTGCTGCCTTCCGGGGTCGTCCAACCTTCCCGGCCGATACCAATCGGATAGGTGACAACCGTATTTTTGCCAGGCGGGTAATAGTACAGGCGCAGTTCGGCCAGATTCAGTACCACGCCACTGCGCTCTCCCGGTGGCAATACAAAACGCGTAGGCAGGTTAACCTTGGTACCCTCACCCGGCAGCCAAGGATTTAGCGTCGGGTTGGCGGTCACAATTTCGCGGTAACCCAATCCGTAGCGCATCGCAATCGCGGGCAACGTATCTTCGTAGTGCGAGACGACATAAGCGGGATCGCCCACCACATCATCACCGTTAGGAGGCAAGTCGAAGGTCAGTGCTTGCACGCCCGCCGCAACGAGCAGCAGAGCGCAGAAACATGAAAGCTTCCGACTATACAAAAGGGCCATTGAAGTGCAAATACTATTCACTCGGTAAAGGTAGCAGATTTATACCGGCTTGTTGTAAAAATTGCGCGGACATGCAGCGCAAACTCGCCAAAATGCTGAGACTTTTCATGTCGGCTTGGGCAATGCGGTGCCGTCTTACCGTCTGCGCTGGCAAGCGTGCCACATCTAGCGATCGTCGTTACCGTCTATTTTATCAATCAGCCCGCACGCTGCAAGCTGCCTGCGCGCACCTCGTATTTGTCATATTTACAATGCTTTACATAGCCTGTCTTCCATTAGTCGCGATATACACTACTATTCCACTTGAGACCTAAACAAAAAGACCTTGCGCACGAAGTTGGCAATAAGAAATGCGCAACAAAAGGTTTTCCGCTCGTGGTAGTCAAGCAGTAACGAGCGACTATTTAGAGCAGTAGGCCCGCCACAAGCTGGCTTTCTAAAACTAAAACGCCCAGCCGTACCGGGCGTTTTTTTTGCGTGCAGAAAATACACTAAAGACAGGACGCCGGTAGCGGCGCGCAAAAATTCTGCCGGTTCTGCCAATGGCGAGCAGCAGGCTAACGCCGACAATCACTCAGTCTGATTCACTCGCCGTTTGTTGCTACAGAAACGGATAATCGATATAGCCCTTGGCGCCAGGCGTATACAGCGTACTGGCATCAAATGCATTCAGTGGGGCGTCGTTTTTGAAACGTTCGACCAAGTCCGGGTTGCCAATGTAGTGTCGAGCGTACGACACCAAGTCACCCGTTCCTTGCTGCACCAGCTCGCTACCCTTGCCATAATCCAGGCTGTCATTAAGGATCAGCGCGCCGAGGAAATATTCGCGCGCCAGCTCGTAGGCGTCCAGGTCGGGCAGCGGTGATTGAATCACATGCACATAGGCCAGGCCTTGTGGATTGATATGCATTAGCAGGTTGCGATAGGTTTCTACCGGGTCATCGTCGAAGCAGTCATTAAAAGGATTGCCCGGACAAATGCGCAAACCGACGCATTCAGGGCCGCGCACGCTGGTCATCGCCTCGAGCACTTCAACCACAAACCGCAAGCGATTTAACACACTGCCACCGTAGGGATCGTCGCGCTTGTTGGTGCCCGTCGATAAAAACTGCATCGGCAGATAACCACTGGCGCAATGCAGCTCCACACCATCAAACCCGGCGGCCAGCGCGTTGTCGGTCGCGTGGTAAAACTCTTCGATAACAATTGGAATTTCATGCAGCGCCAGCTCGCGCGGCTCGTCAAATGGCAACATGCCACGCTCGGTAATCATTTCGCCGTTGGCGGTAACCGCTGACGGCGCTACCGTTTCCGCGTCGTCATCTTTGTTGGCATGATGCGCAATGCGCCCACAATGCATGACTTGCAAAAATATCTTGCCGCCCTCTGCGTGCACCGCGTCGGTGACTTTTTTCCAACCAAAAGTCTGCATGGCGGTATGGATACCCGGCGTGCGGCAATAGCCCTTGCCGTGGCGGCTCGGCTGGGTACCCTCAGTAATAATCAAACCGGCGCTGGCGCGTTGTTTATAGTATTCAACTTGCAATTCGGTCGGGACATCACCGTCGCCAGCTCGACCACGCGTCATGGGCGCCATCACGATGCGATTGCTTAACGTGGCGGAACCTAACTGAAAGGAATCGAATAAACGGGTGGAAGACGCCATGTTATATTCCGAATCTAGTGTCTTTATTCATAATTCATAGGCTCAAAGGCGCTTGCTTCCCATTTTTTATGTCACTGTAAGGTTAGCTTAACGGCCCGTCATTAAGGCTTGCGGAACTTCAACGTCCAGCGATCGGTATTACCTGTTACCGTTTTGCGCCCCACTTCATACCGCAGTTCATCGTCTGGCCGGTAGTGCAGGTCGGAAAAGTCTACCAATTCAAATCCTGCGGCCTGAATCTCCTTAATGGCTAACACCGGATCCATGCGTCGCCGGTTTTCGCCACTGGGCGGCTCCATGTGCCGGGCTGTGTGGTCTACCACGCCATAGGTGCCACCGCGCTTCAACGCCGCAAATACGGCCTCGTTCATGGCGTTACGGCCCGCGGCGTCAAAGTTATGGTAATTGCGAAAAGTTAATACCATATCGGCTTTCTTGACCCCGAGCCCGGTCATTTTCAGTTCGTAGAAACGTGAGCCCTCGGGCCGGCTAAATTCCGCATCCCGGGCCGTTACCTTGACCTTGTCGAAGCCGGGCTTGCCTAGCAGCGCTTCGACGCGACCGCTGCCCAACGCAACCGTAAAGTCACCTTGCTCGGCCAGCACTGGCGCCAGCAATTTCGTGTACCAGCCACCACCGGGGATCAACTCGACCACTTTCATGTCGTCGCGCAGACCAAAAAAATCCAGCGTTTCTATCGGCAACCGGTTGGCGTCACGGGCTACTTCCTCCTCGGTTCGGATATCGGCCGTCATGGCCGTTTCCAGCTTGGCTTTTACCGCGTCGAAATCGTCAGCAACGGCGTTAACACTCAGCAGCAACAGAACGACGAACAGTTTTTCTCTTAACATTTACTTCTCCAGGTTAGTCGGCGTTACATACGCGACGGAATGAAATCGATGGCTTGTGCTTTGGCTCTAGCGACAGGTTGCGCAACGTGCTGTTGGCGCTTGCGCGTTGCTTTTCTGTGTAATGTCGCACTGGAAATACCCAGTGATGCAGCAGCATGGGTTTTGTTGCCGCCGTTGGCAAGAATGGCCAGATCAACATAAAGCGATTCTATTCTTTTTATATGGGCCTTAAAGGAGGGACCATCGGTATTGTCAAAAGCGCTGGA
>CAZJDL010000104.1:0-14111 GCA_964544755.1 uncultured Pseudomonadales bacterium | reverse complement strand
CATTTTTTAAGGAGAGTGATCGACGTGACATTATCGACGCCCGGCGTAACACTAACGCCCAGTTGCGACGCCGTGCGCTTGGCTTCATCCTTCAACCCGGCGCCACGCACGGTTTTAGAACACGGCCCGATAAAAATCAATCCTGCTTGCTCCATGGCGCCGACCATATCTTCGTCTTCGGCCATAAAACCGTAGCCGGCGAAGATCGAGTTGTAGTTATTATCCTGCGCAATGCCGACGATTTGGTTGATGCGTTGTACCCGCGCTTCCTTGCTGGCGCCGCTGTAATCCGGCACACGGTGTACACGCGACGGGTCGGTCAACGTGCGCAGCTCGGGCGCCAGCGCGTGCTTGTAAACGATGGAATCTTTTTCGGAAAGCAAAATGCCATAATGTTCGATCCCCATTTCAGTGAATACTTGCATGGCTTCCTTGCGAATCGGCCCGCGACAAATAATCAGTGGGCGCACATCTACGCAGGAAAAACTTTTGGCCCAATCACCAGCATTCGCCAGGCGCCGGTCGCGATGAATCAACGAGTTATTAATGTAATATTTTTGGCTGGTATGCACGCGTTAAAACCTCGAAGACGCCGATGTTAACTAATGGAATTCCCGCTGCAACGACTGCATCGGTTCCGGCATATAATGTTGCAAATGAAAGTTCATGTTTTCCGCCAGCACTGTGCGCAGGTCGCATGGCATAACGATTTGTGAAACGGAACCGAGGCTCAACGCTTCGTTGGGATTCATTAGCTCGCGCTCGTAACGCGTTGCGAGAACAGTCTCGCGCGCTTTTAACCAGGCGTCGACGCTTAGTTTCGCTGCACGTTGCGCGGCCTTTTTGCTGCCGCCCTTTTCGATCAGCGCATGCGTCTCGGCGACGATTCTGCGCTGCGCCTCGGAGCGTATCGCGCGTAACTCTTTTTTGTACACGAATTCAACGCCCGCTGGCCCCATTACCGCGACGCGTGTCGTCGGCAATGCGATCACGAAATCCGCGCCGGTGGGATAGTTGTTATAAGACGCATAGGCGCCACCGAAGGCATTGCGCAGAAGCACCAGAAAGCGCGGTGTGCGCAAATCTATAATAGCGTCCAGCATGGCGCGACCGGCCTGTACGACGCCACCAGCCTCTTGCTCCTTGCCCGGCAAAAAGCCGGTGGTGTCTTCCATAAAGATCATGGGGATATTATAAATATTACAGAACCGTATAAAGCGTGCGTTTTTATACGCGGCGTCAATATCGATCTGTCCCGACGCCACCGCGCTATTGTTCGCCACAAAGCCAATGACGTGGCCTCCCATGCGTCCAAACGCGGTAATGGTATTGCGCGCACGCTGCGGCTGAATTTCAAAATAGTCACCATGATCACACAGTTGCTGGATGATAATACTGACATCAAACGGCGTACTAAAACCCGTCGGTGAATTAAAGGCTTTCCTCAATAGCAGGTCGATATCCCAGGTCTTGCGGTTGATCGGGTCAGAGGTAGGCTGAAACGGCGCGAACTCAGCGTTGTTGTCGGGCAAATAACGTAGTAGCGAACCAACCAATTTCAACGCACTGACTTCATCTTGCACGACAAAGTCGGTCACGCCACTCTGACTATGCACGTTGGGGCCGCCCAATTCGTCTGCCGTGACATCCTCGCCCAGCACCGATTTGACCACGCCCGGCCCGGTCAGGCCAAAAAATGTATTGTGGGGCTGAATCAGGAAACTGCCCTGCCGCGGCAGGTAGGAACCACCGCCGGCATTGAAACCCAGCATGCACATAATGCTGGGCACCACGCCGCTGATTTTACGCAGCGCGGCAAAGGCTTCGGCGTAGCCGTCGAGCCCACCGACGCCGGCCGGCACAAACGCACCGGCACTGTCATTGATGCCGATTAAAGGAATTTTACGCTGCCCCGCCAGCTCGAACAGGCGCGCCAGCTTCTTTCCGTTAGTGGCGTCCATGGAACCGGCGCGCACGGTAAAATCGTGGCCGTACAGTGCGACATCGCGCCCGCCGATTTTGATAGTCGCCGTTACCAGCGAAGCACCATCCAAATTTTCGCCCCAGTTCTGAAACAGTATGGTCGGCTTTGCGTCGGTTAACACCGCGATTCGCTCCCAAATCGTCATGCGCTGTTTTAGGTGTTGCTTTTGAATATTTACAACGCCGGCGGCATTGCGCGGCCGTTGCTGTAAGTCAAAACCCTCCTTCAAGGCTTTTTCATATGCACCGGGAGCGGCGTCGATTTGGCCGGGGATGCTAAAATCGATTTCTTTATTTTCGCTGAACGGATTTTCGAGAGACGGGTGGACAAGTTCGGTTTTCGCCATGAAGTCAGCCTTGTTTTTGCTATTCACGTGTGCGGTGACGCCAACCAAACCGGCACCAGCACTATGCGCAATAAGATAATTACAATACCCAACTCTGTCAATTAGCCCATTGTCTATGGTCCGCCGCCAGCCTTACAATGCGCGCGTCACAGCGGAAGTTTTTCGACATGAAAAACCGTTTATATGTTAAAGAGTTGCGCTATATGGAAGATAGCGCCGACTACTTTGACAAGCTGCGCGGAATGCCACTGCCGGTCTGGCTTGACAGCAACGGCAGTGCACGCGGGCGCTACGATATTCTCAGCGCCGCGCCACGCCGATGGCTTGATTCCAGCGCCGGAGTCACCCGGCTCAATAACGTAACGGAAAGCAAAACGTTTGCCGCTGAACCGCTCGGCGTTCTGACCGATCTGCTGTCGAGCGCAGAGTACGCTTCACACCCCGCCCTTCCTTTCAGTGGCGGCGCCATCGGCTATTTAAGCTACGATCTGGGTCGTTGCTACGAGCGCTTGCCCACCACCGCCAGCGCAGACTACAAGCTGCCTGATTGCATAATCGGCTTGTACGACTGGGCGCTGGTACAAGATCATCAATTACGCAAAAGCCGGTTTGTGTGCCAGCGTCTCGACGACAGCGCGCAACACGCGCTGGATCTGCTGGAAGAGTTAGCCGAGCCGCAGCGCAGCGGTGCGCCCGCAACCTTCGCCCTTACTTCTAAACTTTGTGCTGCCTGGTCCTACACCGAATACGCGCGCGCCTTTGATCAGGTGCAAAACTATATTCAGGCCGGTGATTGCTATCAAATTAACCTTTCGCAACGTTACTCGGCGCGCTACCAGGGCGACCCCACGGCGCTTTACTTAAAGCTGCGCGCACAAACCAGCGCGCCTTTCTCAACCTATTTCCGTTTCGGCGACACAAGCATCGTCAGTTTTTCGCCGGAACGCTTTCTCAGCGTGCAAGACGGCAGGGTGACAACGCAGCCAATCAAAGGAACGGCCGCGCGCGCTACCGATCCGGCCGCAGACGCCGCCAATGCGCAGTGGCTTCGCGATAGCGAAAAGGACCGTGCCGAAAACCTGATGATTGTCGATCTGCTGCGCAACGACATTGGCAAGACCTGCGCGCCGGGCAGCGTGACGGTGCCACAATTGTTCGAATTGCAATCCTTCGCCGCGGTACATCATCTGGTCAGCACAGTGCAAGGGAAGTTACGCGCCGAACTGCATGCGCTGGACGCACTGCGCGCCGCTTTTCCCGGCGGCTCGATTACCGGCGCGCCCAAATTGCGCGCCATGGAAATTATCGAGGAACTGGAGCCGTACCGACGCAGCGTATACTGCGGCTCAATGTTTTACGCCGGTTACGATGGCAATATGGATAGCAGCATTATGATTCGCACAATATTGTGCCATGCTGGGCAATTGTATTGCTGGGGCGGCGGCGGCCTGGTGGCTGATTCAACCGTAGCGGCCGAGTACCAGGAAATCGCACACAAGATCGGACGTTTGTTGAAAACTTTGCGGGCCCAACAATGATGGTGGCAATAGTGTTACCAGGCCCTAAGGACTCACGTCAAACTTCGATCACTAGCCTTACTAAATTCCTGCTGTAGCGCAGAGTATTCGTGAACCGCTGGAAACTGCGGAAATTCCTCGATCACGTTGGCGGGCGCCTTGAATAAAATGCCAGCATTGGCTTCGGCCAGCATAGTCGTATCATTATACGAATCACCCGCCGCCACGACGCGATAATTCAATTGATGGAAAGCCTGCACAGCGCAGCGCTTAGCGTCCGATTGCCGGAGATGGTAATTGGCAACCCGGCCGTCGGTGGCTATTTCCAGCCGGTGGCACAGCAACGTGGGCCAACCGAGCTGGCGCATCAGCGGTTGCGAAAACTCATAAAAAGTATCCGACAGGATCACGACCTGGAAGCGCTCGCGCAACCAGTTGAGAAACTCGACCGCGCCCGCCATGGGCGCCATCTCGGTAATCACCGCTTGAATATCCTGGAGTTTGAGTCCGTGCTCGTCGAGCAAGCGCAGGCGCTGTTGCATGAGCTGATCGTAGTCGGGAATGTCACGGGTAGTGGCTTTCAGATCTTCGATGCCAGTGCGCTCGGCAAAACCAATCCAGATTTCGGGAACCAGAACCCCTTCGAGATCCAAACACGCCATTTCCACTACAGACCGCCTACTGAATAAGAAAAACGGCGCTAGTCTAGCGGTTTTGGCGTGCGAGCAAAAGCGACAGAAGGAGTACTGCGCTCTAGTAAACCGGCAACTCGATATGGCCGAACAACTCTTCCAGTTCCACCCGGGTTTGCCGTTGATAGGCTTCCTCTACCACCGTGTGGGTGAGATGTGGCGCAAACAGCTCGATAAATTCATACATGTAACCGCGCAAAAATGTGCCGCGGCGAAAACCAATTTTGGTAATGCTGGGCGTAAACAAGTGCGCGGCGCTGAGCGCGACTAAATCGCGATCCAGTTCTTCGTCGTACGCCATTTGGGCGACGATGCCAATGCCGAGACCAAGCCGTACATAGGTTTTAATTACGTCGGCGTCGGTTGCGGTGAACACAACCTTGGGTGTCAGGCCATGGTCGATAAACGCCTCATCGAGTTTGGAGCGGCCGGTAAAACCGAACACATAGGTGACGATAGGGTGAGCGGCAACGTCGGCCAGGGTCAACGACGACAACTGCGCCAGCGGATGATCTCGCGGTACAATAATGCAGCGGTTCCATTTGTAGCACGGCATCATAATCAAGTCACTGAATAGCTCCAGCGCCTCGGTTGCCACGGCAAAATCGACGCTACCGTCGGCGGCCATTTCAGCGATTTGCATGGGCGTACCCTGGTGCATATGCAGCGATACATCGGGGTAGCGGGCAATAAATGCTTCAATGACGGACGGTAAGGCATAACGCGCCTGGGTGTGGGTGGTGGCGATCGACAAGCTGCCTTTTTTCTCGTTGCTGAACTCTTGCGCGACCTGCTTGATGCTGTCTACCTTGCGCAGAATTTCGCCAGCGGTTTTCAGAATCGCTTCGCCTGCCGGCGTGACATGCGTCAGGTGTTTGCCGCTGCGCGCGAACACCTCGACCCCCAGTTCGTCTTCCAACAGTCTGATTTGTTTGCTGATTCCGGGTTGCGAGGTATACAGGCTTTGGGCGGTCGCCGATACATTCAAGTCGTGGTGAGCGACCTCCCAGATATAGCGTAGCTGCTGTAGCTTCATGCGCACCGCGCCTCCAGATGGCATATGCCTCTTGAGTATAAAAATATTAATATCTATGCTACTGGAGAATAGCCGCAATCAACGCGCTTTACCACCGCGTAGCGCTTACTTTTAGCATCCGTGGCACAAAATACCACTTAAAGATTTTACTTAGCCTCTCCGCCAGTCTTGTTCGTCACGCCGTGCGGCACATGCCCCGTGGCAACATGTTGGCTGGCCAAATCACAATGGCCGCGCTGATCGTCAAAGAATACGTCGGCACCATAGGCACGCAAGAATTCGGCCTTCGGCATGCCACCAAGAAATAGAGACTCGTCGATGCGAATACTCCAGGCGCGCAGCGTGCGGATCACGCGTTCGTGTGCCGGCGCCGAGCGCGCCGTAATGAGCGCGGTTCGAATCGGACACTCATCGCGTGCAAATTCGCCTTGTAATTTTTGCAAGGCCGCCAGAAATGCCTTGAACGGGCCACCGCTAAGCGGTTTGTGCGCGGCCGCCTTTTCGCTTGCGGCGAACGCACGCAAGCCGTCCTGCTGGTAAATCTGTTCCGCTTCGTCGGAGAACAACACCGCGTCACCATCGAACGCAAAGCGCAATACGTTAGCATCACTCTGCGCTATTTTGCTCGGCAATAACGTGGCGGCCGCAATACCTTGCTCCAGCGCGAAGCGCACATCGTCGGCGTCGGTTGATAGAAACAAGTGCGAACCAAACGCCGACACGTAGCGATGCGGGCTTTGGCCGCTGCAGAAAGCGGCGCGGCTGATATCCAGCCCGTGGTATTGTACCGAGTTAAAAATACGTAAACCGGTATCGGCGCTGTTGCGCGACAGCAGAATCACCTCAACGCGGCGTTCGCCGCCCAGCGCATCATTGATGTTTAATAACTTGCGCACCAGCGGGAACGCGTCGCCCTCTTCCAGCGGCTCGTCTTCACGTTCAATTTGATATTGACTGTAGGCTTCCAACCCTTCGTTTTCATAGACTGCGTGACTGGCGTCGAGGTTAAACAGCGCCCTCGACGAAATCGCGACCACCAACCGATTGCCTAACTCTGCCATTGCCGCCATATTCTGTGCTAGTGTGATTAGCTCAACGCTGATTATATACGTTCTCCGATAATGCCACAGTCGTTTGCCGAGATCGCCGCCGAATTAGGTGCGCAGATCAGTCGTGTTGAAAACTTAAGCGGCGGCAGCATATCGGCCGCTTACAAGGTTTACCTTGACGATCAGCGATCGGTATTTGTGAAGCACAATGCGGCGGTACCCAGCAATTTTTTTACCGCCGAGGCGGCTGGGCTGGCCGCTTTGGCAACGCACGGAGCGCTGCGTATTCCCGCGGTATTACTTTGTTCAAGCACGTATATTGTGTTGGAATTTATCGACTGCAGAGCCATCAACGCCGGCTATTGGCGTACGCTGGGCGCTGAGCTTGCCACGCTGCATAGCAAGGCAGCACCATGTTTCGGTTTCGAGCACGACAACTATTGTGGCGCTACCGTGCAGCCAAATCCAAAAACCGCTTGCGGTTATGCTTTTTTTGCCGAGCAACGCCTGTCGCACTCGGCACGCCTGGCATATGACGACGGCAAGTTGCCACAGAATGATCTTCGCGCTCTGGAACAATTATTGGTTCGCCTGCCGGAACTGATTCCGCAGCAAGCCCCCAGCCTGACGCATGGCGATCTTTGGGCCGGCAACGTCATTAGCGACGAGAATGGCGACCCGGTATTGATAGACCCCGCCGCTCATTGGGGATGGGCCGAGGCAGATATTGCCATGACGCTACTGTTTGGTGGCTTCGACGCGCAGTTCTATCGCACCTATGAGGAGGTTCACCCGTTAAGGGCGGGGTGGCGAGAGCGCGTGCCGCTCTATAACCTGTACCACTTGCTCAATCACCTGAATTTATTTGGTGCTGCTTACTATCATGATGTTTGCCATATCATTCACCAGTTTGATTAAATCCAGCGTATGACAGTCGTCGCACGGATCGATACTCAAGCCCTGCGGCACAATTTGGCATGCGCCAAAAGCCTTGCGCCACAAGCCAAAGTGCTGGCTATGGTCAAGGCCAACGCTTACGGGCATGGTTTGTTGCAAGTCGCGCAAGCCCTCGCCAGCGCCGATGCGCTGGCGACCGCTCGGCTCGACGAAGCACTGACGCTACGCCAGCATTGCTCCGAGCGACGTGTTGTTATCTTAAGCGAGCAGTGCACCACTGCGTTGCTACAGCAGTGCGCTACCCACGCCTTTGACCTGGTGCTGCATCAAACCGCCGCCATAGAAACGTTTTGCCGCATGGATTTGCCCGCGCCTGTCAACATTTGGCTCAAGCTGGACACCGGCATGCATCGCCTCGGCCTGCCGTGCGACGATGCACAGCAGGTGCACCGACTTATCGAGCAAGCTGCCATCAGCCGTAACACGCGCGAACTGATTCTTATGTCGCATTTTGCCAGCGCGGAAGCCGACGAGGCGAAGACCAGCGAGCAGTTACTGCGCTTTATTAATCTAACGAATGAGATCAGCTGCGAACGGAGTCTGGCAAATTCGGCTGCAATCGTGCGCTGGCCGGCCAGCCATTTTGACTGGGTGCGGCCCGGCATTATGCTCTACGGGGCCTCACCTTTCAGCGCCGACAAAAGCAATGGCGGGTTGCAACCGGTGATGACATTGGTAGCACCGTTGATCGCTGTCAACCTCATTAAAGCCGGCGAACGCGTCGGCTATAACGGTACGTGGCAAGCGCAGCGCGATTCCCGCATCGGCACCATCGGCATTGGTTATGGCGACGGTTATCCGCGCCATGCAGGCAACGGAACACCGGTGCTGCTCAATGGGCGGCGCGTGCCACTAGCGGGACGCGTGTCGATGGATACGATTACCATCGACCTGACGGATCATCCGCGCTACGCCGTAGGTGATACTGTCGAGTTGTGGGGCAAGAATTTACTAGTGAATGAAGTGGCAGCGCGTGCGGACACGATTGCCTATGACTTATTAACCAGCGTCAGCAAACGAGTTAATTTTCGTTACGACGCCTATTGAATATCGCGAGTGTAAAATAACAATTTTCTTATGATTTAATGGATTATGCTTGCTTTATAAAATATCTATTAACTGCTCTTTGTACGGATATATTCCAAACACGCCGCCGGTATGGATAAACACGCAGTCGCCATCACCAAAGCGGCCATTTTTTAGCTCTTGCACCATACCGGCAAACGCCTTGCCGGTGTAGACCGGGTCGAAAACGACGCCTTCCAGCCGGGCAACTTCATGAATCGTTTCCAGTACGGCGTTACTCGCCTTGCCATAGCCCGCGCCGACGTAACCGTCGATGACACGAATGGATAACTGCTCGACCTCGAGCGCAACCTCATAACGCTGTTGCCAATCACGCAGGTCGCTGCCGACCTTGTGCATGAAATACGCTGCGTCATCGCAGACGTTGATACCCCACACCTGCGCGCCTAAGTCAAACAGGTAGGCGCCGGCGGTCAGGCCAGCCTGGGTGCCACCGGAACCGGTCGCGCTGACAATATGTCGTGGTTGAATCGCATGGCTGGCGAAATCATTGCCAAGTTCTTCGCACGCCGCGACGTAGCCCCAAACGCCAATCGCGTCGCTGGCGCCGACCGGAATCGTGAACGCCTTTCGACCCTGCGCCGCATAGTCTTGCGTCAGTTGGCCAAAAATTGCCGCTAAATTCGCCTGATAATCGGCAACCGCGTGATAGCTGATTTTCGCACCGGCCAGCCGGTCGAGTAACAGGTTGCCATCCGCCGGGGTTTGTTCTTTGCCGCGCAGCACGAGGTGCACTTCGAAACCGAGCTGGGCACCCAGCAACGCGGTGACGCGGCAATGGTTGGACTGCACGCCACCGCAGGTGAGCAACACGTCGCAGCCCTCCCGCCGCGCTTGCGCCAGGGTGAATTCCAGTTTTCTGATCTTATTGCCGCCCAGCACCGAACCGGTCAGGTCGTCGCGTTTGAGCCAAATAGTGGGTAACCCGTGCTGTGCACTAAACCGCCGCAATGGATGCAACGGCGTAGGGGTTTGGGCCAGCGCCAGGCGCGGCGGATAATGAACCGTTGCCGTCACTGGACCGACTTGAGCGTACCCTTGGGCAATATCGCGTGTACCGCGGCGCGTTGAAATTTGAGCTGGACATTGTCGGCCACTTTTATGGTCGCGTAGTCGTCTTCAACGTTGATAATTTTACCGAGCATACCGGATGTCATGACCACCTCATCGCCTTTCTGCAAGGCCGATACCATGGCGTTGTGTTCTTTCTGGCGTTTGCGCTGCGGGCGTATGGCAATAAAATAAAACAGCACGAAGAGGCCAATTAAGAACGCAAATTGAAACATATCGGCGCCAGGTGGCGAGCCTTCGGCGCCTGATTGCGCCATTGCTGATGGAATCAGTAAACTCATTTATCTTTCCTTTTCAATGCTTTATATTAATAAAATAGAACAATTCTACGTTTTGGTGTAGCAATCGACACTGTAGCGTGGATCGCTTTACTACGCCAGTTTGCCTTTATAATGCATGATCTGCGGCGCATGATCCGAAAAGCGCTGCTCCGTGTAGATGCTGGCTTCCTTGATACGCGGCACCAGCCCCGGCGTCACCATTTGGTAATCCAGCCGCCACCCAACATTATTGGCCCGCGCCTGACCCCGGTTCGACCACCAGGTATATCGCCCGGCTTCCTGGTTAACGACACGGAAGGAATCGACCCAGCCGTGTTGATCGTACATTTTCGACAACCAGGCGCGCTCTTCCGGCAGAAAGCCGGAATTCTTCTGGTTGGCTTTCCAATTCTTCAGGTCGATCTCCTGGTGGCAGATATTCCAGTCGGCGCAAATAATCACGTCGCGACCACTGTTGAATAACTCGTCCATGATCGGTTCGATCGCGGCCATAAACTGGTATTTTAACGCCTGCCGTTCGGCGCTGCTGCTGCCCGACGGCATATATAGCGACACAACGGTAGTGTGAGAGAAATCCGCTTGCAGCCAGCGGCCTTCAGTATCCGCCAGCTCCCAGCCCAATCGCGTTGTAATCTGCGTTGGCTCCAGCTTGCTGTACAGCGCGGTGCCGCTATAACCTTTCTTCTCGGCGTCGTTGTAATAGCAGTGATAGCCCTTTGGATGAAATATCGGGTCGGAAAGCTGCTCCAGCTGCGCCTTGGTCTCCTGCACGCAAACCACGTCGGCGCGTTGTTTTGGCAGCCACTCAAAAAAACCTTTTTTGGCGGCGGCACGAATGCCGTTGGTATTGACGGTGATTATCTTCATGTCGAGTCGATCAATTAAAAACGCCGCCATACTAACGTTGCGTTATGGGAAATGGCAAACGCTTGCTACTATAGTTTTTCGCTAAACACCGCAAACCCCAATTTGAAGCTATTGATTTTTGACTCCGGCGTGGGCGGATTGAGTATTTTCAACGCCGTACGCGCACGCTTGCCCGAGCTTGCGATTGACTACGTATCTGACAATGCGGCCTTTCCGTACGGAACGAAGCCCGCAGCGGAGTTGGTTGCGCGGGTTGCGCTGGTGCTGCGCGTGCTGGAAAAAAAACTGGCGCCCGATCTGATCGTCGTCGCCTGCAATACCGCCAGTACCGTCGCCTTGCCGAAGATTCGCGATACCTTGCGAGCCGGCGTTGTCGGCGTAGTCCCCGCCATCAAACCGGCTGCCGAGCGTAGCCGTAGCGGTGTCATCGGCTTGCTCGCCACACCGGGCACCGTTGCCCGCGACTACACGCGGCAGTTGATCAATGAGTTCGCCGCACATTGTGAAGTGATTGCGGTTGGGTCTTCGGAATTAGTGCAATTGGCCGAGGCGAAGCTGTATGGCAATGGTGTCGCCGCGCAGGATATACCCGCCATACTGGCGCCCTTCGCCGAGCACCCGCAGGCAGAGAAGTTGGACACGATAACACTCGGCTGCACTCATTTCCCCTTCCTCATTGATGAACTACAGGCGGCCTTCTTTAAACCGGTAACCTGGGTAGATTCGGGCGCCGCAATTGCCGCGCGGGTTGCGTCGCTACTGCACGTTAGGCCAGGAGCAGGCAGCGAGCGGGCGCATACAACATATCGCGCTTACTTTACCGCGCCTGACTCGTGCACGGCGCCGTTGCAAGAAGCCCTACGTAACATGCGAATAAGTGATTGCAGGTATATTTTGGTTTAGTGGTCCGCGTGCGCGCAGCGCACCCTACGCATTAAACGACCCACGCCGCTCAACAATCATAAAACTGACCTGGGCCTTTGCGATCAGGGGCCTGCCCTGATGGGTACCGTGAATTGTGAAACTGACTTCAGTCACGAACCAGGGCAAGCATCCGCCTGCACACGGCGCACAATTCGCCACCCCGCGTCGGTACGCCGGAACTGATCAACATAGCACCGCGCCTGCCCCGCTTGCTCTGCGGGACAATGGCACAGAGTTGTGCCGCTGGCAGTGTCGCCATCGATACGAATATTAACGTTGGCAATGAGATATGGCGGCATTTGCGCAAGCAATTTCTTCAATTCAGCATGCTGCCCGTTCTTGTCTCCACCAACCTTATCGTCGACGAGTGCATCTGGCGTAAAAATATCGTCCAGCGCTTGCAACGCCTTGTTGTCGATCGCGGTCGCCAGATCCAGCAGCAAATTATTAATCTCAAAACGATCGGCAATCGTCTGAATATTATCGTTCGCGGCCTCATAGGCTTGCTTCATCGTTTGTGCGCCAACTTATTCCACCAAACCGGTCATTTCCAGACTCATTTCCCATAGCCACTCGGCCGCGGCAGCGTCTTCGGCCCACGGTTTTACCTTAGCGGGTTTGCAGTCAGCGTAATAATTGCCGCTACCTCGCACCTCCGAAGAACTCGCCAGGTAAATCGAGGTCGCGGCGCCTTGTTCCACGCTGCGCAAAAACGGTTTCATCAACAGCATAACAAGTTTACCTAAAACGCCGTTATTTGTGCCTAGACCTGTCGCTACCACACCGGGGTGACAGCAGTTAACGGTCACATTGCTGTCTTCCAGCTTTTTAGCGAGTTGCCGCGTAAACAGAATATTCGCCAGCTTCGAGTGACCGTAAACCTTGACACTGCTATAACCATGCCCGAAATTGATATCGTCGAAATTAATGCCGCTCTTGCAAAACGCATGGGCACGGGATGCCACATTGACGATGCGCGCCGAGGCGTTGCCTTTTAACCGGTCCAACAGCAAATGGGTTAGCAGGAAGTAAGCCAGATGATTTACCGCGAACATTTCTTCGTGGCCGTCGACTGTTAATACGCGTTTCATATTGACGATGCCTGCATTGTTGAGCAACACATGCAGGGGCTTGCCCGAATCGATAAAGGTTTGCGCGATGCGTCGAATGTCGGCTTGCGAAGACAGATCGCCAACAATCAGATCGACGTCTTCATTGCCAGTCTCCATCTTTATAAGCTGCTTAAGCTGCGCCGCTTTCTCCTTATTGCGCGCGACCAGTATCAGCGATGCGCCCTTCTGCGCCAGCGCCAGAGAGGCAGCTTTGCCGATGCCGCTGGTCGCACCGGTGATCAAGCAAACTTTGCCGCGCATGGAATGGTCGGGCATTTAACGCGCCTTTGATTGAGTTGGCCCACAACAGACTGCAGGGTGAGTCAAGATTTCTCTGCTCAGCAAATTATCTTGAGCTTTTTTTTATACAAAATTTGGTGCATTATAAAGCGAAATGCATAATCGGGTAGTCGTCGCCATGCGCGAAAAAGCCGCTTTCTACGTTGGTCAAATAGTCGAGCACGATTTGTTCGGTTACCGCGGTGTTATTTTCGATGTCGACACCTGCTATATGCTCAGCGACGAATGGTATGAGCAAATGGCGAAATCCAAGCCACCGAAAGACGACCCGTGGTACCACGTGCTGGTCGACAACGGTGTGCATTCTACCTATGTCGCCGAGCGCAATTTGCGACCAGCCGACAATCTCGACCAAGTCAACCATCCATCGCTGGGTGACTATTTCAAGTCATTCGCCGACGGCCGCTACAGATCTTTTCAAAAAGTTAATTGAATACCCGCTGGCACGAAAAGCCAATGATCCGATACTCACCGCGTACGATCACATAGAAGACGAGTTTTCATCCAGCTACAACCTGACATCCATCGTCGACGTGCAGCAAGGCGACTCGTTCACCAAGCAAGCTTGCGACTGCTCGAAAAACTCAGCGACACGGTCCATAAACAGCCAAAAACTCTCCGAACGCCCTTAAGCTTTTCACAGCACCCCCTCTGCATCGCAGATAACCCAGATGTCTTACACGGTTTTGGCGAATTGCATTGGCAGTGACACTCGACTTACAGAACAGTGGGAGCGATCGATGAACGCCGCTACTGATGGACGGCCTGCATCGGTACCGTTGTTACGCGCCTGTGCGAGCCTGAATCTGAACCGTAGCTCGGTTTACTGGCGGCAGTGTAAACACCACTCCAAACCCGCGCATATTTGCCGAATATTGAAATAGTCAGA